>JANOTG010000483.1:0-2888 GCA_031416215.1 Betaproteobacteria bacterium
ATGTCGCGACGCAACTCGTCGCTGGCCATGCTGAACTCCTGCCACCAGTCGGCCAGCACCTCTTCCACCTCGCCGGTCTCGGCACGCAGGCGCATGAAATCGAACGCAGCCCGAAACCGAGGCTGGTCCAACATGCCGAAAGCCGTGCTTCCGGTGCGTTTTTCGAAACGCGGCTGCATCAGCCAGATCTCGCGCATGTCACCGGCCAGCTTGCCACCACCGGAGACATCACCGATACGCGCCTGGAACACTTCATCGATCGCATCATGCAGCGCTGGTATGGGGGCAGGCCGCGCGCGGCCTTCCAGGTGGCGGCTCCATGCCTCCCGCACGTCGGCCCAGAGCACGCAGGCGAGCAGGAAGCTGGGAGCCACCGGCTTGCCTTCGCCAACCCGGCGATCGGTGTCCTGCAGTGCCGCACGCACCAGAGGCTGCGTCGCGCGTTGCACCACCACATCGAGCAGGGGGTAGATGCCGCTGCCGAGACCCAGATCCTCCAGCTGTGCAATCGACGCCAGCGCATGGCCGGTCTGAAGCAACTTGAGCATCTCGTCGAACAGCCGGCTTTGCGGCACGTCCAGCAGCAGACTCTTCATCGCCACCAGCGGGGCTGCGGTCTTGGGTTCGAGCTTGAAGCCCAGCGGACGCAGCTTGGCCGAAAAACGGATGGCCCGGATGATGCGCACCGGGTCTTCACGGTACCGCGTGGCCGGGTCTCCAATCATGCGCAGCACCAGTTTCTTGGCGTCCTTGATGCCACCGTGGTAGTCGACCACGACCTGCGATTCCGGGTCGTAGTACATGGCGTTGATGGTGAAGTCGCGCCGCACCGCATCTTCCTCCTGGGGTCCCCACACGTTGTCGCGCAACACCCGACCCGTCGAATCAACGGCGTGTTTCAGACCAGCGAGTTCGCTGCGGCTGGTGCGCTCGTTGCCGGCCACCTGCTCGGCCGCCGCATTGTCGAGATAGGCGCGGAAGGTAGAGACCTCGATCACCTCGTGTTCACGACCACGCCCGAACACCACGTGCACGATGCGAAACCGCCGGCCGATGATGAAGGCACGCCGAAACAGACCCTTGACCTGCTCCGGCGTGGCGTTGGTGGCGACGTCGAAGTCCTTGGGACGCAGGCCCACCAGCAGGTCGCGCACGGCGCCACCCACCACATAGGCCTCGAAACCCGCCTGCTTGAGGGTGTGCACCACATGGAGCGCACGCTCGTCCACCAGAGCGGGGTCGATGCCGTGTTCGGCGACGGCCACTTCATGGCGCTTTCCGAAGCGGGTCTTGGCATTGCCCGCAGTTGTCTTGCCAAGCAATTTGTTGATGAAGTTCTTGATCATGGGCGGGGTTGAAACAGGTCCAGTATGCGCCATCCACGTTCGCCAGCCAAGGCGCGCAGGCGCGGCTCGGGGTTGGTCACGACGGCTTCGTCGCAGTCTTGCAAAAGGGGCAGATCGTTCATGGAGTCAGAATAAAACCGCAGCACCACGTCCGATCGCTGCAGCCCCCGTTGCGCGAGCCACTGCGCACAACGCAGCACCTTGCCTTCGCCCATGGACGGCACACCACGGATTTCGCCTGTGAGCCAGCCTGCCCCGTCGGCAGTATTGTCGCACTCCAGTTCCACCGCAATCAGCTCAGGCACACCAAAGGCGTCGGCAATGGGCCGCGTCACGAACTCATTGGTGGCGGTGATGATGGCGACCAGGTCACCCAGGCGCTGGTGACCACGCACCAGCTCCAGTGCCTGGGGCTGGATCGCCGGGGCGATCACGTCGCGCATGAAGTTGTCCCGCGCCAGCAGGGACGCCTCGCGCCCGCGCTGGCGGATCGCTTCGGTGGCAAATCGCACATACTCGTGCACATCGAGCTGACCGGCCTGGTATTGGGCATAAAACGCATCGTTGCGCCGCGCAAACTCCTGCGGGTCGGTCCAGCCTATGGTGCTGGTGTAGACACCCCAGGAATGGTCCGAGTCAATCGGCAGCAAGGTGTGGTCAAGATCAAACAGGGTGACGTTCATGGCCGCCCGCCCGCGCCGGGCGCTGATGCAGCCACCCCCGGCCAACCTGAAACGGGCGCGCTGCGCATGACCGCTGCCATGGCGATCTGCTCAGGCTTCATTCATCATGGCCCGGATCAACGGCACGGTGATGGCGCGTTTGGTCTGCAATGCATACCCGTCAAGCAGATCCAGCAACTCCATCAGGCTGCCCAAATCGCGACTGAAACGCGTCAGCATGAAATCCATGACCTCGTCACCCAGGAACACACCACGCGCGTCCGCCGCCCGGCGCAGTACCGCTCGCCGTTCCGGCTCGCTGAGCAGCACCAATCCAAACACATGACCCCAGCCGAAGCGCGAGCGCAGGTCGTCGCGCACCGGCAACAAGGCGCTGGGTTGGTCACCAGCGCTCAGCACCCAGCGCTGGTGGGCCTGCGCCTGGACAAACCAGGCAAATGCGCTGTGCTGCTGCTCGCCTCGGTACAAATGTACGTCGTCCAGGATCACAGCCGCCCAATTTTCCTCGTAAGGCGCGGCATCGGCCATGCTGGCGTCCATCCAGCCGACCATGCCTCCCTGTTCGCGCAACATCTCGCGCACGGCCTTGAGCAGATGCGTCTTGCCGCAGCCGTGTGGTCCCCACAGGTAGGTTGGAACGGGGGAGCGCGTGGCGGCACTGGTGTGCTCACCCGCCCACAAGGCAAGGTGGCGCAACGCCGCCTCGTTCGGTCCGGCGAAAAAATTATGCAGGCTCGGGGCATGCTGCAACCCGATGTCAAGCGCGATCTGCTTCATGCTTTCACGTCATGGCCCGCGGTACAAGGCACTGTCCAGATACGTGCTCCAGGCACGCCGGATCGCCACCAGCAGCACGGCG
>JANOTG010000484.1:0-1514 GCA_031416215.1 Betaproteobacteria bacterium
TGGCTGGTGCCGCCCGGCGGCTTGGTGCAGCTGTGGCAGGCCGAATCCAGGCCGGCGAAACGGTATGTCATCCTGGGCGCCGGCAAAACCGCCATGGATGTGGGCGTATGGCTGCTCAAGGCTGGGGTCGCCAGCGACGCCATCCGCTGGGTGATGCCACGCGACTCCTGGCTGATCAACCGCCAGTACATCCAGCCCGGCGTAGAGTTCTTCAAGGATTCGATCGGCGGCCAGGCCGACCAGATGGAGGCCTTTGCCAGCGCCAGCTCGATCGACGACCTGTACGACCGGCTGGAGGCCTGTGGCGCGCATTTGCGCATCGACACCACACGCCGGCCAACGATGTTCCACCTGGCGTCGATCTCGCGCGGCGAGGTGGAGTTGCTGCGCCACATCAAGAACGTCGTTCGCATGGGCCACGTGCTGGCGATCACGGCCAGTGAGCTGGTGCTGGAGCAGGGTCGCTTGGCCCTCGACGACTGCACTGTGTGTATAGACTGCACCGCGTCGGCCGTGGAGCAGCGGCAGATCGAGCCCATCTTCCAGGCTGACAACATCGTGCTGCAGGTGGTGCGTCTGCCGCTGCCCACGTTCAGCGCGGCCCTGATCGCCTACGTGGAGGCGCACTATGACGATGACGCGCACAAGAACAAGCTGTGTGCCTCCATCCCCTTCCCCGACAGCCCGGCCGCCTACCCTGCTTCGATGCTGGTCAGCATGATGAACCAGGCGGCGTGGGGTCAGGACAAGGCGCTGCGCAACTGGGTGCGCGATAGCCGTCTCGACGGCTTCGGCCGTGTGGTGGCCGGCGCCGACCCGAACAATCCGGAGCAGATGGCCATCCTCGGGCGACTGCGCAGCGTGGCACCAGCCGCCGCTGCCAACCTGGCCAAACTGGCGGCGACACACCGACACGCAGCGCGCGCAAATCCCCATCCAACACAGACCCCACCAGCATGACCGACAACACTGCCGCCAAACCGCCCCTGCCCGACCACCTGTCCATCGACCCGCGCAGCCCGCACCACATGGCCGCCGTGTTCGAACACGATGTCGGCATTCGCATCAACGGAAAGGAACGCAACGATGTGGCGGAATACTGCATCAGCGAAGGCTGGGTCAAGGTGCCCGCCGGCAAGACGGTCGACCGCAAGGGCAACCCGCTGCTGATAAAGATCAAGGGCGCGGTGGAGGTGTTTTACAAAGAAGCGTGAAACGCCTGATGCTTTACAGGCTGAGCAATTTGACTGCCCAGGTGGTGGCAATCACCATCTGAACGGCAAAAGCGGTGAAACGCGCCATGACCGCCATCGGCGACGTGGACGCCAGATGGATGGCCGATTGCAGGATGCGCGCCACAAGCAAAAAGATGGCCAAGGGATCGGTAATGTGTGTCTTGCCGGCCACCACGGCGACGAGCATGAAGCCACCAAAAAGCGGCAAGCCTTCGAGGCAGTTGGCGTGCGAGCGCGCCAGGCGCTGCATGAACGGCGAGAGCCCCGCGTTGTCGGGGC
>JANOTG010000485.1:0-2080 GCA_031416215.1 Betaproteobacteria bacterium
GACGGACTGCCATGCGCAGCTCAAACCGATCCACTTTCGCGAACCCAGCGTCAACCTGGGCTTTGGCAGCATGCAGGGGCGCCTGCCGCACCTGGTGGGCGAACATCTGTTGCGCACGGCTGGTGTTCGGCCCGGTACCGCGCAGGCCCATGCCCTGACCTACCTGAACTTCGAACAGGCGGCGCGGCGTTACGGCAAGGTGGGTGGTTTTGCGCATCTGGCCACACTGATCAAACGCATGAAGGCGAGCCGGCCCGGCGCACTGTTGCTCGACGGTGGTGACACCTGGCAAGGCTCGGCCACCGCGTTGTGGACCAAGGGCCAGGACATGGTGGAGGCGAGCAAACTTCTCGGCGTGGACCTGATGACCGGGCACTGGGAGTTCACGCTGGGCATGGAGCGGGTGAAGGAGATTGTTGAGCGCGACTTTGCCGGCAAGATCGAATTCATCGCGCAGAACATCAAGACCAACGATTTCGGCGACCCGGTGTTCAAGGCCTGGGTGATGCGCGAGATCAACGGCGTACCCTGCGCCATCATCGGCCAGGCCTTTCCGTATTCTCCGATTGCCAACCCGCGTTACCTGATGGCCGACTGGGGCTTCGGCATCCAGGAGGAGAACATGCAGAAAACGGTGGACGAGGCCCGCGGCAAAGGTGCGCAGGTGGTGCTGCTGCTGTCGCACAACGGCATGGACGTGGACCTCAAGATGGCCAGCCGCGTCACCGGCATCGATGCCATCATGGGCGGGCACACGCACGACGGCATGCCGGTGGCGAGCATGGTCAGCAACAAGGGCGGCAAAACGATCGTCACCAACTCCGGCTCCAACAGCAAGTTTCTGGGCGTGCTGGATTTTGAGGTCAAGGCCGGCCGGGTGGCGGACTACCGCTACAAGCTGCTGCCGGTGTTTGCCAACATGTTGCCGGCCGACAAGGAGATGGAAACACTGATCAACCGGGTACGCGCACCGTTCGAAGCCAGGTTGAGCGAGAAACTGGCGATCAATGACGGCTTGTTGTACCGGCGTGGCAACTTCAATGGCACGGGTGACCAGCTGTTGCTGGACGCGATGATGGACGTGCAGGGCGCCGAGATCGCGTTTTCACCCGGTTTTCGCTGGGGTACGACCTTGCTGCCGGGCCAGGCGATTACGCGCGAATGGCTGATGGACATGACCGCCATCACCTACCCCAGCACCACCTTGACCGAGATGACTGGCAGCACCATCAAGAACATCCTGGAAGACGTGGCCGACAACCTGTTCAACCCGGATCCCTATTACCAGCAGGGTGGCGACATGGTGCGCGTGGGTGGCATGCAATACCGCTGCGATCCGCTGGCCACCATGGGCAAACGCATCGATGGCATGCGACTGGCAGGAAAACCCATCGAGGCCGACCGAAGCTACAAGGTCGCGGGTTGGGCGCCGGTGTCGGAAGAGTCGCGCACAACCGGCGGCAAACCGATCTGGGATGTGGTGGAGCCCTGGCTCAAGGCGCGTGGCCGCATCAGCCAACGCAGGCCCAATGTGCCTGAGGTGGCAGGGGTGCGGGGTAATCCGGGGGCGGCTTGAGCGTCGTCAGACGCTGGCAGTCCCACCCATGGGGTTGTGCTTTTTGTTGTCAGGATGCAGAAGCGCGGGAACCGGCTCGTTGTGGTTGTTGTCATGTCTGCTGGCGCGATGCCATGTCCTGGGCCAGCGCGGCGGGCGTCCGCGCCGTTCTGCTTGCAGTCTCGCGCAGATGGTGTTGCAGCACGCCATGGGGTTGGCGCGACCCCGGATGCGGGCGCGCGTGACTCTGTGGCATGCGCGAATACTTTCAGCAGACCGGCGCAGCTACCCGCCACGCCCGCATCCATGGTTGGCTTTGAGAAGATGTCGGCCCTGAAAGCCCGAAGACAAAAAATTCAGCGTCACGGTGTGCCAGAAGCGATGAGACCGATGACTTGCTGCGAGGGCGGTTACGATGCTCCACATGGAAACGATGAAGCAGCGCGGAACACCGCCCGCTCTGAAAATGCGAATTCAGTGCGCGGGAGGCCTGGAAGCGCTGCAAGGGCGCGCATGGCCGCTGGC
>JANOTG010000486.1:0-7382 GCA_031416215.1 Betaproteobacteria bacterium
CGTTGTTCTCGCGCGCCACCAGCACGCCGGCAATCAGGTCGGAATGACCGTTGAGGTATTTGGTGGCCGCATGCATGACGATGTCGGCGCCCAGCGCCAGCGGCCGCGTCAGCACCGGCGTGGCCACTGTGGAGTCGACCGCCACCGCAGCACCCGCTGCGTGTGCCAACACCACCACGGCTTCGATATCGGTAATGGTCCACAGTGGGTTGGCCGGTGTTTCTATCCATACCAGCCGCGTCTTGCCCGGGCGCAACGCAGCGGCGAGTGCGGTGGTGTCGCACATGTCCACCAATTCGACTTCCAGCCCCCAATGGGTGGCGAAGTTCAATAACCAGTTGCGCAGCGACCAGTACATGACCTTGGGAGCCAGCACATGGTCACCCGGCGCCAGCGCCTGGAACACCGCCGTGGCTGCCGCCATGCCGGAGGCAAACAGTGCCGCGTCGGCACCCTGCTCCAGTTGGCAGATGACCGCCTGGGCCTGGTCAAACGCCGGGTTGTCGGCGCGCGCATAGACCCGCCCGCTGCGGTACTGGTTGTCTTCATCCCGCAGGAAGGTAGACGACATGTGGATCGGCGGCGTGATGGCACGGGTGCTGGCGTCGATCCAGCCCAGGGCCTGGGCGGCGGCGGTTTCGGGGGTGTGGGCAGGCTTCATCTGAGTTGGTTGTTGCACATCAAGTCCCGGGCCGCAGCCTGGAGCATATTCAGGGGTCGCATGGGAGAACCGTGCGCCAGATCGTGCATGGTACATAAAATGTCGGAGCTGAAAGGAAACTTGGGTATGTCGGTTTACATGAGAAACACCTGGTACGTGGCAGCCCTGTCGCGGGATGTGGGGCGCAAGCTCACGCCGGTGAAACTGCTGGGCGAGGCGGTGGTGCTCTACCGCACCGATGCCGGCCAGCCGGTGGCGCTCGAAGACGCCTGCCCGCACCGCAAATTGCCGCTCTCCATGGGCCGCCTCAAGGGCGACACGGTGGAATGTGGTTACCACGGCCTGACGTTCGACTGCTCCGGCCAATGTGTGGATGCAGCGACCCAGGTGCGCATCCCGCCCCTGGCCCGGGTACGCAGTTATCCGGTGCGTGAACGTTACGGTCTGTTGTGGATCTGGATGGGCCGCGTGGACGAAAACCCGCTGCCCGGCGTGATGGACATCCCGCACCACGACGACCCGGCCTGGAATTTCACCGCGGGCGACAGCCTGCGCTGCAACTGCAATTACCTGTGGCTGGTGGACAACCTGCTCGACCCGTCGCATGTGGCCTGGGTGCACCGCAGCTCGTTTGCCGGCGCCGGCACCGACAGTACGCCGCTGCAGGTCAACAGCACGGCCGACGGCGTCATCAGCAGTCGCTGGATGCTGGACCAGCCACCGCCGCCGTTTTATGCGCCATTGGTCAAGTTTTCCGGCAACGCCGACCGCCTGCAGCACTACGAGATGCGTTACCCAGCGATCGGCGTCAACATGGGCATCTACACCCCGGCCGGCAAGGGTGGCCCGGCCATGCAGGAGGACGCCAGCACCTACCGCATGATCTCGTACCACTTCATGACGCCGATCGATGAGGACAGCACCCAGTATTTCTGGCTGCAACACCGCAACACCGACCCACATGACGACGACATCACCCGGCGCGCCGCCGAGGGTGCGAAGGCGGCGTTCGAAGAAGACCGGGTGATCCTGGAAGCCGTGCACCTGGGCATGAAACACAAGACCACACCCACCACCGGCCTGCTGCTGGACGCGGCCGCCAGCCGCTTTCGCAAGGGGTTGACCGAGCGCATTGAGCGTGAGGCTGCGGGTCAGCTCGCGTCCGGTTCCTTGTAGTAGCCGACCACGTCACCTTCTGTGGTGACGCCCAGGCCGTTGAGCAGCCGGTTCGAGTAGTTGAAATAGGCGCAGACCTGGTTCACCTCGAGGATCTCGCCGTCCTCGCAGCCAGCCTGTTTCATGGCATCCCAGTCGGCTTTCACCATGTCACCCACGTTTGCCGTCAGCTTGCGTGCATAACGCAGAAAAGCCAGTTCCTTGCCCTGGAATTCAAGCTCGGGCTGGTTGCTTGAGAGTGCGTCCCATACCCGCTTGGAGCGCGCCGGGTCGTTCATCAAGCGCCGTGCGTTGGCAAAGTGGTGGGTCAGGCTGTAGTCACAGCGGTTCGTCATGCTGACGAACGACGCCACGACCTCGAGGAACCAGAACGGCAGCGTGTTGTCCGGGTTGTGCAGCACATTGCGGTACAGAGCCAGGTGCCCCTGCATGCTGTGCGGGCGCAGGCTGTGGGCGCGCATCACGTTGTCGACCGTGCCGCTGGGCGTCAGCGCCAGCTGGTACATGTCCTTCAGGGTTCCGCTGGCTTCGTCCAGCGGGATCATGTGAATCCACGCGCTCATTTTGGTACCTCCGTGCTGCGCACTACGTTGCTATTGGCTGCGGCGTTACAAGCGCAACGCGCAGTTGTCAGCCTTCGCCGCAACTTCGTTGTCGCCTTGGGGGCGGCCCTACGGCTCATTCCTTCTCCTGGTTGATGGACCGCCGGTCAACCGGTGGTCGTGAAAAAATCCGGTGCACCATGGGCCGGAACAGCTCCAGCGGTTCACAGCGGTAGTGCGGGTCGGCGGCGCCCTGGTCGTAACGCGCGACGAACTCCGCCGTCCAGTCAAAGTGCGGGTGCCCACGCCAGCGCTCGCGCTCGTGTTGCCGGACCCCGGGCATGTTGGGTGAATGCAGGTTCTGGAACGTTGCGTGGTGGCGCAACATCCAGTGGTTGCGATCCGACACATAGGCACCCAGCAGGCCGGCCGCAAAGTCGCCATGCAGCAGCGGGCAGGTAATGAAGCCGACATCGTGCAGCAAGGCCACCACCACGTCTTCTTCCGGCAACCCGTCGCGCAGCACCATGGTGGCCGACTGCAGGCAGTGGCGGTAATTGTTGACCATGTAGCCAAAACAGCTGTCGTGCTCGCTGGCGCTGAGCAAGCGCAGCACCTGGTCGGCCTGCTGCGTTGCCAGGTAGGCCTTGCGCTGGCGCTCCAGCACGTGCCAGTCGTCGGTGGACAACTCCTCCAGCGACAGCTTCTCAAGGTATTGCCAGTCGGCTTGCGCCAGCGGACTGTAGAGCTCTGTGGTGGTCAATCGATCCCTCCGTTTTGTGTGGCAATCCACTGTTGCGTGGCGCTGCGCCAGGGCGCCAGGGCACAGGCCACATCGGCATGTGCACTGGCCCCCTCCAGCCACTCCTGCAGCTTGGGTGGCAAAGTGATCGGTTGTGCACAAGCCTGCAGCACCATGCATGCCAGTGGCAAGCTTACCAGCGGGCCACAATCGGCCAGGCTGATGGTCGCGCCAAGCAGATAGGGCTGTGGCTGCACGCTGGCGCAAAGCTGATCGACCCGCGCCAGCAGCTGGTCGCGCAGCCGTGCCACCACCGCGACGTCCCGTGTCTGCGGGCGCACCTGGGCGAACAGCGCACGTACCGCGGGCTCCAGATACAGGTCGTGCAGGCGGCTGACAAACCGCACCCGCGCACGGGCGGCCGGATCGGCAGGCAACATCGCCGGCTGCGGATATTGCTCCTCCAGGTATTCGTTGATGACTTCGGACTCCGACAGCACCCAGTCACCCACTTGAATCGCCGGCAACGTACCCATCGGCACGATGGCACGGTATTCGGGCGAGCGGTAACCCTTTGCCGGCGCCTGCTCGACAAACGACACCCGCTTGACGCACAACACGATTCGGACCTTGGCGCTGTAACTCGACAGTGCCATGGCGTGAAAGATCACGACGCCTGCTCCCGCAAAAAATCGGCATAGTCCAGCGCCGCCGCGGCGGCCGCTGTGCTGACCAGCAGTTGCCCGTGCTCGGAGCACGCCAGCGCCGAGTCGGAGCCGACCCGGCCGTCCGGAAACTGTGCCCGGTGCGCCTGCGCGTCCAAGTGGTTGTCTCCGGCATGCTGCTGCATGAAGCCTTCGGCAAGTGCAGCTGGCGCATCCAGGGTGTCGACCGGGTTGGCACCTGGGTACAGATGCCGGGTGATCGATATCTCGGACGGCGTGGCGTGCATGCCCTCGCCGGCACCGTACCACTGCCGGCGCAACGCATTGACCTCGGGCAGGTCCCACCAGCTGCGCAGCCTGAAGCGCGCAGCCGCGGCGCCGCTGCGCCCCAGGCTGCGGTCGGCATGCAGCTCCTGAAAGGCGCAGGCGGCCGGGGCCAGATTGCCACCATGGCCGTTCAGAAAATAGAAACGCTCAAAGCCGTGGCGCATCAGCGACTGCACATAGTCAATGATGACCTGGATCAACGTGCTGGGCCGCAGCGACACCGTGCCCGCAAATCCCAGGTTGAACTGCGCCGGACCCAGGCTCAGCGTGGGCCCGACCAGTGCCCCGCTGATCTCGCCCATGGCCCGCGCCACAGCCTCGGCAGTGAAACTATCGGTGCCGATCAGGCCCGTGGGGCCATGTTGTTCGGTCGAGCCCATGGGCACCACGATGCCGCGCGAACGCTGCAAGTAGGCTTCGACCTCAGGCCAGGTGCAGAGCTGCAAAATCATCGTAACCCATTGTCTAGACAAGCATGGAGCCTTGTCAACCTGCGTTCACGAACGTGCCGTCCACTGCCGTCACACCAGCGTCGCGCCCCGATGCGTGTGTTGCCTTGCCGTCAGGGCCGACCCGCGCGGCCGCACCGGGGTGCTGCGTTGCATCAGAAGTTGCCGCAGGGCCGCCGGTCGCGCCCGCGCTCCGCTGTGCAGGTAGTCTGCCAACAACGCTTCGCGCACCCACTCGGCCGCAATCCGCCGGTGGGTACGGAGATACTCGTCCGCGTAGTCGACCAGATGCTCCTGCGAGAACAGGTGTACCTGCCCTGTACGCAGCCACAACCAGTCGGAAAAGGCCAGAAACGCAAAAAATGCGGAACCCGAATCCTCTGCCACCAAGCCGCCGTCCGGATACCTGCCGATCAAGAGGGCCAGCGTGCTTTGAAAGCGGCCGGAGTTGGCAAACAGCTCCCAATACCGTGCGAACCGGGCCACCCGCAACATGTCTTGCGCCGACACGTCAGCGGATTCGCGCACCGTATACGGCGGCGATGGTTCATACACCATGCCGTGCGCAACGGTGTGTCGCGCGATCGGGGTACCACGCAGGCGCTTGAGCATGCCAAGCTGTATTTCGTGTGGCTGCAATGACAACAAGCGGTCAAAACCTTCGGCAAAACTCTGCAATGACTCGCCCGGCAAACCGAAGATCAGGTCGGTATGCAGATGCGCGTGTGACTGGCCGACCAGCCAGCGCAGGTTCTGCTCCGTCTGCGCATTGTCCTGGCGGCGCGAGATGCGTTGCTGTACTTCGACGTTGAAGCTCTGGATGCCGATCTCGAACTGCAATACGCCGGGCGGGAAACGCACAATCATGTCCTTGAGGCGCTGCGGCAGATGGTCCGGGATGACTTCGAAATGCAGGAACAACTCCGGACCAGCCGCGGCAGCAGCTCCCACGGCCGGGTGCAGGCGGTCCAGAAAGAACTGCAAAATACGCAGCGAAGCGTCGATTTTCAGGTTGAAGGTACGGTCGACAAACTTGAAACGCCGCGCACCGCGCTCGTACAGATCTGCCAGGGCGGCCAGAAAACGGTCGGCGTCGAAGGCCCAGGCGGTCTTGTCGAGTGAACTCAGGCAAAACTCGCACTTGAACGGGCAGCCGCGCGACGCCTCGACGTAGATGGTGCGATGCGCGAGGTCGTCCTGGTTGTACTCGCTGTAGGGCAGGGCAATCTGCGCCAGCGGTGGCTGCTCGCCGGCAATGACCTTCATCAGCGGCCGCGGGCCGTGCACCAGGGCCTGGCACAGCGCGGCAAAGCTGATGTCACCCCAGCCGGTGATCACGTGGTCGGCCAACTGGACGATCTCCTGCTGGTCCGTTTCGTGGCTGACCTCCGGGCCGCCCAGCACGATCTTGATGGCGGGGCGCAGAACGCGCAGTTCGCGCACGAGGGCCGTGGTCTGTACCACGTTCCAGATATAAACCCCCAGGCCCAGCACCTGCGCCTGGCCCGGGAGTGAATCGCCAAACACGGCAAGCAGTTCTTGCGCCATCTCCTGCACCTTGCGCATTGTGGTGAATTCGCGCAAGACGGTATGCGGCCGCAGCGGACCCATGTTGGCGAGCAGATAACGCAAGCCCAGCGAAGCATGGATGTACTTCGCGTTCAGGGTGCATAAGACCACGCTTGGTGGCGGCGCTGTCGATTCGGACACGCATGCATTATTGCGGCAGCCGGACTTCAGAGCCGCGCCGCCTGGGCAAAAACGCTGGCGGATCACGAGCGTCGGCAATCAGGTCTGGTATGCGACACGGAATACCGCTATAGTGGTCTGGAATTCATCAGAAAACGCATTTTTGGGAGCCTCCCTTGGACAGCGCACACACACCAGCAGACAGCGCGCAAGCGGCGCACAGCAGCTCCGCTCAGGACGGCGACCCACCGGTCAGCGACTTTGCATCGACACTGGGCGGCGGCTTGGAGCAGAAGCCGGTCGATTGGTGGCCGGAGTCGTCCGATGGGCAGTGCAGCGAGAGCGCGGCACTTTTTGCCGCCTCCCAACCGGCGCCGCTCAGCGTAGTCTGACGGCACCGGGCGCGTGGCGAACGCTGCGCGCTGCGGCTGGATGCCACAATAGCGGATGACTGCCGTCGACCCCGCTGATCCTTTCTCCACGCTGGAAAATGCCAGCTTCCTGCGCGCCTGCATGCGCCAGGCCACCGACCATACTCCGGTCTGGCTGATGCGCCAGGCCGGGCGCTACCTGCCCGAATACCGCGCCACCCGCGCCCGGGCTGGCAGCTTCATGGGCCTGGCGACCAACACCGACTACGCGACCGAAGTCACGCTGCAGCCGCTGCAGCGTTATGACCTGGACGCCGCAATCCTGTTCAGCGATATCCTGACCGTTCCCGATGCCATGGGCCTGGGTTTGAGTTTTGCCTTGGGCGAAGGCCCGCGCTTCGCCCATCCGGTGCGCGACGAAGCGGCGGTCGCCAGGCTCGAAGTGCCGGACATGCAGCGACTTCGCTACGTGTTCGACGCGGTCGGGTCGATTCGCCGCGCGCTGGACAACCGGCTGCCACTGATCGGGTTTTCGGGCAGCCCGTGGACGCTGGCGTGTTACATGGTCGAGGGCGCGGGCTCGGCCGACTACCGGCTGGTCAAGACCATGCTGTATGCGCGGCCGGATTTGATGCACCGCATCTTGTCGGTGAACGCCGACGCGGTGGCGGCCTACCTGAATGCGCAGATCGAGGCCGGCGCGCAAGCCGTGATGGTGTTCGACAGTTGGGGCGGCGTATTGGCGGACGGCGCCTTCCAG
>JANOTG010000487.1:0-10546 GCA_031416215.1 Betaproteobacteria bacterium
CGACAGTCTGCCATGATGGCATGAACCATTGGTAGTCACCCAATGCAAGGGCGACCGCGGTGATGGGCACCGCACCGAGCAGCAATTGCCAGCCGGTCAATACCAACAACGGGACTGCCAGGTTGCCCCGCTTCAGGATGATTGTGCCGATTGCCCATCCAATGGCCGACACCATGCCCAGGGCAAAGCCCAGGGGTGCCGCCGCATAGGCCGCGAAGCTCGGCAGCATCAGCAGCGCCACGCCGGCCGCGCCGAGTGCGATAGCCAATACCAGCCTCGCCGGCAAGCGTTCACCCAGCACCAGCCAGGTGATCATCGCGGACCACAGAGGCATGGTAAAGCCCAGCACCGCAGCCTGACCGGACGGGATCAGCAACGCGGTGTAGGTGCTCGTGATGTTCCACAGAATCAGGTAGAAAAACGTGGCGATCGCGATGGTTGCCCAATGGCGGCGCTCTATGGCCAGGGGCTCTCCGCGTAGTCGCGCGATGGTCAGCAGCAGCAGACCGGCACCGGTCATGGACACGGCGCGAAAGGTCCACACCGACACCTCGCGCACCGCAAAACTGAACAGCGGCCAATTCGTGCCCCAGACAATGGTCAAAGCCACCAGTAACAACAAGGCGCGGCGTGGAACCGTGGGCGAAGGGGTGGGCATGGGGCAGCGCGGCAGCAACGAGGAGGTGTCTGATTGTCCTTGACATCCCTCAAGCCGATGGCGGTCGGCCCGCCTTCGCTTACAAGCTCTTCAGGAAAGCGACCAGCAATTGGCTGACCTCAGCGGCGCGCTCGCGTTGCACCCAGTGGCCAGAGTGCTCCAGCAAGTGGCAGCCGCGCAGGCCGGGCAGGGTGTCGGAGAAATGGTCGATATTGGCGCGTGCCGCAGGGAACTTCAACACGCTGTCGCGGGAGCCGGCGATGAACAGCGAGGGTTGCCGGATGATGCAACCGCGCCAGGGGCCCATCAACTCCCAGGAGCGGCGCAGGTTGCGGTACCAGTTCAGTCCGCCGTGGAAACCGGAGCGGCGAAATTCACTGGCGTAGTAACTGATGTCCGCTGGTGTCAGCCACGGCGGCAGCACCGTCGGCTCCACGGTGTTTCCCAGGAACCCCTTGCCTGGCGCCAGGGCGCCGAACACATTGCGTTCCGGACAATTGGCAGAGCCGCTGAAATGGATACGCCGTATCGACGCCTCCACATCGCGCTGCAATTCAGCCTCTGCCACGCCCGGTTTCTGAAAATACTGCATATAGAAGTTGTCTATGCCCTGTTTTTCCAGCGCGCTGAGGAAATCCAGGTGCCCGGGCGGCGAGAACGGCACACTCATGCCAACCACGGCGCGAAACATGTCGGGCCGCAACATGGCGGCATTCCAGGCGACAGGAGCCCCCCAGTCGTGGCCGACGATGACGGCCTGCTTTTCACCGAGCGAACGCACCAGTTCGACCATGTCGCCCACCAGGTGCAAGATGGTGTATTGGGCGACATCGGTGGGGGCGTCGGTGGCCCCGTAACCACGCATGTCCGGGGCAACGGCCCGAAAACCGGCGCTGGCCAGCTCCGCCATCTGGTGGCGCCAGGAATACCACGACTCCGGAAACCCATGGCACAGCAACACCAGCGGACCTGCACCCTGTTCCGCGACGCGCATGGAAATGCGGTTGACATGGTGTTCGGTAAAAAATTGTCCGCTCATGTTTTTTCTGCCAACGCCCCCCAGTATGCGCCCGGACCCGGATGCGACGCAAGTGGCAGTTGCAGCTGGAGTCGTCAAAACGGGGGACGCTGCCGGCTTGCGCTAGACTGCTGCATGGGAGCCACCTTTGTACCAGTGGTTGCCGTCAAGGCACCAGGCTGACTCGAAATGGCTGAAAACACACTGCAACACCGGCTTTGTGCCATCCTCGTCGCGGATGCGGCGGGGTACTCCCGCCTGATGTCGCTGGACGAGCAGGGCACCGTGGATGCGCTGGACGCTGCGCGGGCGGTGTTTCGCAACCAGGTCAGCTTGCACCATGGCCGCGTCATCGACATGGCCGGTGACTCGGTGCTGGCGGTATTCCAGACCACCAGCGGAGCGGTCGCCGCAGCGCTGGCGGTTCAGGAGCAGCTTGCCGAGGCGATGGCCGAGGTGCACGAAGACAGCTGCATGCGCTTTCGCATCGGCATCCACCTGGGCGATGTGATCGAAAAGCCCGATGGCACGGTATATGGCGACGGCGTCAACATAGCCGCCCGGCTGCAGGCCCTGGCCGACGCTGGCGGCATCGTTGTCTCGGATTCGGTGCGCACAGCGGTCAAAGGCAAACACGGCGCCGGTTTTGAAGACCTGGGTGACCAGCTGGTGCGCAATATCTCCGATGTCGTGCATGCCTGGCGCGTGCATCCGGGCGGCGCGGCGGCATTTGGCTCCTCCACCACTCCCGCGCCGCTATCGATACGGCGCGACGACATGGCCGCAGTTGCGCCGCTGCGCCTGCCGGACCGACCTTCCATCGTGGTGTTGCCGTTTGCCAACATGGGCGGAGACCCGGAGCAGGAATATTTTGCCGATGGTCTGGTGGAGGACATCATCACCGAACTGTCGCGTTTTCGCCGGCTGTTTGTGATCGCTCGCAACACCGCATTCACCTTCAAAGGCAAGAACGTGGACGCCACCCGCGTGGCGCGCGAGTTGGGCGTGCGCTTCCTGCTGGAGGGCAGTGTGCGCAAGGCCGGCAACCGGGTGCGCATCACGGCCCAGCTGATCGATGGCCAGACCGGCCACCATATCTGGGCCGAGCGTTATGAAGACGTGGTGAGCGACGTGTTCGACCTGCAGGAACGCATCACCCGACAGGTGGTGGGCACCATGGTGCCGGAGATCGAGGCACAGGAGATGCGGCTGTCCGACAGCGGACAACGTCGCTACCGCGAGGTCGATGACATGGCCTGGCGTGCCGCCAAGGCCATGTCGGACAGCATTTTTGGAGGAACCCCGGGCCGCTCGCACCAGGCGATCGAGCAGGCATCTCAGGCGATCGCAATGGACCCTTCCTGCGCACTGGCCTGGTACGTGCTCAGCAACAGCCATGCCTGGCGGGTATTCATGGCCTGGGCGCAAGACCGGGCAACCGAGCTGGCAGTGTGCCGCCATGCCGCCGACACCCTGCTCGATCTGGCGCCCAACGACAGCCGATCCTATTTCCAGCGTGGCATCGCGCAGGAGATGGCAGGTGAGTCTGCGGCGGGCGCGTCCGACCTGCGCCGTGCGCTGGAACTCAACCCGAACGATGCCACGGCGGCATTTTTCCTGTCGTTCTTCGAGGCGGCTGAAGGCAACATCGCCCGGGCCAAGGAACTCGCCTCGCAGGCCCTGCGCATGAGTCCGAAAGACCGTTGGGTCAGTACGGCCCAGCTGGCCCAGGCACTGTGCGCCTTTGTCGAGCGCGACTGGCAAGCCCTGCACAACTGGGCCGACCTCGCCATCCAGGCGCAGGCCACGCACCCGATCCGCCGCGTACTGATGATCGCCTTTGCCGCCGAGGTGGGCGACAAGGCCTTGCTGCGCAAACATCTGGGCCGTCTGCAGGCGGTGTCCCCTGACTTCATCAGCAGCCTGTTTCGTGGCGACTACCGGCCACTGCATCGCCCAGAACATATGGCGATGCTGCTGGAGAGCCTGCGCAAGGCGGGCCTGGAGCGCTGAGCCTCGCTCGGGTATCGCCGCTGCGGCATTCAACCCAAGGATTTGCATGAGCAAGAGAACCGCATTGCGCTCCGACATCGCCTGGAGCACCCCTGACGCCATCGGGGTGCACGGCTACGACCTGTGCCAGGACCTGATGGGAGAAGTCAATTTTGGCGACATGGCGTTTCTGGAGGTCACCGCCCGGCTGCCCAGCCCGGGCGAGTCGCGCCTCTTCAACGCCATCCTGGTGACCCTGGTCGAGCATGGCATCGTGCCATCCACCCTGGCTGCCCGCATGACCTACGCCGGTGCGCCCGAGGCGATGCAGGCCGCCGTGGCGGCCGGCCTGCTGGGCCTGGGCAGCGTGTTTGTCGGCTCCACTGAGGGCGCGGCGCGCATGCTGGCGCAGGCGCTGCCGGCCACAGCGGACGGCAAGCCGGTGGAGCCCTCCGTGCCCCTACCCGAGATGGCACAGACAATCGTGCAATCGCACCGTGAGCAGAAGAAGATCGTCCCCGGCCTGGGCCACCCGATCCACAAACCCACCGACCCGCGTACGCTGCGCCTGTTTGCCATCGCTCAGCAAACCGGGTTTCATGGCCCCTACGTGGCACTCATGCAGTGTGTGGCCGACGCCGCCAGCGCGGCCTACGGCAAACCGCTGCCGATCAACGCCACCGGCGCCATAGGGGCCTTGTGTTGTGAGCTCGGATTGCCGTGGAAAGTGGCGCCTGGCCTGGGTGTGATGGCACGGGCGGTCGGCCTGGTCGGCCATGTGATGGAAGAGAGCCGCCAGCCGATGGCCATCGAGTTGTGGCACCGCACCGAGGACGAGGCGACCGAACACGTGCGGGGCAAGTTCCGTGACGGTGCGCCTTGAGGCCTCGCTGACACCGCTGCAGGTATTGCGGCTGTACCCGGCGTACGACGGCACCGCGCTGTCGATGTTGCAAAGCCGTGCTGGCGTGGCAGCCGGGCGCGAGTTCATCCAGTACCAGGGCCGCTCGACCAGTTACGAGCAGGTGCTGCAGCAGGTGGCTCGCGCCGCTACGGTTCTTGCCGCGCGCGGCGTGGCAGCGGGGGACAGGGTCGCTGTTATGTCGCACAATCACCCGTCCACGGTCTATTTGTTGTTCGCCCTGGCCAGCCTGGGTGCGATTCTGGTGCCGGTGAACCCCGAGTTCACGCAAGAAGAAGCGCGTTATGTGCTCGATCATGCCGAGGTGTGCGGCGTGGTGGCGTCGCCGGCCACGGTGCAGCGCGTGCTGGGCGCCGGGGCGCGGCGCAGCGCACCGCCCTGGGTCATGCTCAACGAGGCGGCGCCGCCGTCGGTCGCCGGACAACCACTGCAGGTGTTGTCTGAAGCGATGGATGCGGTGCAGCAGCCCTTGCAGGCGCCGCGGTCCGACCCGGATGCGAGCTGCATCTTCATCTACACCTCGGGCACCACCGGTTTTCCCAAGGGTGTCATGCACAGCCAGCGCAACCTGCTGCTCGCCGGCGAAGGCTTTGTGGCGCGCATGCACCTGCAGAGTAGCGACCGCCTGTTGTGCGTGTTGCCGATGTTCCATATCAATGCAATCTTTTACTCACTCGCCGGCACCCTGGCTGCGGGCGCCACCTTGCTGCTGGAGCCCGCCTTTTCGGCCTCGCAGTTTTGGGCCCGTGTGCACGCCACCGGTGCCACGGAGTGCAACACCATTGCGGCGGCCAGCAGCATCCTGATGCGCCGCCCACGCGGCGAGTTTTTACCCGGCCATCGCCTGACGAAGATCTATGGCGCGCCCTTCGATGCCCAGACCTACCAGGTTTTTCAGCAGGAGTTTGGCGTGCCCACGCTGATCGAGGGGTATGGCATGTCCGAGGTGCCGGGGGCGCTCAACAACCCGTTCGACGGACCACACAAGGTCGGCAGCATGGGCCAACCCAGCCGCCATCCGGATCCGGCGGTAGCGCTGGCCGAATTGCGTATTGCCGATGACGAGGGCAACTTCCTGCCCTCGGGGCAGACCGGTGAACTGGTGGTGCGCACGCCCATCGCCATGCAGGGCTATTTTCGCGACCTGGAGCAAACCCGCGCTGCATTTCGCGATGGCTGGTTCCTCACCGGCGACCTGGCTTATGCGGACGCCGACAACTACTTCTGGTTCGTGGCGCGCAAGAAGGACATCATCCGCCGCCGCGGCGAGAACATCTCCGGCGCCGAACTCGACCGCGTGATCGGCAGCCATCCGGCCGTGTTGGAGGCGGCCGCCATACCGGTGCCGGCCGATCTGGGCGAAGACGAGATACTGGTCGCCATCGTGACCCGCGATGGCCAAAACCTGAACCCAAAAGAGATCGCCCAATGGTGCCGCGAGCGTCTCTCGGCCAACAAGGTTCCGCGGTACGTGGTGCTGGTGGACGCGCTACCGCACACGCCGACACACCGGGTGGCCAAGTTCAAGATGCGCGCCGACCCCAGCTTGCGCGCCAACGCGACCGATCTGCAGCCGCCACCAGGCGGCCCGGTGTCAGGCCCTGGCGCCTGACTTGGCCAACTGCCAGTTCTTCAGCAGTTCGTGGGCTTTCCTGCCCGCCGCCTCGACCTGGGCATCGTGGTCAGGCCGTTTTGCGGTGAGCTCGATCACATAACCATTGGGGTCGCGAAAGTAGATCGAGTCGATGAAATGGTGGTCGGCAATGCCCCGGGTGTGGATGCCGGCCGCCTTGCCCTTGGCGAACATCGTGTGCAGGTCTTCCTGCGTCACCTCGAGCGCGATATGCAAGTCGAAGTCATGCTGCTCCTTGAACTCAAACGGCTGGTCCGGTGCCTCAAAGAAGGCCAGGCAGGAGCCGTCGTCCATCTGGTAGAAGGAGTGCAGCGTGTTGGTGGCGCGTCCGCTCTTGGTTTCGCTGATGGCAAACGCGTTGGCCAGCGGCAGGCCCAGAAAGTCCTCGTAGAACTTGCGCGTCTCCTCCGAGTCGCGGCAGCGGTAGGCGTTGTGGTGCAGACCCTTGAGCATGGCGCGATTTCCCTATTTTTAGATGGCGTTGAACGGCTGGTCCTTGACCGAGCCGGCGAAACCGTAAAACACCTCGTTGATCTTTCCCCAGCTGGGCAGTTTCTTCATGTTGGCCACCCAGCGCTGCACGTTGGGGTAGGCCGACAGGTCGCAGCGGATGATCTCGCCCAGCGTCAGCAGGCCAATGCCGAAGTAGTCGGCGATGGTGATCTGGTTGCCGCACAGGTAGGCCTTGTCTGCGCCGATCCAGTGGTCGTTGAGCACCTGCAGCCAGCCTTGCGCGCGCTCCTTGCCCCAGGCAATGGTGGCGGACTGGGCGTCGTCGCTTGGCCGCTTGTGGTGGGGGAAGATCTGGGGGTAGATCAGGCCGTAGCCGAAGTCGCGGTAGAAGTTGGTGTTGAACCAGTCCATCATCTCGTTGACCTTGGCGCGCTGCTTCAGGTCCTTCGGGTAACTCGGCAGGTCGAACTTGTCGGCCAGATATTTCAGGATCGCCGAGCTTTCGGTGAGCCGGAAGTCGCCGTCCTCGAGCACCGGCACCAGGCGGTTCGGGTTCATGGTGGCAAATGGCGGCTGGTAATGCTCACCGGTCATCAGGTCGACCACCTGTTCGTCCATGGGAATGTTGTTCTCGGCCACGAAAAGGCGTACCGGGCGGCTGGTCATGGATACGGGGTGCATGTAAAGCTTCATGTCTATTCCTGTGTGGATCGATCGAAAGGAAAACCAGGAGGGACCATGGTAGTGCAAAGACCAATGACCCTGCATCCGCCTAGTGCAGGTGCTTGGCCCAGAACGCCATCGTCCGGCTCCAGGCCAAATCTGCCAAGGCAGCGTCGTATTTCAGCATCGGCAAACCCTTGGAGTCGGCCGTTTCATTGGCAAAGGCGTGTTTGGCCTGGTAGCGGTGGAACTCGAAACGCACGCCGGCGGCGCTCAGTTTGGTTTCCAGGTCGGCCACCTTGGCAATCGGAAACGGCACGTCTTCGATCGCCCAGTGGCCGAGGATAGGCGCGTTGATCTTGGAGGCGTCGATGAAATCCAGCGGCGGGTAGCCGTAGTACGGCACGGCGGCATCCACTTCGGGCACGAACACCGAGGCCAGCAGCGTCAGTGCACCACCCATGCAGTAGCCTGATACACCCACCCTGGCGCTGCCGCTGGCCTTGAGATGCTGCACCGCACCGCGCACGTCCTGCCCGGCGGCTTCGCCGAAGTTGAGCTCATTCATCAGGTGCTCGGCTTCGTTGGCTGCCAGCGCGACCTTGCCGCGGTACAGGTCGGGCACCAACGCGCGGTAGCCGGCGGCGGCCAACTTGTCGGCCACGCCCTTGATCTGGTCGTTCAGGCCCCACCACTCCTGTATCACCACCACACCGGGCGCAGTTGCGCCATGTGCCGGCTCGGCAAGGTAACCGTTGACGTCCTGGCCGTCCGGCCGTTTGTAGCTGATCATTTGTCCCATGGTGGCTCCTTCGAATGGTGCGGGCATATTGGAGCCGGTATTTTGCGCCATCCCGCATTGGTTTGGCGATAGGTCGGAGCGCTCACCCTGCGCCAGTTCACCGCTACACTGACCCTTCCATACACTGTCGTCTGGTCTATACCCCGTGGTTGGATTGCCAATGGCCGACTTGATCGAAAACGCCCACGGGCTGGCCAAGGCTGGTCGGCACGCGCAGGCCGTCGAGGTTTGTGGTCGGGCCTTGGCGACGCAGTCACTTTCCGCATCCCGGCAGATTGCCCTGCTCGACCTGCGCGCGGAATCGCTGATCGCCCAGGGCCGGTTCGCCGATGCCGCGTCGGACGCCGACGCCATGCTGGGGCGGGCATCACAACAACGAAACACTGGCCTGACCGTGCTGGCGCAGATGCGCCAGGCAGTGGCTGCGATGCGGCTTGGGCAGGTCAAGGCGGCGTTGGCCACGGCGACGCAGGCCCATGCCCTGGCGCGCAAGGGGCGCGACAAAGCGCTTGTGGCCCGCAGCATGTTGTGCCTGGCCGAGGCGCAACTGCGTGCGGCGCAGCACGATGCGGCCTTGGCCACAGCGCAACACGCTGTCACGCTGTTTGCAACAGCCGGCGACGTCCTGCAACAGGGTCGAGCGCATTGGGTAGAGGCCTTCGCCCATACCCGTTTGTCACAAAACGAGGCGTCCCGCGCGGCGGCGCGCCAGGCTGAGGCCTTGGCGCGGCAATCGGGCGACGAAGTTGGCCTGGCCAACGCGCTCAATGTGCAGAGTTTCAGCTGCGCCGACGTGGCTGGCCGTTTGGTGCTGTTGCAGCAGGCTGGCCAGGCATTCGAGCGCGCTGGTTATGTATATGGTCGCCAGAGCGTGCTCGGCAACCTGTCGCTGGCATTCGCCGAGTTGGGCCTGTGGCGCACCGCCATCCGTCATGGCCAGCAGTTCGTTGCTGCGGCCAGGCGCATGGGCGCGCGGTTCGACAACGCGCGGGAATCGGGCGTCATGCTGTGCTGGCAAATCAAGCTCGGCGACGTGGCCGGTGCACGTGCATCTTGGCCCGCGTACGATGCTTTGGTCGCGCCGCTGAACGAGTCAGTTTCAAGCGACGACCGCGAAATGTGGGCCAGCGCACTGGCAATGGCCGAGGGGGACACAGCGGCCGCTGCCAAGCGCCTGGGGAGCTTTTTGCGCCATGTGCGTGCCAACAACCCGGGGTTCGAACTCTACGTGCTGATCCTGTTGGCGCAGGCACAGCTGATGCGCGGCGATGTCGTTGCGGCCCTGCGCGCCACCCGGCGCGGCACCAGCTTGCACAGCAAGAGCGGCTTTGCCCGCACCGGATTCGGCCTGAGCCAGGACATCTGGACACTGCACAGCCAGGCTTTGATTGCCAACGGGCAGGCGGATGCTGCCTGGCCAGCATTGCAAAAGGCCCATGACGTCTTGTTGATCGCTGTCAATAACGTGCGCGACGAGGGCCTGCGCCGCAGCTACCTGAACAAGCATGCGCTGAACCGCCAGCTGGTCACGGCCTGGTTGCGAGAATCGGCGCGCCGCAGCCTGCCGGACGCAGACCGCCTGGCGCACCTCGCCATCGAGAGCAACCTGCGCGAGCCGTTCCAGCGCCTGGTGGACAGCGGCACGCGCATGAACGAGCTGCGCAACAGCCAGGAGTTGCACAACTTCCTGATCGACGAGGTGACCGAGCTCAGTGGCGCCGAGCGGGTGTTGCTGGTGCTGGCTGAGGCCGGGGCCTGGCAGATCGCAGGCTCGTTGCTGCCGGCTGGGGAAGACGCTGCGGCCCTTTTGCAGGCGGTTACGCCTTGGCTGGAAGAGGCCGCCCGCAGCCGCGCCGTGCGCCTGCGCCACGGCCCCGACGGTGCGGCGGCGGTCGACCAGCGCTCCTGCCTCGTCGCGCCATTGGTGGTGCAGCAACGTGTGCTGGGTTTTTTGTATGCCGACATCGAAGGCATTTTTGGCCGCTTCCACGCCGCCGACCGCGACCAGCTGGCCATGCTCGCCGCCCAGGCCGCCGTAGCGCTGGACAACCTGCGTTTTGCCGCCGGCCTGGAGCAGCAGGTGGCCGAGCGCACCGCCGAGGCGCGTGCCGCGCAGGCGCGGGCGGAGAGCGTGGCGATGGAGAATGCGCGGCTGCTGGACGAGAGCCAGCAGGCGCTGGAGCGCCAGACCGCGACTGCCGAGGTGCTCAACGTGATAAGCGGCTCGGTGGCCGATGCGCGCCCGGTCTTCGAGGCCATCATGCGCAGTTGCCGCTCCTTGTTCGGCGTAACGGATGCCGGGGTGGCCGTACTGCACGACGATGGATTGGTCCATCTCGAGGCGCATGTCGGTCCCGACGAGGCATCCAAACGTGCCGTCGCCGCCTACTACCCCGTGGCGTACA
>JANOTG010000488.1:0-14755 GCA_031416215.1 Betaproteobacteria bacterium
ACTGTCGTGCCCGGCGTCGGCGAAACCCTGCTCCTCGAACAGCGGGATCACCGGGTCGGCGTTCAGCGATTGGGTCAGGTAGTCGCGCAGACCGCCCTTGTAGAGCCAGGTCTGGGAGTCGCGCGTCTTCTCCTGCAGCAACGACACCGTGACGCCCGGCATCAGCACCGCCTTGCTGCGCAGCAGGTGCACCAGATCGGCCATCGGCAACACGCCAGTCTCAAAATATTTGGCATCCGGCCATACCCGCACTGCCGTGCCCGACCTGCGCTCACCGTCCCCCGCCGGCCGCAACTCCAGCGGCTCGACCACGTCGCCGGCCTCGAACACGATGCGCGCCACCATGCCCTCGCGGTACGACACGGCTTCCAGCCGCTTCGCCAGCGCGTTCGTGACGCTCACGCCCACACCATGCAAACCACCGGAGAAGCTGTAGGCGCCGCCGCGGCCCTTGTCAAACTTGCCGCCCGCGTGCAGCCGGGTGAAGACCAGTTCGATCACCGGTGCGTTCTCCTGCGGGTGCAGGCCAAACGGGATGCCACGGCCATCATCCTCGACCGTCACCGAGCCGTCGGCATGCAGCACCACCTTGATCTTTTTGCCGTGCCCCGCCAACGCCTCGTCCGCGGCGTTGTCCAGCACTTCCTGGATCACATGCAGCGGGTTATCGGTGCGGGTATACATGCCCGGGCGCTGTTTCACCGGCTCCAGGCCCTTCAGCACGCGGATCGAGGCTTCCGAATATTCGGCGGGAGGTTTTGCGGCCATGCAGCTATTGTAGTCCGGTACGTCCAAATATCTGTGTTTTCATACAGTAATGACTGCGCGGACAATACCAGCCATGCGCCAGACCTCCAGAACGCTCAGTCTCACACAGGTCTTGCTGTGCGGAGCCGCCATTGTCACGCTGTCCATGGGTATACGGCACGGCTTCGGCCTGTGGCTGCAACCGGTCACCCAGGCCCGGGAGTGGAGCCGGGAAGCGTTTTCCTTCGCCATTGCGATCCAGAATATCTCGTGGGGGCTGTCAGGCATCTTCGCCGGCATGGTGGCAGACAAGTTCGGCGCCTTTCGGGTCATCATCGTCGGCGCGGTGCTGTACGCGCTGGGCTTGTTCGGCATGGCGTATGCACACACGCCGATGTTGTTTGGGGCCAGCGCCGGCGTGTTGATCGGCATGGCGCAGGCGGGCACCACCTTTGCAGTCGTGTACGGCGTGATCGGGCGCAACGTTGCGCCGGAGCGGCGCAGTTGGGCCATGGGCATGACCGCCGCGGCCGGGTCGTTTGGCCAGTTTCTGATGGTTCCGACCGAGGGCTTTCTGATCGCGCAATTGGGCTGGCAGCAGGCATTGATCGTTCTGGGATGCGCCACCTTGCTGATGGTGCCGATAGCCTGGGGTCTGCGCGAGCCCGGCTTCACTGGCGGAGTGATGGCCCAGCGCGAGCAGACCATCCTGCAGGCCTTGCGCGAGGCGCTCAAATACCCGAGTTTCCAGTTGCTGATGGCTGGCTACTTCGTGTGTGGATTCCAGCTCGCCTTTATTGGGGTGCACATGCCGAGTTACCTCAAAGACAAGGGTTTGGCGCCCCATGTGGCAAGTTATGCGCTGGCGCTGATCGGGCTTTTCAACGTGGTGGGCACCTACGCGGCCGGTGTCGCGGCACAAAAGCTCAAGAAGAAGAACGTGTTGTCCTTCATCTATCTGGCCCGCGCGCTGGCCATTGCCGCCTTTCTGCTGGCACCGCTGACGCCATGGAGCGTCTACCTGTTTGCCAGTGTCATGGGGTTGTTGTGGTTGTCCACCGTGCCGGTCACCAGCGCAGCGGTGGCCCAGATTTTCGGCGTGGCGCACCTGTCCATGCTGGGTGGTTTTGTCTTTCTGGCGCACCAGGTCGGCTCGTTTCTCGGTGTCTGGCTGGGAGGCCTGCTGTATGACCGCACTGGCAGCTACAACATTGTCTGGCTGATTGCCATCGCGCTCGGCGTATTTGCCGCGCTGGTCAACCTGCCGGTGAACGAGTCGGCGATCCGGCGCGCCAGGGCTGCGCCGGCACAGGCATGAAAACACGCGCATTGCCGCGCTGGCTGGCCTACTTTGCGGCAGCTGCTGCGTTGGCAGCGGTATTTGCCATGTACCTGCAGCCGGAGTTCATGGTGCTGTTGGCACAGCAGGTCTGGGCCTGCTTTTGATGCCGGGCAGCCATGGGCTGGGCGAACCGTCGGACTGGGTGCGGCGCTGGACCCATTTGCTGGCGCCGGATGCTGTTGTGCTGGATGTGGCGTGCGGCAGAGGGCGGCACCTGCGCTGGTTTGTGCAGCACGGGCACCATGTTGTAGGCATCGACCGCGACCACGCCGCCCTGCAGGAACTGGACGATCTGGTGGCGCAACAACGCGCCCAACTGGTCTGCGCCGATATCGAGCAGGATTCCTGGCCACTGCGGGAAGGTGACCAGAAGCGGCGATTTGGCGCTGTGGTCGTCACCAACTATTTGTGGCGAGCCTGTTTGCCCGCCATCGTCGCCAGTGTGGCGCCCGGCGGCGTGCTGCTGTATGAAACCTTCGCACACGGCAACGCCAGTGTGGGCAAACCGTCACGCCCTGACTTCCTGCTGCAACCGGGGGAACTGCTGCAAGCCTGTGCAAGCCTGCGCGTGATCGCCTACGAGGACGGCTTTTGTGCCGACCCGCCACGCTTTGTGCAACGTATCGCGGCGGTGCGGACAGGCCCTGCAGACAACACCCCCGAGGCGGTTGCGCCGCCGCCTCGATTCCCGCTGTGATCACTTCCAACGGCCAGCCGCGTAACAGCTTGTTCACCCCCCGGGGCGCAGACGCCTGATGGGTAGAATCAAGCCTTCGCGTTTTTTACTGCGGTTATGACTCCAATCCATGGCAGCATCGTGGCGCTGATCACCCCGATGCATGAAGACGGCAGTGTGGACTACCCTGCCCTGCGCACCCTGATCGACTGGCATGTCGCGCAGGGTACGGACTGTATCGGCGTTGTCGGCACGACTGGCGAGTCACCCACGGTATCGGTGCAGGAACACTGCGAAATCATCCGGGTGTCAGTCGAACAAGCCAGGGGCCGCGTGCCCATCATGGCTGGCTGTGGCGCCAATTCGACCTCCGAGGCGATCGAGCTGACACGGTTTGCCAAGGGCGTGGGCGCCGACTGCCATTTGCAGGTGGTGCCGTACTACAACAAACCGACACAGAATGGCCAGTACGCCCACTTCAAAGCCATCGCCGAAGCGGTGGACCTGCCGATGGTGCTGTACAACGTGCCCGGACGCAGCGTGGCTGACATGGCGCATGAAACGGTGCTGCGTCTGGCGCAAGTACCAGGAATCATCGGCATCAAGGAGGCGACCGGCAACATCGAGCGGGCACAGTGGTTGATTCGTGAGGTGCCTGAGCATTTCGCGGTGTATTCCGGTGACGATCCCACCGCGGTGGCCCTGATGTTGTGTGGTGGACAGGGCAATGTCAGCGTGACGGCCAATATCGCGCCGCGCTTGATGCATGATTTGTGCGTGGCAGCCATTGCCGGCGATGCCCTGCGCGCGATGGCCATACAGCGCAAACTCATGCCTGTGCACAAGCAGCTGTTTGTGCAGGCCAATCCGATTCCCCTCAAGTGGGCGATGCAGCGCATGGGCTTGTGCGGCGGCACCATGCGCCTGCCGATGACGCC
Organism: Betaproteobacteria bacterium; assembly: GCA_031416215.1. Classification (GTDB taxonomy): domain Bacteria; phylum Pseudomonadota; class Gammaproteobacteria; order Burkholderiales; family Burkholderiaceae_C; genus CAISIP01. Next base: position 3,704 of record JANOTG010000488.1, read on the forward strand.
GCTGGAGAAGCCCTATGAAGCCGTGGTCGAAGACGCGCTGCGTTCGTCCGGCTTGCTCTGAACCGCACAATACCCGAAGGACCCCCTGGTGAACCACCTCTCACGCCTCACCCTGCTGACCATGAGCCTGGCATTGGCCGCCTGCTCCATACTCGAAACTGACAAGATCGACTACAAGAGCGCCGCCAAAGCACCCTCACTCACCATACCACCCGATCTGGCGCAGCTGTCACGCGACAACCGCTATGCGATACCGGGCAGTGCCGTCACGGCGTCGTCCTACCAGATCGGCCAGGCCACAGCGGCCTTGCCGGTTGCTGCGGCGACACTGTCGGACATTCGTGTCGAGCGCGCCGGCAACCAGCGCTGGCTGGTGGTCAAGCGTCCGGCGGAACAGTTGTGGGAGCCTGTGAAGGACTTCTGGCAGGAGAGCGGATTCTTCCTGACACTGGACCAGAGCAATCTGGGCATCATGGAAACCGACTGGGCCGAGAACCGCGCCAAAATTCCGCAGGATCTCATCCGCACATCGCTGGGAAAGTTGTTTGACTCGTTGTACTCGACTGCGGAGCGAGACCGGTTTCGTACCCGACTCGAACGCACCGCCAGCGGAGAGACTGAAATCTATATCAGCCACCGCGGAATGATCGAGGTGTATTCGACCGCGACCGCGGTTGGCACGAATACCGATGGCAGCACGGTGTGGCAACCCCGTCCGGCCGACCCGGAACTGGAGACCGAGTTTCTGCGCCGCCTCATGGTGCGACTCGGAGTGACGCGGGAGCAGGCAAATGCCGTGGTGGCTGCGGGTGCTGCCAAGTCGACGTCCCGCGCTTCCACGGTAAACGGCCAACCGGTGGTATTGATCGATGAGGGCTTTGATCGCGCATGGCGGCGGGTCGGGCTGTCGCTGGACCGTACCGGCTTCACCGTCGAAGACAGAGACCGCGCGCAGGGAACCTACTTCGTGCGGTATGTGGAGCCCAATGCCAACAAGGCCGAGCCAGGATTTTTCGCCAAGCTATTCAGCAGCACGCCAAGCGCCAAAGCGCCGCTGAAATACCGTATCGTGGTGCGCAGCCAGAACGAATCGACGGTGGTCTCGGTGCTCGACGCCGCGGGCGCACCTGACACTTCAGCCAACGCCCAGCGCATCCTCAGCGTCATCGTCGCCGACTTGCGATAACGACTGGGGAGGCATTGAACCAATCGCCGGCGCGCATGACGCGGGCTTTTTCCAACAGCTGAGCTGCATGTTGCGTTTTCGCAGCCTGGGCAGCGGCAGCGCCGGTAACGCAACCGTTGTCGAGGCCACCGAAGGCACACACAGCAGCCGCCTGCTGATCGATTGCGGTTTCACGCTCAAGCAGCTGGACCTGCGGCTGGCCCGTGCCGGGCTGACGGCGTACGACATCGACGCCGTATTCATCACCCACGAACACGCAGACCACATCGGCAGCGCGCTCGGGCTTTCGTTGCGCCAGCGCCTGCCAGTCTGGATGAGCAAGGGCACATTCGCCGCCATCGGTAGTCCCGACTTCGATGGACGCCTGCAGATCGCCGCCGACGGCAATCCCATCACCATCGGCGCGCTGCAGTTGCGCCCCTTCACCGTGCCACACGATGCCCGCGAACCGCTACAGCTGCATTGCACCGATGGCGACCGGACACTGGGCCTGTTGACCGACCTTGGCCACGCCAGCGCCCACGTGGTGCAAAACCTGCGCCGGTGTGATGCGCTGCTGCTCGAGTGCAACCACGAGCCGTCGCTACTGGCGGCCTCGTCCTACCACCTGGCACTGAAACGGCGTGTCGCGGGTGACTACGGGCATTTGTCCAATGCTGCGGCCGCAGCGCTGGCACAGGCAGTAATACACCCCGGCCTCAACACACTGGTCGCGGCCCATCTGAGCGCAAAAAACAACCGGCCGGACCTTGCGCGAGCTGCCTTGGCTCTGGCGGTTGGATGGCAGGCCGCCGACATTGGCGTAGCGGACCAGGTTTGCGGAACCGGCTGGTTGCAGGTTTGATCCCGCCAAGCGGCCGCCGGGGGCGCAGTCCGGACACAAAAAAGCCACCTTGCGGTGGCTTGTTGAAACCCGCGCACGGGGCGCAAGAATCAAGGCTTCTTGATCGCAGCGGTAGCGGCGGCGGCAGCAGCCTTGGCGGCGTCGACGGCACCGGCTGCAGCAGAGGCGGCGTCAGTAGCCGCAGAGGCGGCCGTGTTGGCGGCTGCAACAGCGCCAGACGCTGCGGCTTCAACGGCCGAGGCAGCGGCAGCCGGCACGGCGACTACAGCAGCAGGCGTTGCTGCGGGTGCAGGAGCAGCTTCTTTTTTGCCACAGGCAACCAAAGCGGCGGCGATAACAGTGGCCAATACGAGCGACTTGTTCATTTGCAATAACCTAATAAGTGTTGGATGGAAAAGGTTCGGGAATTACCGGACCCGTGTTGGCACCGGCAAAGGCAGAAAAGAGCGCAGCCTTTACTGCCAAGCCTTCGATTATACAAAATGTTGTGGTTGTGTTACGGGAAAACCCTAGGCGACAAAATTGACGCTACAAACCCAATACGGATGCCGGGAACCCCGGCCCGCTGCGCAGCAACAATTCATCGACGGTCTCGCGGAGTTGCACGCGCCGGTCGGCGCGCTCGCTGGCGACGCCCGTGCAGTGCACCGGATCCAGACGCTGCATCATCCACGCCGGGGCCAGCAGGGCGCTGGGGAAGTCTGCCGGGTCGATGTGGCGGACCAATCGGCAATCAATGATGTGGCCCCAGGTTTTGCGCCATGCCACAAACCGTGCGTGCTGGCGCACCACGACGTCGTAGGTCGATGCAATCATGACAAAACGTCGACCACTACGTGCCCAGTCACCCAGGGACGCACACACGCCGTGTTCGTGCAGCGGCCAATCTTCGTAGCTGGCATCACACAACAACAACTCGCGCCATCCTTCTTGCGCGGCGCAGGCCAAGGCGTCACGCACCACTTGCTGAAAAGCGTGGCGGCCGGAGAACCTGCCGCTTGGCAACCCCCCGACTGTCGCGGAATCAGCATCCATGCAGCCACCCCGCAGAGCACCATTGCTTGATCAATTCACGCGCCTGCGCACTGGCCTGCCGATGCAACGCGGCTGACAACTGGCGGCTGTCCGCCAATTGGCGCATCAACCGGGCATCGCGCCCGGCAGCGCGGAAACTCTCGCCGTTGATGAATACATGCCGCTGGTCGTACAGCATCCGGGTGCGGCGATCGAGAATGATGGCCCCCTCGACGCCGCTTTCTGCCACTGCGTGCGAGTCAAACCAGACCTGGGCCGACGGCTCGCTCAGGGTCTCACCGAGCGCACGTTCAATGGCTCCCGGCTCGGTCAGCAGCGTGTGCACCGCGGCACGGGCGAAATCCGCCATCGCCACAGGAATGGCCGCCGGCGTTGCAACGGCCGACTGGCCCGGGTCGCGGTAAATTCGCTGGTGCGAACGGTCGTCGGCGTCCATGGATACGCGGTTCAATAACTCGCTGCCAATCGACGCAGCGCCCGGCGCCCGAAAGCCGATTGACCAGGTCATGCATTCCCCGAGCGCCACGCCGTCATGGGCCACCCGCGGCGGTAAGTACAACATATCCCCCGGATCCAGCACATACTCCTCCTGCGCCTCGAAGTTGCCCAGAATCTTGAGCGGCAGTCCGGCCCTAAGCGCCAGGTCGCTCTGGCGCGCGATTCGCCAGCGACGCCGGCCCGCAGCCTGCAGCAAAAAAACATCATAACTGTCAAAGTGCGGCCCGACTCCACCCTGGTCAGAGGCGTAACTCACCATCACGTCATCCAGCCGGGAGTCCGGCACAAAACGAAAACGCTGCCGCAAAGCGTGCACTTCGTCATCGAAGTTGTCAACACCCTGTACCAGAAGTGTCCAGCCGGGCCGCGAGCGGGGTGGCAAAGCGCGTTTTCCAAAAGGACCTTGACGCATCTTCCAGTCGACGCCGTCGGCGCCTGGGGACGCGGCGACCAGGCGTGACGAGACGGCCGAATCCTGCGCCAGGCGAAACAGCGCCGTGTGATTCAGTGCGGGCTCAAAGCCGGGCACCGCCTGGCGTACCAGCAAGGGCTTCTTGTGCCAGTGGCGCCGCATGAACTGCGCCGGGCTGATGCCGCCAAGCAATTGCAGCGGCTGGTTCACGTCCATGAGAGTTCCAATCAGGTGTTCGCCCGCAGGCGGTAGCTGCGACAATTCTCCTATGGAAATCAACAATCAATGTGTGGTGGCGCTGACCTGGACGCTCAAGGACACCCTGGGCGAGTTGCTGGACCAGCTCGATGACCCGGTCGAATTTCTGGTCGGTGGTGACGACCTTTTTGCCAGTATTGAAGCCGCCTTGCAAGGACACAGCGCCGGATCCAAGGTGGAACTGCACCTGGAGCCGGAGCAGGCATTTGGCGAATTTGACGAGCAGCTGGTGTTTCTTGAAGCCCGTGGCCTGTACCCCGACGGACTCGAGGAAGGCCTTGCATTCGAGGGCCATGCGTTACCGGCAGGCACCAGCATCAGCGGGCCAAAAGACCTGTTGTACACGGTGACCGAGATCTACCCGGACCATGTGGTTCTGGACGGTAACCACCCGCTGGCCGGTATCGCATTGCGCCTGAGCCTCACGGTTGCGGCAGTCCGCGAAGCGACGGAGGACGAGATCGGCGCAGGCACGGCCGGCACGGGCTTTTTCAAGCTGCACGTGCCTCCCTCTGCGGGCAAAGCCACATTGCACTGAGCCAGCGGCGAGCGGAGCGGCAGACGGCCGTGTGCAACTGACCGCCACACCAAGACCCAAACCGGCTACTTGAAGGCGGCGAGCCGGGCGTCGGCCTTGGCGCGTTCCTCCGGCGTCAGCACGGCCGCCACACGCAGCGCCTGTGCCTGCGCGCCAGCTGATCCCTGCGCCGCCGCCAGGCTGAACCAGAAAAATGCGTCACTGGCGCTTTGCTGGGCACCACCCTCACCCTTTTCGTGCAGGCGACCCATGACGATCTGACCGCCCATCAAACCCTCGAGCGCAGATCGCTCGAACCATTCGAACGACCGTTTTGGGTCTGCCACGGCAATGACACCATCGGCATACGCTGCGCCCAGGAAATAGGCCATGATCCGTCTGCCAACGCGCATTCCTTCTGCGGATGCGGTGCCCGAGCGCTTCAGAATGACGGGGACTTCACCCTCGCCACGCACATAACTCTCCATCGACGCCATTGTCTCGGCATGAAACCTGGTGCGTCGCATCGCGGCATCGGGCGTGGCCCCGGCGTCGGCTTCGACCACAGCCTGAGTAAGCACCTGGAGTGCCGCGAAAGGTGTCATTCCAGGGCGCATGGTGGGCGAGTACCAGGCCTTGAGCATCAGTCGGTCAAGCTCGGTGATGGCGTCCACACGCTGGTAAAAGTAGCTGAGGACCGTGTTGCCGGTGGGGTGCCCGCGAATTCCCATCACGTGCATCGCTTCGTGCAGAACGCAGTGGTAGACCGCGCGGTCGCGCAGCTTCATGACCGCCTTGTCGATCAGGCTGTTGGTGATGCGTTCAAACCGCACAAAACACGCCTGGTTATCCGGCAAGGCATTGTCTGCCACGATCTCCACGTCCAGGGTGGCGTCGGTCTGCTCATTCGCGTCGACAACCGTGCGGCCCGCGCCCGCGGCCACCAGCTGCAGAGCCTTGACGATCCTGTCACGGTGAAACGACTGGTTCATGCCCCGGATGTGGACCCGGATATCTGCCGGCCAGCGAACCACGGACGTCGGTGAACCGCCCTGGAACCAGAGACTTTCCCAGACCGTCGCGAACCGGTCCCCCAAGACATCCGCACGCGCGTTTTGGCACAGGAACAGCAGCGCCGCGATGGCCCATCGCGCCGATCGCATGCCGCTCTTGAAGTCAGCTCTTGCCGGTAGACCCATATCCGCCTGTTCCCCGCCGGCTGACGACAAAATCCTCGACCAGGTTGAACTGCGCCTGCACCACCGGAACGATGACCAGCTGCGCTATGCGTTCCATGGGCTCGATCGTGAACGCGGTGGTGCTTCGGTTCCATGCGCTGACCATCAATTGCCCCTGGTAATCACTGTCGATCAGCCCGACCAAATTGCCCAGCACAATGCCGTGTTTGTGGCCCAGACCGGAGCGCGGCAGGATCAGCGCGGCGAAGTTCGGATCGGCAAGATGGATCGCCATGCCGGTGGGCACCAGCTGCCAGGCGTTTGGCGCCAGGGTCAGCGCGTTGTCGATACAGGCACGCAAATCCAATCCGGCGCTGCCCGGTGTGGCGTAGGCGGGCATCTGCTGCGCCAGCCGAGGGTCGAGCAGTTTGACGTCGAGCTTCATGGTGCCACCGCCCGGCCCTGGTCGCGTTGGCCCAGCATCGTGGCGCAGTGCGCCACCAGTTGCCGCGCCAGCGTGAGTTTGGGAGCACGGGGGAATTCGACGGCGCCAGCCGCTGACACCAGCAGCAAGGTGTTGTCGTCCTGGCCAAAAGTTGCCGGGCCGATGTTGCCCACCAGCAGGGGCACTCCCTTGCGTTGTCGTTTGGCCTCGGCATTGGCCAGCAGATTTTCGCTTTCGGCGGCAAAACCAACACAGAACAGTGTGCCGGAGACTGCCTGTGCACTACGCGCCACCGCAGCGAGGATGTCCGGATTTTCTGCAAACTGCAATTGCGGCAGAGTGCCCGAACCGTCCTTCTTGATTTTGTGTTCGGCGCAGTTGGAGACACGCCAGTCAGCCACCGCCGCCGTCGCCACGAAGACAGTCGCGTTGACGGCCTGTGCCATGGTGGCGGCATACATGTCCTGTGCCGATTGCACATCGATGCGGTGCACGCCGCGTGGTGTCTGCAGCGCCACCGGCCCAGCCACCAGGGTCACCTCGGCCCCGGCTTCGTGCGCCGCGCGCGCGATGGCAAAACCCATCTTGCCACTGCTGCGGTTGGTGATGCCACGCACCGGGTCGATGGCCTCGTAGGTGGGGCCCGCCGTGACCAGCACACGATGCCCGGTCAGGCTCTTGGGCTGCAGGAAAGCGATCAGGTCTTGCACAATGGCCGCTGGCTCCAGCATGCGGCCATCCCCGCTTTCACCACAGGCCTGGTCACCGTGTCCGACCCCGAGAATGGTGGCACCGTCAAGTCGCAGCCGGGCCATATTGCGCTGGGTCGCCGGATGCGCCCACATCTCGCGGTTCATGGCCGGAGCCAACAACAACGGCACCGTGTCGATCGGACGCGCCAGGCACATCAGACTGAGCAATTCGTCGGCCGCACCATGCACCAGCTTGGCCATGAAGTCAGCGCTGCATGGCGCCACCAGAATGGCGTCGGCTTCACGCGTCAGGTTGATATGGGGCATGTTGTTGGCGCTGCGGTTGTCCCACTGCGAGGTCACCACCGTTCGGCCGCTCAACGCCTGCATCGTTACCGGGGTGATGAAGGCACACGCCGCGTCCGTCATCACCACCTGCACCGTGGCCCCTTCCTTGATCAGGGCGCGGCACAACTCGGCAGACTTGTAGCAGGCGATGCCACCGGTCAGTCCGAGCACGAAATGTCTGTTGTAAAGGTCCATGGATCAGGGAGGAGTTGGCATGCCGGCAGTGACAGAAAAAATCCGGTTTGCGCAATGTAGCAGACGCCTATAATTCTGCTTTACCACCTCGTCGAACCCCAGGGTTCGCCCCTGACATGACCAAATTTGTCTTCGTCACCGGCGGTGTCGTGTCCTCCCTTGGCAAGGGAATCGCTTCAGCCTCCCTCGCTGCGATTTTGGAATCGCGAGGCCTGACAGTCACTCTCATCAAGCTCGACCCGTACCTGAACGTGGACCCGGGCACGATGTCGCCGTTCCAGCACGGCGAGGTGTTTGTCACCGAAGACGGCGCCGAGACCGACCTTGACCTTGGGCACTACGAGCGCTTCATCGAAACGCGCATGCGGCGCACCAACAACTTCACCACCGGGCAGATCTACAAGAGTGTGCTGGAGAAGGAACGCCGGGGTGACTACCTGGGCAAGACGGTGCAGGTGATCCCGCATGTGACCAATGAAATCCAGGAATTCGTCAAGCGCGGGGCGCGTTTTGGCGAACCCGATGCGGTGGACGTGGCAATTGTCGAGATCGGTGGTACGGTAGGTGATATCGAGTCGCTGCCGTTTCTGGAAGCAGTGCGCCAGATGAGTCTCAAGATGGGCCCGAACAACTCGGCCTTTGTGCACCTGAGTTATGTGCCGTGGATTGCGGCGGCCGGCGAACTGAAGACCAAACCGACGCAGCACACGGCCAAACAATTGCGCGAGATCGGCATTCAGGCCGACGCCCTGGTGTGTCGCGCCGACCGGCCCATACCCCAGGAAGAACGCTCCAAGATATCACTGTTTTCCAACGTGCCGGAGTGGGGTGTGATCTCCATGTGGGATGTGGACACCATCTACAAAGTGCCGCGCATGTTGCACCAGCAGGGGCTGGACGGCCTGATTTGCGACAAGTTGCGCCTGAACACGCCGCCTGCCAATCTCAAGCGCTGGGACGACCTGGTGTTCGAGACCGAGCATCCCACGACCGAAGTGGCGATCGCCATGGTCGGCAAATATGTGGATTTGAGCGACAGCTACAAGTCGCTCAACGAGGCGCTGAAACACGCCGGCATGAAGAACCATGCGCGAGTCAAGATCGACTACATCGATTCCGAGACCATCAACAGCGAGACCGTGGCCCAGCTGGCGCGTTTTGACGCTGTGCTGGTGCCGGGTGGATTCGGCAAGCGCGGCATCGAAGGCAAGATCACAACCGCCCGCTTCGCGCGTGAAAACAAGGTGCCCTATCTGGGCATCTGCCTGGGCATGCAGGTGGCAACGATCGAGTTTGCCCGCCACATGGCAGGCATGGCGGACGCCAATAGCACGGAATTTGATGCGAGCACGCCGCACCCGGTGATTGCGCTGATTACCGAATGGAAGGACGCCGACGGCACGATCAAGAGCCGCAACGAACATTCAGACCTCGGCGGCACCATGCGGCTGGGCGCGCAAAGTTCGGATGTGGTCAAGGGCACCCTGGCGCATACGATCTACGGCGATGTGGTGACCGAACGCCACCGCCACCGTTACGAGGCGAATGTCCATTACCTGGATGCATTGCGCAAGGCCGGCTTGGTGATTTCCGCCCTGACGCAGCGCGAACAGCTGACCGAGATTGTGGAGCTTGCACCTGAAGTCCATCCCTGGTTTGTGGGGGTCCAGTTTCACCCTGAGTTCAAATCGACTCCCTGGAACGGGCACCCGCTTTTCAACGCTTTTGTCAAGGCCGCCCTGGACCATCAGGCACAGGGTCGCAACCTGAAGGCCGTGGCGTGAGGCGCCAGCCCGGGTCCGCCTCGTGAAGCTGTGCGGCTTCCAGATAGGCCTGGAACACCCATTTTTTCTGATCGCCGGTCCCTGTGTCATCGAATCGGCCCAATTGCAGCTCGATACCGCCGGGACCCTGCAAGACATAACGACCCGATTGGGCATACCGTTCATATTCAAGAGCAGCTTCGACAAGGCCAACCGCTCCAGCGGCGGCAGCTTTCGCGGCCCTGGCCTGGAGCAGGGGCTGGAGATCCTGGCCATGGTGCGCAACACACTGCAACTGCCGGTGCTCACCGATGTGCATGACGCGGGGCAGGTGGCTCAGGTGAGCCAGGTCGTCGACGTCTTGCAAACCCCGGCCTTCTTGTGCCGGCAGACCGACTTCATCGCGGCCGTGGCCCAGTCAGGCAAGCCGGTGAACATCAAGAAGGGCCAGTTTCTGGCACCGGGCGACATGAAACAGGTGATAGAAAAGGCGCGCCAGGCGGCCCGCGCGAAGGGGTTGGAGGAGGACAATTTCATGGCCTGCGAGCGTGGCGTCAGTTTTGGCTACAACAACCTGGTCAGCGACATGCGCTCCCTGGCCATCATGCGCGACGCCGGCGCACCGGTGGTTTTTGATGCCACGCACTCGGTCCAGCTGCCGGGCGCCCTGGGTGGCAGCAGCGGCGGCCAGCGCGAGATGGTCCCGGTGCTGGCGCGCGCTGCCGTCGCCGTGGGAGTCGCTGGCATCTTCTTGGAGACCCATCCCGACCCGGCCCGGGCGCTGAGTGACGGACCAAACGCCGTACCGCTCAAGCATATGCAGGCGCTGCTGGAGTCCTTGCGTGACCTGGACCAGATCACCAAGCGCCACGGTTATCTGGAGCGCAGCTTTGCCAATGCTACCTGACCAACCCGACCGCCACGAACCATGAGCAGCGCCTATATCATCGCCAACGTCACAGTCACCAACCCGCAACAGTACGAAGAGTACAAATTGTGGTCCAGCGCCGCCATGCAGGCCCATGGGGCCGAGGTCTGCGTGCGCGGCGGCCAGGTCGAGCTGCTGGAGGGTGACTGGGTGCCAGACCGGCTGGTGCTGCTGAAGTTTCCCACCGCCGAGGCTGCGCGGCGCTTCAACGCATCGGCAGAATACGGCCGTGCCCGGGCTGCGCGCCAGGGTGCGGCGGTCATGCGCATGGTGCTGGTCGAAGGTGTTTGATGCCTTTTTTTCCTTTTGAAAGATTCTCATGAGTGCAATAGTTGACATTGTCGGGCGCGAAATCCTGGACTCCCGAGGCAATCCCACGGTGGAATGCGACGTGCTTCTGGAAAGCGGCACCATGGGCCGCGCCGCGGTTCCCTCGGGTGCATCGACCGGATCGCGCGAGGCGATCGAGCTGCGTGATGGCGACAAGGCGCGCTACCTGGGACGAGGCGTGCTCAAGGCGGTGGAATTCATCAACACCGAAATCTCCGAGGCCGTGATGGGCCTGGACGCCTCCGAACAGGCCTTCCTGGACAAGACCCTGATCGACCTCGATGGCACCGAGAACAAGTCCCGCCTGGGCGCCAACGCCATGCTCGCCGTGTCGATGGCGGTGGCACGGGCCGCTGCCGAGGAGTCCGGCCTGCCGCTGTACCGCTATTTCGGCGGCATGGGCGGCATGCAGATGCCGGTGCC
>JANOTG010000489.1:0-2754 GCA_031416215.1 Betaproteobacteria bacterium
CCGCTCCAGATCTTGCGCCCGGCGGCGTCGCTGCCCGCACCCGATGCCACCATCAGTGGCAACAGATGCTCCTCGCGCGGGTGCGACAGGCGGCCCGAAGGTGCCGTGGACCATTGCGCGAGTTGCGCCCGCCGGTGGGCAGCGTCGCCGCCCAGTGCGTTGTCGAGCCAATGATCGAACTGCGCCGCGGCCGGTCCATTGCCCATCTGGCGCAGGTTGTGGTAACTCATGCCGCTGCCCATGATCAGCACGCCGTCGTCGCGCAGGGGGCGCAATGCGGCACCGATGGCGCTGTGCGAGTTCGGGTCCAGGCCGGCTTTCAGCGACATGGCGACCACCGGGATGTCCGCTTGCGGAACCATCACCTTGAGCGGGATGAAGACCCCGTGGTCCCAGCCGTATTCGGGGTCGACGGCGGCCTCGATGCCGGCCTGGCGCAACAGGCCCGCCGCCCTGTCTGCGAGCGCCGGCGCGCCGGGGGCAGGGTAGGCAATGTCGTAGGTTTCCTTGGGAAACCCGTAGTAGTCGTAGATCAGCGCCGGGTGCTGGCCACCGGTGAGCGTGGCCACCGGGGCTTCCCAGTGCGCCGTCACCACCAGGATCGCGGTCGGCGTGGCGGGAAGCAGATTGTGGAAGGAGGCGAGGAAGTCGCCCATGGGGCGGAACATGTCGCCCATGCCGCCCTCCATGAAAAAAGCCGGGCCGCCGCCATGGGGCAGGTAGACCGAGGGCATCGTTGTGGCAGCAGGCATGGGAGTCCGATCCTTGAATGGTTCAACCAGCCGCTATTTTCCTCCGTCGATGGAAATCGTCTGCCCGCTGATCCAGCCCGCGTGTTCCGAAGCAAAGAACAAAACGCCGTTCGCGATGTCCTGCGGCGTGCCCAGGCGCTTGAGCGCGATGCCCTTGAGCAGCGCCTGCTGGCCAGCCTCGCCCATGGCGTCCCATTGGCGCTCGGTGTTCGGATTCGAGCGCACGAAACCGGGTGCGATGCAGTTCACCGTGATGCCCCATTCGCCGAGTTCATGGCCGAGCTGGCGCGTGAGGCTCACCAGCGCTGCCTTGGACGCGGCATAAGCCTGGATGCCGGTGAGGCTGATGGTCAGCCCGGCGCCGCTGGCGATGTTGACGATACGCCCGGCGCGCGCTGCCTTCATGCCGGGTGCAACCGCCTGGCACAGGTAGAAAGCGCCACTGACGTTGACGGCAAAAATGGCATTCCATTGCTCCGGTGTCACGGTCTCCAGCGGACGGCCGACCTGGCCCAGCACGCCGCCGGCATTGTTCACCAGAATATCGACCTGGGGACTGGACTGGCAGATCTCCTGCACCAGCGCCTGCACAGCCTCGGGCTGCGTGATGTCGAGCACCCGACTGTGGCACTGGCCACCAGCATCGACACACAGGCGTGCCGTGTCGGCCAGTTCGTCGGCCACGATGTCCACGGCCCAGACAATCGCGCCGTTTTCTGCCAGCGCCTGGCAAATGGCGCGGCCGAAGCCGTGGGCGGCACCGGTCACGATCGCGGTCTTGCCGGTGCAGTCGAGTTTCATGGCGCCCTCATCCGGCACCGGACTGCGCGGCACGGCAGACGGTGATCAACTGGTCGAAAGTCTCGTAGGCCATCGGGCGGCGGCCGTCCTCGATGTCGTGGATCAGCCCGACCAGGCAGCGGATGCCTGGCGTCGCGATACCAGCCGCGTGCCCGAGCTCGGCAATGACGCCGATCTGCGGATCAACCTCGGTCTTGCGTTTGCGCACCGCCAGGTCACGGTAGATGCCGGTATGGGTCTTGGCGGTGTGGCGATTGAACTCGGCCAATGCCGCCACCGACGCGCGGGCACCGGCGTCCGGCGCACCGGGCGCAAAACACGCCGGATCGAAGCCATTGAAGCCTACCGGTACCACGCCACGCGCCGCCGCCACCGCCATCACCTCGCGCGCCAATTGGTCGAACACCACAAAACGGCGCGGGTCTTCGAAGTTTTGTGTCATCGAGTCGGTGGTCAGCGCGGTGGCGAACAACATGGAGCCGTAGGCCAGCTTGCCCCACAGGTAACCCCAGATGTTGTCGGTCAGCACGGCGCCGGGCTCGAACAGCGACAGGTCGCGGTGCATCTGCCGGGAGCGTTCGCGGATGCTGCCGTCAATCTCACCCACCACCACCGCACCACGGTTACCAAACAGGATTTCGCCCGGGCCCAGCCAGTCGGCGCCGAAATTCACGAAACAACCCATGGTACGGGCATCACCCGCAGCGCGGGCGATGGCCAATTCGTTCAGGCCGTTCTGCGCTGACAACACAAAACCGCCTGGCGCCAGATGCGGCAGCAACATCGCCATGGCGCCTTCGGTGGCCTGTGCCTTGACGGCCAGCACGATGGTCTGGAATTGGCCCTGCGATTGCTGCGGCAACACGCAGGGCACCACCTGGCGGAAGGTTTCCACCGGCCCGCTGATCTGCAGACCGGTGGTGCTGCAAGCCACCACATGCTCGGGCACGATATCGACCATCAACACCGGCAGCCCGGCACGTGCCCAATAAGCGCCCAGCACCCCGCCAATGGCCCCGGCGCCCCAGATCAGGATCGGCTCACGCAGCGGCGTCATTCGCAGACCTTCATGCTGCGCATTGCGGTATTCGCCCTTGGGAACGGCCCGGCGGTGCTCATGCTGCGCCCAATGCATGCAGCTCGCGGTGGGTGGCCACGGTCATCGCGCCGTCGGTGGTGACCCAGCCGCGGTACATGCCCA
>JANOTG010000490.1:0-6369 GCA_031416215.1 Betaproteobacteria bacterium
GCGGATGTTGCGCACTGGCAGCTTGGCATCCACCACCAGCACATTCGGCGTGCCGCCAATCATGCCAATCGGTGTGAAGTCCTTGACCGGGTCGTACGGTATCGTGCGGGTGGCTGGGCTGGTACCGTGCGTCGCCACATACGCCTGCAGCAAGGTGTAGCCGTCCGGCGCGGCACGCGCCGTCAGCTGGCAGGCGATCACGCCGCCGCCCCCGCCCTGGTTGTCCACTACAAAGCTTTGCTTGAGCAGGGCGCCCCAGCGCTCGGTCACGGTTCGTCCGACCATGTCGCTGCCGCCACCGGCGACCACCGGAACGATATAGCGGATCGGCCTGGCCGGATAGGCGGCTTGCGCCAGCGCGAGGCCGGGCAGGCCTAGAAAAACCGGTGCGGCCTGAATGAGGGTGCGGCGTTTCATGGGTGGGACTCCTTGGTGCTTCTTCTGGATGGCGGGTTGGCGGATGCGGGTCGTGGCCGCGGGGCGAGCTGGTTCAGGCGCTTGAAGGCAACGCCGACATGGCTGGACAGCAGCGCCTCGCAGCGCTGCGGATCGCCCTGCGCCAGTGTCTGGACGATCTCGCGGTGTTCGGCAATCGAGGACCGCATGCCCACATCCTGCGACAGATTCTTGAGGCGCGAAAGATGCAGCTTCTGCACGATGCCCCGATAAGTCTCCGACAGCGCATGGTTGTTGGCGCCGGCGACGATGAGCCAGTGAAAACGCAGGTTCTCGGCGTAGTACTCCTGCACGCTGTGCCGGTCGGCAGCATCCTGCATGGCCTGCACCGATGTGTTCAATCCGTGCAGCAGCGCCGCCTTGGCGGACTTGCCAAGCCGGGCCGAATGGCGCCCGGCGAAGCCGTCCAGCAGGCCGCGCATCTGGTACAGGTCGCAGATTTCCGACGCATCAAGCTCCCTGACGAATACGCCAGAGTGCTTGCGTGCCACTACCAGACCGGAGCTCTCCAGCTCGCGCAGCGCCTCACGCACCGGCACGCGCGACACACCCAGGCGACCGGCGGCGTCAGGCTCGTTGATACGCTGGCCGGGAACCCAGACGCCCTTGAGGATGAGCGCCAGCATGTCGTCGCGCACCAGCTTGGCCAGCGAGGTATCTCGCACGTCGTGAATCTTGTCCGGCGGCGTATCACTCAGCCAGGGCCATGGAGACTGCGGTTTCATGTAAGTGATCGTATACGAAAATTGGAGCCACGGGCTGCGATGCCCTCGCGGTCAAGCCGGGCGCCAACGGATCGGGCCAGACAAAGAACCGATCGCGCCACATTTCCGTAGTCCGCAAAGGTCGGCCCAAAAAGGGTTAGCACCTAGGATCGCGCGCAACGGCGGGATCGCCGACTACGACGACGCCACCAGTTTCCTGACTCTGGTGCAGTGTGACTCCGACCAGAACAGTCAGGGCAACTGCAACCGCAAGGCCGAAGCGCTGATCGACGAGGGCAACAAGTCGCTGGACCAGGCGAAGCGCAAGACGCTGCTGACCCAGGCGGCCAAGATGATCATGGACGATTACCCGATGATCCCTCTGCTGCAATACACCGTGCCACGCCTGGTCAAACCTTATGTAGGTGGTTACTCGGCAGTCAACGCACTCGACCGCTACCGCGCCAAGGACCTCTACATCATCAAGCACTGATGTGGTCTTTTGCGCTGCGCCGGCTGCTGGCGGCGATACCGACGCTGCTGGCCGTCATCACCGTCTGTTACCTGATGCTGCATGCGGCGCCAGGTGGCCCGTTTGATGAAGAACGCAAGGTGTCGGCGGCCGTGCTGGCCAATCTGCAGGCCAAGTACCACCTCGATCAGCCGCTCTGGAAGCAGTATCTCTATTACCTGAACAACCTGCTGCACGGTGACCTGGGCGCGTCGTTCCGTTATGAAGACTGGACGGTGAACCAGCTGGTCGCCAAGGCGCTGCCAGTTTCGGCGGCGATCGGCGGCGGCGCCATCCTCATCGCCCTGGTGCTGGGGGTGCTGCTGGGCAGTATTGCCGCATTGCGCCAGAACAGCATGGTCGACTACGGGGTCATGCTGGTCGGCAATCTGGGGCATGCCTTTCCCTCGTTTGTCATCGGCCCGGTGCTCATTCTGGTGTTCGCGATCTGGCTCAAGCTGCTGCCTTCCGGCGGCTGGAACGATTTTGCGCCGCGCTACATGGTGTTGCCGATGGCCTTGCTGGTGTTCATCAATGTCGCCACGATTGGTCGGGTGATGCGCGGCAGCCTGATCGAGGTGTTGCACAGCAACTTCATCCGCACCGCGCGGGCCAAGGGTTTGCCGACCCACACCATCGTGCTGCGGCATGCACTCAAGCCAGCCCTGTTGCCGGTGGTTTCCCTGCTGGGCCCGCTGGCCATATCGTCGATCACCTCGGCCGTGGTCACCGAGTCGGTGTTTTCCTTGCCGGGCCTGGGCAAATTGATCATCAATGGCGCGGGCAACCGCGATTACACACTGGTGCTCGGTCTGGTGGTGCTGGTCACGGTCATCGCTGTGACCTTCAACCTGCTGGTGGACCTGGCCTATGCGGCGCTCGATCCCAAGATACGCTACTGATGGGCGCGTTCCGTGTTGCTGAAGAATAAAGACGATGCCCTGGTGCAGTCGCTCGGTGCTGCGCTCGACGGCGCAGTGAAGGGCCGCTCACCGCTGGCGGACGCCAGGGCGCGTTTCATGCGCAATCGCGCCGCAGTGGTGAGCCTGCTCGTCCTGGGTGCCATTGTGTTGCTGTGTCTGATCGGCCCGGTGTTGCTGCCGCACGCCTTCGACAGTGCCGACTGGGACGCCATGAGCCTGCCACCGACCTGGAAGAACGCGCATTTTTTTGGCACCGACGAATCCGGCCGCGACCTGCTGGTACGCAGCCTGGTGGGTGGCCGTGTCTCCTTGCTGGTCGGTATCCTGGCGACACTGTCGTCGGTCTCGCTGGGTATCGCCTGGGGCGCCACCGCCGGATTCCTGGGCGGGCGGGTCGATGCGCTCATGATGCGGGTGGTGGACATGATGTATGCGGTGCCCTATCTGCTGATTGCGATTTTGATGGTCACCATTCTGGGCCGGGCGTTTTACCTGGTGGTGATCACCATCACGGTTTTCTCCTGGATGGACATGGCACGCGTGGTGCGTGGCCAGACGTTGGCCTTGCGCTCCAAGGAATTCATCGAGGCGGCACGCGCGATCGGCGTGCCCACCCGTCGCATCATCTTCCAGCATATTGTTCCCAACCTGCTCGGGGTGGTGGTGGTCTACACCACGGTGACGGTGCCGGGCGTGATCTTGACCGAGTCGGTGTTGTCGTTTCTGGGGCTCGGCATCCAGGAGCCGATGACGAGCTGGGGCGTATTGATTCACGACGGCGCCATCGTCATGGAGGTGTCGCCCTGGATGTTGTTGTTCCCTGCGGCGTTTTTGTGCGTTACCTTGTATTGCTTCAACTTCATCGGCGACGGCTTGCGCGACGCGCTCGACCCCAAAGATCGCTAGCCATGCCCCTGATCGAAGTGAAAAACCTCGGTGTGCAATTCCAGACCGGTGACGGCCTGGTCTATGCGGTGAATGGCATCAGTTTCGCGCTGGACCGCGGACAGACGCTGGGGATCGTCGGTGAAAGTGGCTCGGGCAAGAGCCAGAGTGTGTTGGCGATGATGGGGCTGCTGGCGCGCAACGGCACTGCCAGGGGTCAGGCCCTGTATGCCGGTCGGGATTTGCTGACCATGAAGCCGGCCGACCTGAACCGGATTCGTGGCAACCGCGTTGCGATGATTTTTCAGGACCCGATGACCTCGCTCAACCCGTACCTGACGGTGGAGCGGCAGATGACCGAGGTGCTGCAGTTCCACAAGGGGCTGGACCGCCGCTCGGCACGCCAGCGTTCGGTCGATCTGCTCGATGCCGTGAAAATACCGGATGCGGCGCGGCGCATCACGATGTACCCGCATGAATTCTCCGGCGGCATGCGCCAGCGGGTGATGATTGCCATGGCCTTGTTGTGCGAGCCCGAGGTGTTGATAGCGGATGAACCAACAACGGCGCTGGATGTGACGGTGCAGGCGCAGATTCTGGGCCTGCTGCGCGATCTGCAGCGTGACTTCGGTACCGCCATTGTGTTGATCACCCACGACCTGGGCGTGGTGGCCGGCTTGTGTGACGAGGTGCTGGTGCTGTATGGCGGGCGTGTGATGGAGCAGGGCACAGCCGCTGACATTTTTTATCGTCCATCCCACCCGTACACCGTGGGTCTGCTGGGCGCGGTACCGCGCCTCGATCAGGATGAAGGCGTGTTGCTGGCCATTCCCGGCGCGCCGCCCAACATGGCCCGCCTGCCTCAGGGATGTCCGTTCAACGAACGCTGTGCGCTGGCCGATGCGCAGTGCCGCATCCAACTTCCGCCGCTGGCGATGGAGATGCCTGGGACGGGCGCTCTGCGCGCCTGCCATCGCAGCGTACGGCAGGTGGCCGATTTACGCTCCCCGCAGGTGGTGGTGCATGGTTGACGCCGCACCCGTGATCCTGTCGGTGCGCGACCTGGCGGTGCATTTCGATGTGCGCGACGCCCGGGCCTGGCCATGGACCGCGGCGCGCAAGCTCAGGGCGGTGGATGGCGTGTCGTTCGATCTGCACGCCGGCGAGACGCTGGGCATTGTTGGCGAGTCGGGTTGTGGTAAATCCACCCTGGCGCGGGCCATCCTGAACCTGATTCCGGCAAGCTCTGGCAGCATCCGCTGGATGGGTCGCGAGATGGCTGGCGCTTCGCCCGCACAGTGGCTCGATGTGCGCAAAGACGTGCAGATGATCTTTCAGGATCCGCTGGCCTCGCTCGATCCACGCATGACCATTGCCCAGATCATCGCCGAGCCGCTGAAAACGCACCGGCCGGAGCTGCAGCCCGCCGACGTCATGCAGCGGGTCCATGTGATGATGGAAAAGGTGGGGCTGACACGCCAGCAGATCAATCGTTACCCGCATGAATTTTCCGGCGGGCAATGCCAGCGCATTGGCATCGCTCGGGCGCTGATCCTGGAGCCCAAGCTGGTGATCTGTGACGAGCCGGTGTCGGCGCTGGATGTGTCGATACAGGCGCAGATCATCAACCTGCTCAAGGCGCTGCAAAAGGACATGGGGCTGGCATTGGTATTCATCGCGCATGACCTCGCCGTCGTCAAGCACATCAGCAATCGCATCCTGGTGCTGTACCTTGGCCGCGAGATGGAACTTGCGCACAAGGCGGCGCTGTATGCGACGCCGCGGCATCCCTATACCCGCGCACTGCTGTCGGCGATCCCGATTCCCGACCCGCAGCTGGAACGGGCCAAGGTGATTCAGCTGCTACAGGGAGAATTGCCGTCGCCGATCAATCCGCCGTCCGGTTGTGTGTTCAGGACGCGCTGCCCCCAGGCCATCGATCGGTGTGCGGCCGAGGTGCCGGCACTACGCCGGATCGATGCACAGACCGAGGCGGCCTGCCTGTTGGCGTGAATCGCCGGCTTGGGTCCGCCCGCTGCGCACAAGGTCAGGCGGCGACGACTCCGATGTTCTTGAACTGCCCGGTGGCAATTTTTTTCTCCCATTCGGCCGGGCCGGTGATATGGGCGCTGGTGCCGTTGGCGTCCACCGCCACGGTGACCGGCATGTCGACAACATCGAATTCGTAGATGGCCTCCATGCCCAGGTCGGCAAAACCCACCACCTTGGCGCTCTTGATCGCCTTGCTGACCAGATAGGCGGCTCCTCCCACCGCCATCAGGTAGGCGCTCTTGTGTTTGCGGATGGCTTCGATCGCCACCGGGCCACGCTCGGCTTTGCCGATCATGCAGACAAGGCCGGTCTGGGCCAGCATCATCTCGGTGAACTTGTCCATGCGCGTGGCGGTGGTGGGGCCGGCCGGCCCTACCGCCTCGTTGCGTACCGGGTCCACCGGGCCCACGTAATAGATGGTGCGGTTGCTGAAGTCCACCGGCAGCTTTTCGCCCTTCGCCAGCATGTCCTGGATGCGTTTGTGTGCGGCGTCCCTGCCGGTCAGCATCTTGCCCCTGAGCAGTAGCGTGTCACCGGCTTTCCAGCTGGCGATTTCGGCGCGCGTCAGCGTATTCAGGTCGACCTTGCGGCTCTTCTGGTAGTCAGGCGCCCAGTGCACGTCGGGCCACAGGCTCAGCGCGGGCGCTTCCATGTACACCGGCCCGCTGCCGTCCATCACAAAGTGGGCGTGGCGGGTGGCGGCGCAATTCGGGATCATCGCCACCGGCTTGCTCGCCGCGTGGGTCGGGTACATCTGGATCTTCACATCGAGCACGGTGGTCAGGCCGCCCAGGCCCTGCGCGCCTATGCCCAGTGCGTTGACTTTTTCAAACAGCTC
>JANOTG010000491.1:0-2630 GCA_031416215.1 Betaproteobacteria bacterium
CTCGCGGCAGCCGTGCGCGAGAACATGCCAGTCGCCGCCTGAGCGCAAACCGGAGCGGCGCCATGAAAATCTGGGGACGGCTGAGTTCGATCAACGTGCGCAAGGTGGTGTGGGCCGCGCAGGAAACAGGAGCTGGCTTCACCCGCACCGATGCCGGAGCCGTCTTCGGCGTCGTCGACACAGCCGACTACCGGCGCATGAACCCGAACGCGCTGGTGCCGGTGCTGCAGGATGGCGACGTCACGTTGTGGGAGTCGAACGTGATCGTGCGTTACCTGGCGACGCGCTTTCCCGCCTGCGGGCTGTTGCCTGCCACGCTGGCGCAACACTTCGAGGCCGAGCAGTGGATGGACTGGCAGCAGACCACCAGCAACCCGGCTGGGCGCAATGCCTTCATCCAGCACATCCGCACCCCGCCGGAGCAACGCCAGCCGGAGTTGATCCGGCAATCGGTCGCGGCCATGGAACCACTGATGGGCCTGCTCGATGGCCACCTGGCGACGCGTCGCTTCATGCTGGGCCCACAGTTTTGCATGGCCGACATCCCGCTGGGTTGTGAGGTGCACCGCTGGTTTGCCCTGCCACAAATCCGCCCGCATTGGCCGAACCTGGACCGCTGGTTTGCCGAGTTGCGCCAGCGCCCGGCGAGCCGGGGTGTACTCGACATCACCATTTCTTGAAAAACACCATGCAAGCACGCCCATTTCGGCAAGTCGATGTGTTCAGCGCCACGCCGTACCGTGGCAACCCAGTGGCGGTGGTGTTGCGCGGCGACGGCCTGAGCGACGAACAGATGCAGACCTTTGCGCGCTGGACCAACCTGTCGGAGACGACCTTCGTGCTGGAAGCAACCGGGCCCGAGGCCGACTACCGGCTGCGTATCTTCACGCCGTACCGCGAACTGCCTTTTGCCGGTCACCCCACGCTGGGCAGCTGCCATGCGTGGCTGGCTGCAGGTGGCCAGGCACACAACGCGGACGCCGTGGTGCAGCAATGCGCGGCCGGTCTGATCCGCATCCGGCGTGACAGCGACCGGCTGGCCTTTGCCGCGCCGCCGTGCCTGCGCAGCGGGCCGCTGGAGGCGGCATTGCTGCAGCGCATCGTGCGCGCCTTGTCATTGAAGCCGGCGGATGTGCTGGACCACCATTGGGTTGACAACGGACCGGGCTGGTGCGCGATACGGCTTGCCTCGGCGGACGCCGTATTGGCCTTGCGCCCGGATTGGGCCGCATTGCACGACATCAAGCTCGGTGTGGTCGGTGCACATGCGCCGGGCGCCGACGCGCAGTTCGAAGTGCGCGCCCTGATCGGTGAAGGCGCGGGTTACGAAGACCCGGTGACCGGCAGCCTGAACGCCAGCCTGGCGCAATGGCTGATAGGCACAGGAATGGCGAACGAGCGTTATGTGGCAGCGCAGGGTACCTGCATGCAGCGCGCCGGACGGGTGTTCCTGGAGCGCGACGGTAACGCTCAGGTCTGGGTTGGTGGCCAGTCCGTGACCTGCATCAGCGGCACGGTGCAGCTGTGAATGATGACCGTCGCCCTGCCCTCGCTCGACGATATCGAAGCCGCCGCGCAGGTGGTGTACCGCGACTTCCAGGCCACGCCGCAATATGCCTGGGCGCTGTTGGGCGAACGTCTGGGCACCACCTGCTGGGTGAAACACGAGAACCACACACCGGTGGGGGCGTTCAAGATTCGTGGTGGCCTGACCTATTTCGACATGTTGCGCCAGCAAGGGCGCCTGCCCGCAGCTGTCATCAGCGCGACCCGCGGCAACCATGGCCAAAGCATCGCCTGGGCAGCACGCAGCCATGGCGTGGCCTGCACGGTGGTGGTGCCACATGGCAACTCGGTCGAGAAAAACACTGCCATGCGCGCGCTGGGCGCCAACCTGGTGGAGTTTGGCGACGACTTCCAGGACAGCCGGGAGCATGCCGCACAACTGGCTGCGCAACACGGCTGGCACATGGTGCCCAGTTTCGACATGGCCCTGGTGCGCGGCGTCAGCACCTATTGGTGGGAGCTGTTTCGCGCCGTGCCGGCCATGGATGTGGCCTACGTGCCGATCGGCCTGGGCTCGGGCGTCTGCGCCGCGATCGCCGCCAAGCTGGCCCTCAAGCACAGGGTGCGCATCGTTGGTGTGGTGAGCGCCCATGCCACCACCTACGCCGATTCTTTGGCGGCCGGACGTATCGTGGCTGCACCTGTGACAACCGTGCTGGCCGACGGCATGGCCTGCCGCCTCGCCGAGCAGGCAGCGTTGGACGCCATGGCACCACACCTCGATCACGTCGTCCAGGTCAGTGATGCCGAGGTCGCCGCTGCCATGCGCGCTCTGTACCACGACACCCACAACGTCGCGGAAGGCGCTGGCGCTGCGGCGTATGCTGCTGCCATGCAAGAAAAGGCGGCTCTGAGCGGCAGGTGGTCGGTGTGACCCTGTGTGGCGGCAACGTCGACAGTGCTGTGTTTGCGCGCGTTCTGGCGGGCGGTGAATGACGCCGTCTGCAGACCCGGCAAGCAAATACCTGCAGGCCTACCCGCCCGATGTACAGCAGCAGGTGGCACGGTTGCTGCAAGCAGGCACCTTGGGCCAGCGGCTGCGCGACAAATACGGTGCCAGCGCC
>JANOTG010000492.1:0-9698 GCA_031416215.1 Betaproteobacteria bacterium
GTCGGTGAACTTGATGCTGTTCTTGACGACGATCTTGCTCGGCGTGTTGTAGTACTTGTCGGTGAAATCCACCACCTTGAGCCGGTCTTCGGTGATCGACATGGAGCTGATGATGACATCGTATTTCTTCGCCTGCAGGCCGGGGATCATGCTGTCCCAGACCTGCTCGACAAACACGCATTTGCGCTTGATGTGTTCACATACCGCGTTGGCGATGTCCACATCGAAACCGGTGGGCTTGCCGTCGGCGGTCTTGAAGGTGAACGGCTCGTAGGTCGGGTCGATGGCAACCTTGAGCTCTTTGCCCTGGGCCATGGCCATGCTGGCGAGGGCACCCAGCGCGATTGCCGATATCAGTTTTTTCATGATGGATCCTGAAGAAGCGCCCGGCACGGCCTTTGGCGCTGGTTGAACAATGGGTTTTGATTCTAGAGTGCCGGGTGCCCCGGTGTGCCTAGTGTTTGCCCTCGTCTGCGGCTGCGTCATCCCCTCAGGCGCCGACCTGCAGGCCGGCCAGAAAATCCAGCAGCAACCCATTCACCTGATCGGCACGTTCGCGCTGTATCCAGTGCCCGGCGCCCTCGATGATGTGGCAACCACGCAGACCGGGCAGGGTGCTGGGATAGGCCGCGATCTGGCCTTTGGAGGCCGGGAAATTCAGCACCTTGTCGCGCTGGCCGGCAATAAAAAGCGCCGGCTGGCGGATCGGACAGCCGCGCCACGGTGCGAGCAGCTCCCAGTTGCGCGGTATGTTGCGGTACCAGTTGAGACCGCCGCGAAACCCGGCGCGGCTGAATTCGCCGGTGTAGTAGGCCAGGTCGGTGTTGCTCAACCACGACAACGGCCCGCTTGGCTCCACCGTGTTGCCAAGGTAACCGCGCTGAACATCGATCAGCCCGAAACTTGCACCCTCTGGCGCGTCACCCGAACCACTGAAGTAGGTGCGGCGCAGCGCTGTCGCCACGTCGGCCTCGAATTCCGCCTCGGCGACACCGGGCGTCTGAAAATACTGGATGTAGAAATTGTGGATGCCTCTCTTGCGCATCTGGGCCAGAAACTCCACCGGCCCGGGCGGGGCGAACGGCACACTCATGCCCGCCACGGCACGAAACAGGTCGGGCCGCAACAGGGCGCAATGCCAGGCCACCGGTGCGCCCCAGTCGTGCCCGACCACGACCACCTGCTTTTCACCCAAGGCGTTGACGAGGCCCACCATGTCGCCCAACAGATGCAGCATGGTGTACTGCGCAACGTCAGCCGGCGCATCGGTGCTGCCGTAACCACGCATGTCGGGTGCCACCGCCCGGTAGCCGGCTGCGGCGACGGCCGCCATCTGGTGGCGCCACGAGTACCACGACTCCGGCCAGCCGTGGCAAAACAACACCAGGGGGCCGTGGCCCTGGATGGCGACGCGCATCGAGATGCCGTTCACGGAAAGGGTCTCGAAATCTGGTTCTGTCATGCAGGCTCGGGCTCCAGCGCAGTGGTAGGGGAATGCCTGGCCGATTATGGGCAAAGACCGGTCGCCCGGTAAAATCCACGGATGAACGCCGCAACTGACGTCTCGCTGTTTGTGCGCGCTGCCAAGCCCATCACCAGTTACCGCAAGTTCTGGGCAGCGCGCCTCGGGACGGCCCCCTTTCTGCCCATGACCCGTGCCGAGATGGACAAGCTTGGCTGGGATAGTTGCGACATCATTCTGGTGACGGGTGACGCCTATGTGGACCACCCCAGTTTCGGCATGGCGGTGATCGGCCGCACACTGGAGGCCCAGGGTTTTCGCGTCGGCATCATCGCGCAACCGGACTGGCAGAGTGCCGAAGCGTTCAAGCTGCTGGGCAAGCCGAATCTGTTCTGGGGCGTGACGGCAGGCAACATGGACAGCATGATCAACCGCTACACGGCAGATCGGAAAATTCGCAGCGACGACGCCTATACCCCGGGTGATGTGGGCGGCAAACGCCCGGACCGGGCGGCCATCGTCTACAGCCAGCGCTGCCGGGAAGCCTACAACGATGTGCCCCTGATCCTGGGCGGCATCGAAGGCAGCCTGCGGCGAATTGCGCATTACGACTACTGGAGCGACAAGGTACGGCGCTCGATCGTGGTGGATGCCAAGTGTGATCTGCTGCTGTATGGAAATGCGGAACGGGCACTGGTGGAAATTGCGCACCGTATCGCGGCACGCGAACCGGTGCAGAAAATCACCAACGTGCGTGGTACGGCTTTTGTATTGCGATCCAGCGACGACCTGCCCGACGCAGCCGATGCTGCAGGTAATCCATGGATCGAGATTGATTCCACCCGCGTGGACGCGCCCGGGCGCATCGAGAGCCACCTCAATCCGTACCTGACCACCAGTGAACAAGCCCAGGCGCAAGGTGCGAGCTGTTCGAAGGACGCTGCGAGTGACGCACCGGGCGCTGTCGCCCCGGCGGCGGTCCCTCTGACCTTCATGCCCAACCCGGCGCTCAAGGGCCGGCTGAAAGTGCCGCCGCGCGAGCGCAGCGTCATTCGCCTGCCGAGTTACGAGCAGGTCAAGGCCGATGCCGTGTTGTATGCCCACGCCAATCGGGTCCTGCATCTGGAGACCAACCCCGGCAATGCGCGTGCACTGGTGCAATCCCATGGCGAGGGCAACACGGCGCGAGATGTGTGGATCAACCCGCCACCGATACCACTCACCACGGCCGAGATGGATTTTGTGTTCGATCTGCCGTACGCGCGCAGCCCGCATCCGTCGTACGCCGACGCGCAGGGCCGCCATGTCGGCGCGACCAAGTTTCCGGCGTGGGAGATGATCCGCTTTTCGGTCAACATCATGCGCGGCTGTTTCGGGGGCTGTACGTTTTGCTCCATTACCGAGCACGAAGGCCGCATCATCCAAAGCCGCAGCGAGGACAGCGTGATCCGTGAGGTGGAAGACATCCGCGACAAGGTCGAGGGCTTCACCGGCGTCATCAGCGATCTGGGCGGCCCCACCGCCAACATGTACCGCATCGGCTGCAAGAGCCCGGAAATCGAGGCTGCTTGCCGCAAGCCAAGTTGTGTCTACCCCGGCATCTGCTCCAACCTCAACACCGACCACTCGGCGCTGATCCACATGTACCGCCGGGCACGCAGCCTCAAGGGCATCAAGAAGATACTGATCGGCTCCGGATTGCGTTACGACCTGGCGGTGCAGAGCCCCGAGTATGTGAAGGAACTGGTGCAGCACCATGTAGGTGGTTACCTGAAGATCGCGCCGGAGCATACCGAAGCCGGCCCGCTCGACAAGATGATGAAGCCCGGCATCGGCAGCTACGACAAATTCAAGCAGATGTTTGACCGGTTCTCGGCCGAGGCCGGCAAGAAGCAGTTCCTGATCCCGTACTTCATCGCTGCGCACCCGGGTACCAGCGACGAAGACATGATGCACCTGGCGCAGTGGCTGAAGAAGAACGGCTTTCGTGCCGACCAGGTTCAGACCTTCTACCCCAGCCCGATGGCTACCGCGACAGCGATGTACCACAGCAACAGGAATCCGCTGCGACGTGTCACCCGCGACAGCGAAGCGGTGGACATCGTGCGCGGCGAAAAACGCCGGCGCCTGCACAAGGCATTTTTGCGCTACCACGACCCCAACAACTGGCCGTTGTTGCGCGAGACCCTCAAGGCCATGGGGCGTGCCGACCTGATAGGCAACGGCAAGCAACATCTGATTCCGACCTTTCAGCCACTTACCGACGGCGCCTACCAGAGCGCACGCAAGAAAAACAGCACTGTGGGCTCGAAGGCGGTGACGGCAAAGCCGTCTTTATCCGGCAAGCCAGTCAAAGGCCGCCTGTTGACGCAGCACATCGGGCTGCCGCCACGGGTGACTGGTGGTGCGCGGGTGGTGCGCGAGCCGCGCGGTTGACGCGTTGGCAGGTGTGGCATCGCGGCCAAGACGCGACCCGAGGTGAAGTCTGTCGCGGCACGCGGCGACACCGATCCTGACTGACACGCTTGGCGCGCCTTGCGGTCAACCGTCGACCAGCGTTACTACGCAATTTGCGCAGTAACCCTGCAAAAGGCACTGCTGTTTCAGGCTCAAAGCGCGCGTTACAGTGCCCGCTTCATGTTGTGTTGCGCCCGGTGTGCATGCCACAACAAACACCCTGAAAGAGTCATTGTGGAAACCATTGGAACCTGGTGGATGTGGGCTGGATTTGCCCTCTTTGTATTGTTGGCGATTGCCGTTGACCTGCTGGTGATGGAAAGGCAAGGTGCCCACAAGGTCACCTATCGCGAAGCCCTGGGCTGGAGCGCGATCTGGTTTTCGCTGGCCTTTGTATTCGTGGCCTGGCTCTGGTGGTATCTGGACGGCAGTCAGGGACGCGAGGTTGCCAATACCGTATCGATGCAGTTCCTCACCGGTTACCTGGTGGAGAAAAGCCTGTCGATTGACAACATCTTTGTGTTCCTGATGCTGTTCACCTACTTTGCGGTACCCCCAGAGCACCAGAAACGTGCTCTTATCATTGGCATCATCGGGGCCATCGTGTTGCGTGCCATACTGATATTGGCTGGTGCCTGGCTGTTGGCGACTTTCCATTGGATCCTGTATGTTTTTGGTGCTTTCCTGGTGCTGACCGGCGCCAAGATGTGGTTTGCTGCGGGCAAGGAGCCCGATATCGCGACCAACCCGGTGCTGCTGTTCCTGAAAACCCGGATGAAAATCAGCACCAGTTTTGATGGCGAGAAGCTCACGACCATGATCGGGGGTGTGAAGCATTACACGCCGCTGTTTGTCGTGCTGGTGATGATCGGCACCACGGACATCATCTTCGCAGTGGACTCGATACCGGCCATATTTGCCATTACCAACGACCCGTTCATCGTGATGACCGCCAATATTTTCGCCATCCTCGGTTTGCGCGCCCTCTACTTTCTGCTGGCCGACCTGGCAGACCGCTTTCACCTGCTGGCGTATGGCCTGGCACTGGTGCTGGTGTTCATCGGCTCCAAGATGTTGCTGATCGATCTGTACAAGATCCCGATTGGTATCGCCCTGGCAACCACCGCTGGCATCATTGCGGTGTCCATGGTTGCTTCGCTTGTGGCCACACGTAAACCCAAATTGACGAGAGCGACGGGCCATGCGTCCCGGACCTGAAACTGGATGAGCCAGAAAAACCTGAGACGCTGGTTGCGCAGCCTTGAGCCACGGGTACTGGACATGTTGCATGGTGCCATGTGGGAGCGTTACAAGCCCTGGCTGGCGCGGCGTGACGTGTTGAGTTTTGCGCGCCACCCGCTGGCGCGTGGGGTGGCCATCGGCGTATTTTGCGGGTTGATTCCCGGTCCTTTGCAAGTGCTTGGCACGCTGGCCCTGTGTGCCTTGTGGCGCGGAAATCTGGTGGCCGGTGTTGTCGCCACGTTCTACACCAACCCGTTCACGATTGTGCCCTTGTACATGCTGGCGTTCCAGATCGGGACTTTCCTGCTCCCCGGCAAGCATGTGTTGGCGCCTTTGGCCAACATCGACTTCGGCAGTACGGCCTGGGTCAGTGGCATGATGCACTGGGTTCAGGGTCTCGGCTGGCCTCTCGCGATCGGCTTGCCTGTCATGGCCCTGTGGTTTGCCTGCACTGCCTATTGCGTGGTGCAGGCGCTCTGGCTGGCACCGGTCGTCAAGCGCGCCCGTGCCATGCAGCGACGGGCCGCGTTGCGGCGGGAACAGGCCCAAGGCCGGTAGCGCCGAGCACAGCCAGGCGCGCTACAGGTCGTCCATCGGCACGTTGTGGCGTGCTGTAGGCAGGCTGATGCCGCCGCGCTCCCCCGGGACCACGCTGCCGTAACGCTCGGCGTAAACCGGCGGCAGCGCGCGTGCCTGCGGCGGCGCGAGCCACAGGCGCAGCAGATGCCTGCGCTGTGCGGGTTGTGGCCAATCCTCGAACGCGGTGCGGTCGTGCAACAAGTTATGGTTGTTCACCAGTTGGATATCACCCGGCGCCAGATCCATCAGGAAATGCAGCGCCGGGTCGTTGGCCAGCCTGTCGAACAGGTCCAAAGCCTCCCGCAGCAGGGGCGTGATGCGCGCAGCGTCGGGAAAACGCTGGGCCGAATCGATGTACTGGCGCTGGTAGATCGCCGACAACTGGCCGTGCGGGCCAGCCGGCCACCAGTTCAGCACCGGGATCGAGAAGTACGGCTGTCGACCTGGCGGCACCTCGCCGCGCCGATCGGTCGCCACGGGCTGGAACAACTGCTGCGCGAGATCGGGCCGGCGCGTGCGCATCTCGTTGAACAGGGTCGTGGAAGAGACCAGCGCGGACTGGCCGCCCGAGCGGGCCGTCTGCAGACACAGCAGCCCCACGATATCGCAGGAATCGGTATGGAATGTCTGCCGCTCGTTGGTCTGGTAGATGCGCACAGCCGGGTCGCTGGAGTGCAGGCCCATGTCGCGGACGTGCCCGAGCAGGTGGCCGGCCGCGTTTTGAGGGCGCGCCGCGCCGAGGTGGGCACCGATGGCCATGAATGCCGCAGCCGCCTGGCGGCGTCCCCAGCGCTGCACCGGCAACCCGCGGATGAGCACAAAACCGCGCCCGTCCAGCACGTCTGCCAGTATCTGCTGCAGCCTGGGCGCCAACAGCGGCAGCGCAAGCTGCTCCGCATGCAGGTGCCCCAGGTCAACCTGCTGCTGGCACAGACTGGCGCTGAGTGCTCCGAGTTCATCGATCTCGGCGTCGGACAGGGTGATGCGCCAGTCGTCGCGTTGCTGCATGTCCGACCCGCGCCACGCCGCCGCGCAGACCTGCAGCGGCGGCAAATCGGTGCCATTGTTTGCGTACAGCGGTGCTGCGTCCGGTGTCATAGGGAGAGCTGGCGGCTACGCGCCACCACCGGCCAGCGTTGCGCTGCAGCGCCCTGACGCACTGCCCAGACCGCATCATGCAAAGCCATGGTCGGGCAGATATGGCGCGGGATGCCGTACACCACATCGCCCACCTGGTAGTCAGCGGCGCGGGCGGTTTGCAGCACCAGATGTTCCTCGCTGTGCCCTACCGCCACCGCGTCCTCCAATCCATACAACTGCACCCGGGGTTGCGGCATTTCAGATGCCACCGCCTTGTGCCCGAGGTCCAGGCACAGCCGGTCAGCGGTCGGTTTGCTGATGACACGCGCCAACAAGACCGCCGCGTACTGGAAGTCGTGTTGCGGGCAGACCTGGGCCTGCCCAAAATCCCATAACACCGTGGTGCCCGCGCCGACCTCGACGTCGCCACGCTGCGACAGCAGTGCGAAAGTGGGCGTACCACCTGCCACCACACCAGGCACGGCAAAACCGTCCGCGCGCAGTTGTTCGCGCATCTGCCAAACCGGCGCGAAGGCCTGCTCCACTTGCTCCTGCAGCGAGATCGGACCACCCTCGCGCAGATGTCCGTCGTAGGCATGCAAGCCGGCCGCAACCACACCGGGTGTGCGACAGATGGCGCGGTACAACGCGGCGGCCGCGTCACCCGGCGCGATGCCGGTGCGGTGCATGCCGACGTCGAGGTCCAGGTAGAGCGCAATCTGCAGGTTGTGGTCTTGCGCTGCGCGTGCGATCGCCGCCAGCTGGTAGGCATCATCGACCAGCGTGGAGAAGCGCGTGTCGGCAAATCGCTGCACCAGGGTCACAAATCGCTGCAACTGTGGCCCCACCGGCTGACAGGCCAGCAGGATGTCCTCGCCACCGGCTGCGGCCGTCATCTCGGCTTCGGCGATGGTGGCGGCTTTGAACTTGTGGATTCCCGCAGCACGTTTGAGGGCGATGAGGTGGGGCGACTTGTGCGATTTCACGTGCGGCCGCAAGCGATGCACGGCGCCGGCCATGGCAATCATGCGCTGCAGGTTGTGTTCGACCCGCGTCGGGTACACCAGCAGGGCGGGGGAACTGATCTCCTGGGCGTTGGAGATGTGGTACCAGTCGTTCATCGGTTGTCTCCATCGTACATGGCTGTGCTGCTCATCAGGTAACCTTCATGCTGCGCATTGCGGTATTCGCCCTTGGGAACGGCCCGGCCGTGCTCATGGCCCAAAATCGAGCGGCAGCCCGACGTAGTTTTCCGCCATGGCCTGCGATGCTGCCTGCGAATGCACCAGGTATTCGAGTTCCGCCTCCTGCAATTTCTGCCCGAATCCATCATTGGCGTCGAACCGGTGCATGAGGGACGTGAACCACCAGGAGAAACGCTCGGCCTTCCAGACTCGGCGCAGGCAGCGCGCGGAGTAACTGTCGATACCGGCGCTGCTGTGTTCGGCGTAATACTCGGTCAACGCAGCACACAGGAACTTCACGTCGGTGGCGGCCAGGTTCAGTCCCTTGGCGCCAGTTGGCGGCACGATGTGGGCCGCATCACCGGCCAGGAACAGGCGGCCGAAGCGCATCGGCTCGGCGACAAATCTGCGCAACGGTGCAATGCTTTTTTCGATCGACGGCCCGGTGACCAGGCGTTCCCGGGCCGGCGGGTCAAGCCGGTTGCGCAGCTCGGCCCAAAACGCGTCGTCCGACCACTGCGCCACGTCGTCGCCGAGATCACACTGCAGGTAATACCGACTGCGCGTCATGCTACGCATGGAACACAAGGCAAATCCGCGCGGGGTGTGGGCGTAGACCAGCTCATTGCAAAGCGGCGGCACATCGGCCAGTATGCCCAGCCATCCGAACGGGTAGACCTTCTCAAACTGGGTAATGGCACGGGCGGGAACACTGGCCCGGCAGACGCCATGAAAACCGTCACAACCGGCGATGAAGTCACACGCCAGCTCGTGTTGTTGCCTGTCCTGTGGTCCGCCGGTCGTATAACGCACCAAGGGGTGTGACCCGTCGAATGCATGAACCGACACGTCGTCGGCGCTGTAGATGGTGGGAAGACCACTGGCCAGGCGCGCTTGCATCAAATCGCGTGTGACTTCGGTCTGACCATAGGTCATGACCTGTTTTCCACCCGTGAGATGCAGCAGGTCAATACGGTGCCGTCGGCCCTGAAACAGCAATTCGAAGCCTCCGTGTGGCAGTCCCTCGCGGTGCATGCGCGCGCCCACGCCAGCCTCGTCCAGCAGGTCCACCGTGACCTGCTCCAGCACGCCGGCGCGTATGCGGGACAACACGTAGTCGGCGCTCTGGCGCTCGATGATGACGTTGTCGATGCCGGCCCTGAACAACAACTGCCCGAGCAACAGGCCCGAGGGCCCGGCACCAATGATTACGACCTGTGTACGCATGCTTCAATTTTCAGTGGGTGATGGGCGCGCTGACGAGGCAGCCAAACTCGCGTGAAAAATCAACCGAGATGCGGGCATGCACGGCGCCCTGTTTGTCGAAGAAACGTTGCGTGCCCGAGGTGCCAAACACCCCCTCGTGCCAGATGTTGGGGTGGATGTACAGGCCCTGGTCGCCGCGGAAGCGAAAGCAGACAAAATGCTGCGGCCGGATGTCGTCGCCCGGCAGCGCCAGCGGCACGAGGAAGGGCTGCTTTTGCAGCGGGAAAAACAGCTGACCGCCATCCGGGTGGTAGTTGGCGTGCCACAACATCATGCGTTGTGGGGGCCGGTTGTGGCTGCTGTCGGCGTGTTCCGGCATTTGCGCGTAGGCCAGGATGTAGTGGCCACCCACGGCGTCATTGCGACCGTACAGAATATCACCCCGCCATTCACTGGCAAACACACCGTCGGTGGTGCCGGCCTCGTCT
>JANOTG010000493.1:0-21957 GCA_031416215.1 Betaproteobacteria bacterium
GGAAAGGCGGTGCGGCTCCATTGGAGCCGGACTGGCGGGTCTGCGCGGCGTGGCCAGCAGTCGACCGGCTGCTCTCTGAACGAGGTGTCGGGGGTGTCGGGGCGGTGTTTTCGATGCTCATGATGTTCCCATGGAGTCCAGTGTTGTTCGATGCCGCCGATGCTGCAACGCGGCGAACTCATCCATCTGCTTTTGTTCCTGCCTGGAGCGCTGCCGCAGGACCGCGAGCTGCCGCTTCTCCAACAGCCGCGAGAGTGCGGCGATGCGTGTCTCGACCTGCAACAACTGCTGCTGTTGTGAGCCCAGGTTCTGCTCGTGCCGCTGCAGCGCCTGCTGCTGCAAAATGATCGCCTGCTGCAGTCGCTGCATGAACTGGCCGAAATGCTGCAGCGTATGCGGCGTGGTGTGTTGTCCTGCGGCCAGTCCCCAACGGTTCTGGGTCTCGACGGCATAACTGTCAAGTTGTTCCAGTTGCCCGGTGGCAGCGGCGCACTGCCGTTGCGCCTCCTGTAATTGCACCAATACCTGGTCACGCTGCTGCCGGGCGACCTGCTGCGCCGTGTGCAGTATGGTCAGCGCTGCCATGACACCCACCGGCTGAGTGACTGTTTCACGGTGACTCCAGCAATGCCCGCATGCCGGCCACACTGTCGGTCAGTGCCGCAGGCTCGAACATGTCCTGCCGCAAAAACTCGTCCATCGGACCGTGCAACTCGATGGCGCGGTCCAGCACCGGGTCCGACCCGCCGACATAGGCGCCGATCTGCACCAGATCACGGCCTTTGTCGTAGGCCGCGCTGACAGCGCGAAAACGCCGCGCAGACTCGAGGTGTGGGCGCGGCACTACGTTGTGCATCACGCGTGAGGCCGATTGCGCGATATCGATGGCCGGGTAGTGCCCTGCCTCAGCCAGCGTGCGGGACAACACCACATGACCGTCCAGAATGGCGCGCGCCGCGTCCGCTATGGGGTCCTGCTGGTCATCCGCCTCTGACAACACCGTGTAAAAGGCGGTGATCGAGCCTACACCATGCAATCCGTTGCCGCTGCGCTCCACGAGTTGTGGCAGCTTGGCGAAACACGACGGCGGATAACCCCGGGTTGCTGGTGGCTCACCAATTGCCAGCGCTATTTCGCGTTGTGCCATGACGTAGCGGGTCAGCGAATCCATCAGCAACAACACGTGTTTGCCACGGTCGCGAAACCATTCGGCGACCGCCGTCGCATACGCCGCACCCTGCATGCGGAGCATGGCCGGGGCATCGGCTGGAGCCGCCACCACCACGGAACGCGCTCTCCCGTCCTGGCCCAATATGTCCTCGATGAACTCCTTGACCTCACGCCCGCGTTCGCCGATCAGGCCGACCACGATCACATCGGCTGAGGTGTAACGGGCCATCATGCCCAACAACACGCTCTTGCCGACCCCGGAGCCGGAGAACAGACCGATGCGTTGACCGCGCCCCACCGTCAACAGGGCGTTGATCGCACGCACCCCGGTGTCGAGCACCTCGCGGATGGGCGCACGGTCCATCGCATTGACCGGCGTGCGATCCAGCGGCAACGAGGAAACGTCGCTCAGCGCCCCGCACCCATCCATTGGCACGCCGTGGGCGTCAACTACCCGCCCCAACAATCCTGGGCCGAGCGGCAGACGCAACAAGCCAGCGCCGAGTTGTGCCAGGTTGCGCGCCGGCTCACCGAAACGCGGCACCGGCACAAATGGTGCCACCGGAGTCACGCGTGCGCCGCTGGACAAGCCATAGATATCGCCCGCTGGCATCAAAAACGTGCGGTCGTTCGAAAAACCAACGACCTCGGCCAGCACCGGTGGCTGTGCCTGCATCGACACCAGGCACTGGGCACCCACCGGCATGCGCAATCCACTGGCTTCCAGCACCAGGCCGGCCAGGCGCGTCAGGGTACCGCGCACCTCGAGTGAACTGCCCTGCTGCACGGCATGGCTGGCAGCCGCGAGGTAGTTCTGCCAGGTAGCAGGCGTTTGGCCGTCCAGCATCAGTCGTCCCAGTCCAGCTCAAGCCCAAGCTTCGCCACCACGCGGCGCCAGCGCGTTTGCAGCGTCGCGTCCACCACCGTGCCAGCCGACTCGATGATGCAACCTCCCGGTTTCACCGACGCATCAGCCACCGCCTTCAAGGCCAGTCCTTCAAATGCTACCCCCAAGGCCTCGCGCACCACCTCCAGATCGACCGTGTTCAGCCGTATCGTCGCATGCTGGTTATCCGCCGCCAACACAGCAAGTCCTTCGCGAACCACTGGCTGCAACACATTCGGATTGACCGACAACTCGTGCCGCAGCACCTGGCGCGCCATCTCAACGGACAGTTCCAGCACACCCTGCGCCATGGCCTGCCGTGCCTGTTCAATCTGCGCCTGCGCCGCCGCGAGCAACGCGGCAAGCTGCTGCGCTGCGTCCTGCCCTTGCACACGGGTGTACTCGGCCATGCGATGCTCAACTTCCACTGCGGCATGTGCCCGTCCCTGGGCAAACCCCTCTGCAAAAGCCTGCGTACGCACGACGTCATCGCGCGCGGCATGGGCGGCATCTTCTTCGGTCTGCGCCTTGGCCACGGCGCGCAGCGCAGCCGAATCTACGGCACCAAAACTCCACTGCGCTACGGCGTCGATCTCTTCGCCGGGAATAAAGCGTGACAAGTTGCGCATGGACCCAGACCTACACCATGGCGTCGTCAGCGCCACCACCACCCACAACGATCTGGCCTTCATCTCCCAGGCGCCGCACGATCTTGAGAATTTCCTTCTGCTGCGCCTCGACCTCCGACAGCCTCATTGGGCCGCGCGACTCGAGGTCCTCGCGCAGCGTCTCGGCGGCGCGCGAAGACATATTGGCCAGGATCTTCTCCTTGAGCTCGGGTTGTGCACCCTTGAGCGCGGCGATGAGCACGTCCGAAGCCACCTCCTTGAGAACCAGCTGGATCGCCTTGGCATCGAGTTTGAGCAGATCGTCGAAGACGAACATCTTGTCCATGATTTTTTGCGCCAGATCCGGATCGTGGTTGCGGATCGACTCGATCACCGTGCCCTCCATCGCCGCACCGACCAGGTTGATCATCTCGGCTGCCGTCTTGACACCGCCGAGCGACGCTTTTCGTACCTTGTCACCTCCCGCAAGCACCTGGTACAAAACCTCGTTGAGGTCTTTCAGTGCCGTCGGCTGTATACCCTCCATGGTGGCCACTCGCAGCAACACCTCATTGCGCTGGCGCTCCGACAACTGCTTGAGTATCTCTGCCGCCTGGTCGTACTCCAGGTGTACCAGGATGGCCGCGACGATCTGTGGATGTTCGTTGCGCAGCAGTTCGGCCACCGACATCGCATCCATCCACTTCAGGCTTTCGATGCCTGACACATCACCGCCCTGCAAAATGCGATCAATCAGCAAGGCGGCCTTGTCGTCGCCGAGGGCGCGCTTGAGAACCGAGCGCACATAGTCACCCGAGTCGTTGACCAGCAGGCTCTGGGATGCGGCAACGCCGGCAAACCTCTCAACCACCTCGTCCACCCGTTCACGAGTCACCGCCTTGGTCTTGGCGATGGCCTCTCCGAGCTTCTGCACCTCTTTGGGCGACAGGTGCTTGAAGACCTCGGCTGCCTCCGCCTCACCGAGCGACATCAACAGTATTGCAGCGTCCTGCAGACCATCATCAGACATGTACTAGACCGGCAGGGGGGCCATCAGGCGGGGGCCTCACTGCCCATCCATTCCTTGACGATGTTGGCCACTGCGACCGGATTGTCACGCGTGAGCTTGCGCGCATCCTCCAGCCGCAACTGGCTCGCTGGAACTGGCAATGCCGCCGGCGCAACCGCGCTCGGCAGCAATGGCGCTCGCTCGGTCTCGTCGGATACCAGGGCGTCAAGCTGTGCCGCGCCTCTTGGCCTGCTGGCTGGCGCACGGGCCAGCGCATTGATCGCCGGCCGTACCAAGCCCATCAGGACCAGACCCGCCAACAACAGGGTACCCACAGGCCAGGCCAGGCTCTGCGCCATGTCCCGCAGTTCCGGCTGTTTCCACAGCGGCACGTCGGGAATGCTCAATTTCTCATTGGTGAATGGCGTGTTGAGCAGGTTCACCGAGTCGCCACGCTCTTTGTTGAAGCCGACGGTTTCGCGCACCAGGGCGGTCAGTTTTTCGATGTGCTCGGCGCTCAGTGGTGTTGTCACGGTCTTGCCCTTGTCATCAGTCACCGACTGGTGGTTCAGCACCACCGCCGCGCTGATGCGCTTGACCAGACCCGTGCCACCACGCACCACACGCACCGTCTTGTCGACTTCGTAGTTGATGATCGACTCACGCTTGGCGCCGCTGCCCACGCCTGCGGTGACGCCATTGCCGGCATTGGCGCCTGCCAGGGCCTGCGCTGCGCCATTGATGGGCGCCGTAGACGCAGCAGGCGGCTGGTTCGAGGTGGCGCCCGGCACACCACCGACGGCTCCCGCGCCGGCGGCGCCAGCACCACTTTCAACCACTTGCTGGCTGCGCACGGCGCTGGAATCGGGCGTCTGGTTCGGACGGTGCGACTCGGACGTTGACTCGGTTTGTGAAAAATCAATCTCTGCAGTGACCTGGGCCTTGACGTTTTTGCGGCCCACCACCGGCTCCAGAATATCCAGAATGCGCTTCGTGTAGAGCTGCTCCAACTGCTGCACATATTGCAGTTGTTGCGCGTCGACCCCTGAGCCGCTGCCGTCCGCCGGTGTCGACAACAACTTGCCGCTGTCGTCGAGCACACTGACGGCGGTCGGCGTCATCTCCGGCACGCTGGAAGCCACCAGATGCACGATGCCGGCCAACTGGTTGCGGTCCAGGGTACGCCCGGGGTGCAGGCTCACCAGCACCGAGGCGGATGGCTTTTGCTGTTCGCGGAAAAATCCGTTCTGGTTCGGCAAGGCGAGGTGCACCCGGGCACTTTGCACCGACGACAGGGCCTGGATGGAGCGCGTCAATTCGCCTTCCAGCCCGCGCTGAAAAGTGAGGCGCTCCTGAAACTGCGTCATGCCAAAGCGATTCGCCTCCATCATCTCGAAACCCGCCACCGATCCCCTGGGCAAACCCAGCGTGGCCAGGCGCAGCCGCGTATCGTGCACCTTGTCGGCGGGCACCAGGATCGCGCCACCCGCTTCGCCCATCTTGTAAGGCACGTTCATCTGGGACAGCTGGGCCACGACCGCACCACCGTCCTTGTCGGCCAGATTGGTGTACAACACCCGCCATTCAGCCTGGCGCCCCAGTACCAAACCGCCGATCCCCACGACCACCAGCAGTGCCAGCCCCAGTGCCAGGCGCATACGCTGGCCCGGCTCCAAACCAGCAAGGCGCTGGGTGATATTGGGTGGGGTCGGGACAGTCGCTACAGCGGGCATCGGGCGTTCCAGGTCAGGTGGCGCCACTGTGCACCACGGATGCCAACGATTATTCGACGCGACCCGCAAAACATTAGCCCGATAAGGCGGGCATTCACGGGGTATTTCAGGCCATGCGTCGGGGTAAATCGCCTTACCATCATCTCACCCCTTGATTGGCAGACCCCATGGACCTGCGCCTTTCCCCAACAACCATGCCGGTCGGCATCCAGCCGAGCCTCGCCACCCGCGCTGGCGCCGCCAAGCCGGCAGAGGGCATAGATGCAGGGTTTTCCAGCGCGCTGAAAGACGCCCTGCGTTCAGTCAGTGCGGCACAGAGTCACTCCGCCAGACTGCAACGCGAGACACAGATGGAAAACCCGGCGGTCAGTCTGGAAGAGACCATGGTCGCCATCCAGAAGGCGCAAATCGGCTTTCAGGCTACCTTGCATGTGCGCAACCGCATGGTGCAGGCTTATACCGACATCATGAACATGCAGGTGTGACGACCCGCGCCACCGGCACTGCAACAGGCCTCGGCGCGGCAGGCGTACATCAATGCAGCAACTGCTGCAGGCTGTCGAACTTCTTCTCGAAGTGTGCCAGCCAGGGTTCAGCGAGGTTGCGGATCTGGGCGTCGTTGGTCAGGATGCGCTGCATGATGCGGGTCTTTTCCGTGCGCTCATCGCCCCGCAGGTCTTCACTGCGGGAACGGTAACGCAATTGCTCGATGAGCACGGCGCAGGCACCCTCCAGGCGCACCACTTCATCCCAGTCCTCGCTCGTGGCGGCCGCCAGCATTTTGCGGCTGCTGTCCTCGATGGCGCGGTAATAGTCGATCAGCATTTGCGGCACGGGTGATTCTGGTGACATGGATGGTTTTCCCGACATTCAGGCAGCCAATAGTGCTGGCGTATCCACGTGGCTGATCTGCTTCCAGCCGCTGGCCAGCGGTTCGATCAGGCTGGCGACCTCGCGCAGTGCCGCGTCGTCATTGCGCGCGTTAGCCTGCGTCAAGCGCAGCACGCAATAGGCGTACAGCGCATGCAGGTTGGCGGCCAGTTCTCCGCCCTGCTCCAGGTTCAAGGCGCCTTTGAGGCCTTCGTCGACGATACGCACGGCAATACCTACCTGCTGGCACTTGGCCTTGAGGTCACCGCGCGCCAGCGCGCCTCGGGCGGCGGCAATGGCCTGCAACAAACCGTCAAACAACATGCCGACCAGGTGGTGCGGGCTGGCGCGATCCAGTCCGGTTTCCACACTGACTTTCTTGTAGGCCAATGCTGGCCGGGCCGCTACAGATGAAAACATGGCATCCTTTGGTTGACTACCATGGTTATCGGCAGGTCGGTAAACAACTCAAGGCCCAGATAAGCCGAACAGCAGGGCCAATCCCCGACAAACCGGGCCTTGCACCAAAGCGGCATCCCATGGCTGTTGCGACGCATCGGGATGCCTGTACGTCAAGTCGAGCCATCCGATGGATGAGGCCGTGGAATACGCCATCTGCGCATCCACCAACGGTCAGGCCAGGTTTGCACATGGAGCCGTCACGTGGTACTGCGGTTCCACTGCGCCACCTGCTGGGTAATGTAGGAGTTGAGCGCCGTCAGGCTGTTGAGCTGCACGTCGAGCGCGTTGTAGCGCCGGTTCAGCTGGGTCTCGATACGCGCCACCTTTTCGGTCAGGCGCGTCTGGTCCTTGGCATTGAGTTCCAGCGAGCGCTTGAGGGTGGCATCCTTGGTACTGAAGAATCCGTCGGCCGCCAGCACACCCTGGGAAAACGTCTTGAACTTGAGAGCCACGCCGTTGGTCAGCGCATTGCCGTTGTCGTTGCGAAACAGTTTTTTCAACTCGTCGCCGTTGGCCAAGGCAGCATCGAGCTTGCCCGCGTCGACTGACAGGTTTCCGCCAAGCAGCTGGGTCACGCCAATGTCTGCAAGCCGCGTGTAGGCCGAGCCAGCGGTGGTGGACTGCAACATGCCGCGCAGCGAGCTCTGAAAGCCGATGGCGGTGGAGTCGCCCTGCAACAATCCTGTGGCACGGCTCGACGGATCGAATTTGGTCAAGTCGTTGAGCAATTGGTTGACTGCGTTGTACGCTGAGACGAATTTGTCCAGCGCGGCCTTGGCCACTGCGCTGTCCGGCTGCACGGTGACTTCGACTGCCGTGGCGCTGACCTCACCCGCCGTCAGGGTCACGCCCGAGACGACATTGGCAAAGGTGTTGCTGCCGGATGTCACCGCGATGTTGTTGATCTGGATCTGCGCATCCTGCGCATAATCGATGGACGACCCCACCACCAAGCGCGACAAGCCTGCCGCGTCAGCCGGCAATCCGTCGGCATCACTCACGATGGAGAGTTCGAATCCGGCTGCTTCACCGGTGGATCTGGAGCGCAACAGCAAGCGCTGCCCGCTGCTGTCGTTGAGCACCGTGGCAGTGACGCCGGCATTGGCGCCATTGATCTTGCTGGCGACGTCGCTGACCGTATCCGCCGCACCCACCACGATATCGACCGGACTGGCGCCGCCCTGGGCAGTAAACAGTGTCGGCGCCTGCGTCCACCTGCCCAGTTGCAGACGTATTGTGCCGGCCCCGATGGCACCATCCACCGGCAACAAGGCAACCGATGCAGTCGCCTGGGCTTTCGCCAGATTGTCGACCTTGACAGCGAAACTGTTGGCCGCCGTACCACCGATCGCGCTTGCCGCGACAGCCTTGCTGTTGGAGGATACGACCTTGACGGCGTTGTAGGTGGTCAGGCTGTTCAGGCTGGATGCGGCATCCGACAACGTGGAAATCAATGACTTGACCTGGGCAAAAGCAGAAATGCGGCTTTGCACGGTAGCCGCCTGCACCTGCAGCTTGGTCAAGGGCTGACGTTCGATGGCCACCAGCTGCGACACGATGGACTTCACGTCCAGGCCGCTGCCAATTCCGGGCGATGAAATGGTTGCCATGAAAGCCTCCTGCGTCACTACGCACAGCAATTATCCGGCGGCAAGCCCGGGCCTTAAGCGCCAAATTGGCCCATCATTCCTGTGCCAATTGCGAAAACAGAAAAAGGTGGCGGGCAAGATTGCCGGCCACCGTCAAACCTTGGAGCGGGCCGGTTCGCGCAGCGAGCCGGCCCGTTTGCGTCCCTAGCGCAACAGCGCCAGCACACCCTGTGGCAACTGATTGGCCTGCGCCACCATGGCGGTGCCAGCCTGCTGCAGAATCTGGGCACGTGACAGATTCGCGGTTTCCTGGGCAAAGTCGGCGTCGACGATGCGCGAGCGCGATGCCGACAGGTTCTCCGAAGTCACCTGCAGGTTGGCAATGGTGGTCTCAAAGCGCGACTGCAGGGCACCCAGTTGCGCACGTGTGCCACTGATGAAGGCCAGCGCAGAATCCACCGTCTTGAGCGCGTCGGTTGCCTTGGCGAAGGTCGTGAGATCCAGTTCCGAGACTTTTTTCAGCGTTGAGCCGACGTCGGCGGCCAGGATGTTCGACGTTGTCACATCTGCGGCAAACGACTTTTCCGCGTCGAGCGTGATGTAACCGACCACCGTGGCAGTGGCTGCAGTGACGTCAGCGGTCAACACAGCCGTCGCCCCCGATGCCGCCTGCGCACTGTCGAGCTTTTGCACGGTCACGTTGCCGGCGTTGGCAACCGCCGTGTCTGACACCGAAATATCGTTGCCCGTGGCGTTCGTCAACACCACGGCGGTACCTGCAGCGTTGAGCGAAGCGGTTACCCCGGTCTTGGAAGCCTGGTCGTTGATGGCGGCCACGGCGGCGGACAGGCCATCGGCGGTGGCCACAGCTGAAATTGCAAAGGAGACGGCCTGGGTCGTCGAGTTGTCCGACTGCAGGGTCAAGGTATAAGCACCCGTCGCACCAAAGGCGAGGGACAATTCGGTGCGCGCGATGGCGCCAACTCCGGTGTTCGCCTTTTGGGCGTTGACGAGGTCGGCGTTTGCCTTGGCGGTGCTGTTGACTGCCACGGTGACCGTGGCACTACCCAATGCACCGTTGATCGCCAGTGTGCCGGCGGTCGTGGCATTGGCGCCGAAGGCCGCCAGGGTGCCGGCGGCGCCTGCTGCCTGCAACTGGTTGTTGCCATAGGTGCTGGTACGCAGATTGGCCGTTGTCGCGGTAATCGTCTGGTTGGCGTTGGCACCGACCTGGAACTGGCGCGTTCCAAAGCTGCCGTCGATCAGTTTGGTGCCGTTGAACTCGGTGGTTTGAGAGATGCGGTCGAGTTCGCCGACCAGTTGCCCGACTTCAGCCTGCAGTGCCTGCCGGTCGCTGGCGCTGTTGGTGGCGTTGGCCGACTGCACCGACAACTCACGCACCCGCTGCAGGATGTCGCTGGAGGCCTTGAGCGCGCCCTCCGTTGTTTGGGCCAGCGAAATGCCGTCATTGGCGTTGCGCACCGCCTGGTTCAAACCCTTGATCTGCGAATTCAACCGCTCCGAGATCGCCAGACCAGCGGCATCGTCCTTGGCGCTGTTGATGCGCAGACCGGAAGAAAGCCGCTGAATGGATGTAGCGAGTGACGCCGCATTCATGTTCAGGTTGCGCTGCGCTGTGAGCGAGTTGATGTTGGTGTTGATCGTAGATGACATGATTACCTCCAGAAAACTGACTGAACCCGACGTCGCCGCCGGCCGAAACGCCAGTGTGAACCTGGCCGCCATGTCAGGTCCACCTGGGCGGCGGCTGCCTGACGACGAGCCCTAGATGCAACCCGTTGCAAGTGTTTTCGGGTCGGTTTGGCAAAACTTTAGGGGTGATGCGAAAAACTAGCTGGCTTTTGACCGCCTTATCGGGGGCACACGCCGCCACCGGCTGCCCACAATGCAGTCATCTTTCCATAGTTGTCGGCTGCAGCGCTGGCACCGCCAAACAGCCGACAGGCCCCTATTGCTAAGGAGTTATGCGATGGCATCCACCATTAACACCAATATCAGCTCGATGACGGCACAACGCAATCTGGGCACCACCCAGATGGCCTTGTCCACCGCCATACAACGGCTTTCATCCGGCCTGCGCATCAACAGCGCCAAGGACGATGCGGCCGGTCTGGCGATCTCGGAGCGCTTCACCACGCAGATCCGGGGTCTGCAACAGGCGGCGCGTAATGCCAATGACGGCATTTCACTGGCGCAGACAGCCGAGGGCGCCATGAGTGGTGCCGGCAACATCCTGCAGCGGGTGCGTGAGCTGGCTGTACAGTCGGCCAATGCCTCCAACAGCGCCAGCGACCGGCAGGCGCTGCAGTCCGAGGTCGGGCAGCTGGTGGGTGAACTGGACCGGATCGCGCAGACCACTGAATTCAATGGCACCCGGTTGCTGGACGGTACGTTCGGCACACAGCAGTTCCAGGTCGGCGCCAACTCGAACCAGACCATTACCACCAGTACGGCCAACCTGCGCACCAACATCTACGGCAACAACCAGCTGCAAGCTGCCGGTGCGGCCGGCACGCTGGCCGCCTTTGGCGCCAATGCAACGACGGCCGGTACGCTGGCGATCAACGGCTCGCTCGGCAGCGCAACCGTCACCGTGGCAGTGAATAGCACGGCCAAGGCCAACGCCGACAAGATCAATCTTGCGCAGTCCACCACCGGCGTTGTGGCAACAGCACGCACCGAGCTCAGCCTGAGTTTTGCCGCGGCCGGTGCGTACAGCCTGACGCTGCAGTCGGACAACAGCACGACACAGGCCATTTCGTTTTCCGTGTCGGCTACCAACACCGCCGATGGCCTGTCGGCGGTCGTGGCATCGATCAACGACCAGACTTCCAAGACCGGCGTCACGGCGGCACTGAATGCTGCCGGCACCGCCGTCGTGCTGACCAATGCCACCGGCAACGACATTTCGGTGGCCGACACCACGGTGGTCAACGCCGGTAACGTGGTGGTGCAAAAACTCGACAACACGGGTGCTGCCAGTGGCGCCGCTCTGACCCTGACGGCAGATGCTGCCGCGGCAACGGCCACGGTGGTGGGTTACATCACGCTGGATTCGGAAAAGTCGTTTGCCGCCGATGTGACCACGTCGAATGTTCTGGCGGCTGACATTGGCTCGACGCTGAAAAAAGTCTCGGACCTGGATGTGACCACCTTCGGCAAAGCCACTGAAGCGCTCAAGACGGTCGACTCCGCCCTGGCATTCATCAGCGGTGAGCGGGCACGTCTGGGCGCCCTGCAGTCGCGTTTCGAGACGTCAATTGCCAACCTTCAAGTGACGGCCGAAAACCTGTCGGCCTCACGCGCCCGCATCATGGACGCCGACTTCGCGCAGGAAACCGCCAACCTGTCGCGCGCCCAGATTCTGCAGCAGGCCGGCACTGCGATGGTGGCACAGGCGAATCAGTTGCCGCAGGGTGTGTTGGCGCTACTGCGCCAGTAAGGGCGCGTCGTTGCCGCCTCTCGAAGGCCTCGCACGCGGGGCCTTTTGTTTTGCAGTCCGTCAGGCGCGGGGCGCTCAGGGAAGCCGCCGCAACCAGGCGCCAGGCCAATGCGTGATGTTGGCTGCCAGTTCACTTTCACAAAATGGCCAGGCCGGCTGTTCGATGCGAAATTCCGGATGGGTGGCGGCGAAGTCACGGGCTGCAGCGGTCGGGTTGTCACTGATCCACTCCGGCTGGCCACGCGGCACGTCGGCCAGATCGAACATGATGCCGTCGGTCGCCACGATGTACGAACCCGGCGTGACGAGCGCGGCGTAGGCGTGCAGCTCTGCCAGCACATGGGCATAACTGTGGTTGGAGTCCAGGATCACCAGGCAACTCTGTCCGGCTGGCACCAGCGCTCCGACCTGCGCCACGACATCCGGTG
This sequence comes from Betaproteobacteria bacterium, assembly GCA_031416215.1. Taxonomy (GTDB): domain Bacteria; phylum Pseudomonadota; class Gammaproteobacteria; order Burkholderiales; family Burkholderiaceae_C; genus CAISIP01. The sequence goes on from JANOTG010000493.1 coordinate 12,219, forward strand.
CCGTGGACGAACCTTCGATCAGGGTGATCCAGGGCGCCAGCAGATGTGACTCGATGGCTCTACGGTTGTGCGGCCGGATGTCGATATCCACCCCGACCACCCGGCCCCGGCCCATGCTTTTGCACAAGCTGGCGTAAAACACCAGCGACCCCCCGTGGGCGACGCCGGTTTCGACAATCACATCCGGCTGCAGGTGACAGATCACCTCCTGCATGCGCAGCATGTCCTCGGGCAACTGTATGACGGGGCGGCCCATCCATGAAAACGTGTACTGGTATTTCTGGTTCCAACCCACACGTACCCATTGCCGCGAGATGGCCTCAAAAGCATCGCGGGAGTACAGGGGCATGGTGCGTGACCCGGCATGGTCCGCCAGGGTCAGGGTGGCGGTGTCGGTATCGATCGTCAATTGCATGGGTCGCTCCAGGTTATCAGTTGCGCGTTACTGCCAAGGTCAGCCAGTGTCTGCTCTATCTCGCTGCGGTAATTCGGATTCATCAGCACGACATTGCGTACACCACGTGATATCAAGGCCTGTGGCGCCACGATCGGGTGCGCGCTGCCGGGCACGAAGCGGCCCTGCTTGTTCGGGTTGATGTCGACCAGACAGTCAAGCAAGGTGGCCTGCGGATCGCTGAGATGGGCAAAAGTGACACCCTTCGCTCCAGCACCCCAGAGCGCCACCGGTCCCTGTTCGCGCAGCGCCGCCAGCCGTTGCAGCCAATCGGATCGCAACATCGACTCTGCCCGACCATAGGCTTGCGCGAGTTGCAACAATGCGCCCGGCTCAAAAACGCACGGCGTTGTGATGGCGTCGACTGGCCGTGCCCACAGCCACAGGTATTGGCCGCCAAATGCATGGCTCACCGCGTCGACCACGAATCCGCTGCGCTCGAACGCGCTGCGCAGGGAAGACGGGGCGAACAGCGAGCAGTGTTCGTAGAACCAGTCCCACACCACCTGGTTGCGCAATATCCACTCGACACAAGGCGTCTCGAAGAACACCCGCGCCCGGGGTGAGCGGGACAATGCAGCGCGCACTGCAAGCAGCAACGGCAACGGATCGGCCACATGTTCGATGACATGGCGACACACCACGACATCGGCTGCCACGTCGGCGCACCTGGCGTCGTACAGGCTGCGGCGAAATCGCAGGCGCCCGTCCAGCTCCACCTCGGGGCCGACATAACTCGGATCGAAGCCGAAGCCGCTATTGCCCGCCTCGGGAAATTCGACCAGCTTGCGCAAAAAGTGCCCCTTGCCGCAGCCGACCTCGACGATACGGGCGTTGCGCACGCCATGTTCCCCGACCAGTTGCGCGGCCAGGCCATCCAGGTAGGTATCGAAGGCTGCCGAGTGCGACTGGGTGTTGTCGTACTCCTGCCCATAGGACAAAAGGTCAGGATCAAATGCCGCATTGAAGACAAAGCCGCAGCTGCAGCACACATGCATTTGCAGACTGCCTCGCGTGCTTGCAAGTGCTTGGGCCTGCTGCGCCAGCACCAGATTCTGGTGCACTGGCACCTGTTCGCGCTGCAGGAACAGCCGGGTGTCTTGGCCCTGGCAGACCGGACAACTGTCAATGGGCATGGGATTGCACTGCGTGTGCCGCTGTCCGTTGCGCCACCGCATGCCGCAGTGCCGATACCAGGTCATCGCGCGGTTGCCAGCCCAATGCACACAAGCGGGCATTGCTCCCGAGCAGCAACTCCGGCCCACCGGTGCGCGCTGGTGGCAGGCGCAGGATGGTGTCTGCATCGGCCCCGAGCTGCTCTGCCACGAGCTTGACGACATCGACGATCGGTGTCGCCGTGCCCGAGCTGATGTTGTAGTCACCGGTCGCCTCCGCCTGCAGCAGCACCAGCAGGGCGGACGCCACATCGGACACCGGCAGGAAGTCGCGCCGGGCGCGAGTGCTGACTCCAAACGGCGGCACCTGACCCTGCAACGCGGCCACCAGTGAGGGCAGCAGCCGGCGCGCATCTTCACCGGCACCAAAGGGGAAAAAAACCCGGCCCCAGGCAACATCCAGCTTGCAGCTTGCCGCGTAATCCAGCAGCAGCTGGCGCGTCCGGTGCTTGGCGACGCCGTACAGCGTGGCGGGACGCAACAGCGTGTTGTCTTCCACACACACACCGCTGCCGCTCCAGTCATACTCCGCACAGCTGCCGGCCACGACCACGTGCCGACCACCGGCCGCGGCAAAGGCCTCGACCAGGCGCAGGCTGGCGCCGACCCAGCGCAGGTTGTGCGGCGACTCCCAATAGGCACCGTGTTCCGTCACCCATGCCAGGTGCAGCAGGTGGGTGGCGCCGCAGGCACCGAGAACCGGGTCCAGTTCGCTCTCGTCGAGCAAGTCGACCTGGTGAAACTGCGCTGGCGCCAGTGCCAACGGGCGCCGACGCCCGATGGCCACAGTGGCAATACCCCGTTGCTGCAGCAGTTGCACCACATGTTGGCCCAAAAAGCCGCTGGCGCCAGTCAGAAGAACTTTCATGCCAGCAGCAACTCCAGCATTGGCACGGCGGTGACGAAGCGTCCGCCCCATTGCGTCACCTGCGGCAACTGGGCCATCACCTCCGACTTCAGATTCCAGGGCAGGATCAGCACCCGGTCTGGCCGGTGCGCCAGCAGATGCGCAACGTCCCGCACCGGAATCCTGCTGCCTGGAAGGTAGCGACCCAATTTGCCCGGGCTGCGGTCCACCACGTAAGACAGCAGGTCGGCACGCACACCGGCGAAATTGAGCAGGGTGTTGCCCTTGGCGGCGGCGCCATAAGCGGCGACCGACAGGCCTTCGCGCTTGCAACGCAACAAGAACTCCAGCAACTCCCACTTGATGTGGTGCGCCTGGTCCTGAAAACCACGGTAAAACCCGGCGCTCTGCATTCCGCTATCGGACTCCAGCGCCAACAAACGTGCCACTTCGGCGGTAACCACACGGACACCGGTGTCGGCACGTTGCGCAAACACACGCAGGCTGCCGCCATGGGTAGACAACTGCTGCACGTCAAAGACCTGCATGCCGCCGCCATGCAACACGCGTTGCACGCTATGCAAGGACAGGTAGGAATAGTGCTCGTGGTAGGCCGTGTCGAACTGCTTTCCGCGCACCATCTCCAGCAGGTGCGGGAACTCGAAGCTGGCAACACCCGCAGGTTTGAGCAACTGGGCAAATCCGGCCACAAAGTCATTGATGTCCGGAACATGGGCCAGCACATTGTTGGCCACCATCAGGTCGGCCTGTCGGCCCTCGACAACCAGTTGCCGCGCGAGTTCGACGCCGAAGAAGCGTTCGATGATGCTGATTCCCCTGGCTCGCGCCGCCGCAGCGGTGAGCGCCGTCGGCTCGATGCCATAACAGGGCACCTCTGCATCACGCACGTACTGCAGCAGATAGCCGTCATTGGCGGCCACCTCGACCACCATGCTCCCGGCGCCCAGCGCAAAACGCGGCAGCGCCTCCTGCACAAACTGGCGTGCGTGCGCCAGCCAGGAACTGGAGACCGCGCTGAAGTAGCCATAGTCACTGGCGAACAATGCTTCCCGGCCAGCGTAGTCTTCGGTCTGCACCAGCCAGCACTGGGTACAGACCAGCAGGCGCAGCGGATACCAGACCTCGGGTGCGTCCAGCGCAGTGGCATCGAGGTAGGCATTGGAGGGTGGCGCGCTGCCCAGATCGAGAAAGGACATTTGCAGCGACGCGGCGCAGTGGCGACATTTCATGCCCGATCCCCTGGGGTCCAGCCGTGCAAGCCCGGCAACGCTGCATCACGCGTCGACAGCAGGGTTACCGGCAGTGGCCAGGCAATCGCCAGCTGCGGGTCTTGCGGATGCAGCCCGGCATCGGACTGCGCCGCGTAGGCGGCGCTGTGGCAGTACAGCAGCTCGGTGTCATCCTGCAGGCTCTGGAAGCCATGCGCGCAGCCCTCGGGGATCAGCAGGGCCCGGTAATTTGCGGCTGACAATTCGCAACCGAACCACTGCAGATACGTGCTGGACTGGGCGCGCAGATCAACCGCCACATCCCACACTGCACCGCGCAGACAACTTACCAGCTTCATGTCCGAGTCGGGCGCCTGTTGATAGTGCAGGCCGCGCACGGTCCCGCCCTGCGCAGTATGGGACTGGTTGATCTGTGCGATGGGCTTGCTCCAGCCTGCTTCCAACAGTTCCGAGGCGCAAAAGATGCGGGACAGGAATCCGCGCGGATCGACGCGTGGCTCGCGTTCAACCAGCCGCACACCGGCCAAGGGCGTATCAATGACGCGCAGGCGCTGCATGGCTGCCCTCGTAGTCGGCCAAATCAGCCAGACACAGGTCCCGCGCAGACCGACCCCGCTGGAAGCCGCGATACCACGCCATCGTTTGCTGCACGCCGCGTGCCACATCCCACAGCGGTGTTATGCCCAACTTCGAGCGTGCCAGTGCCACTTCCAGTGTCAAGGTCGTTGCTTCGTGTGGGCCGGCATCGATGCTGTGAAACTGGCTGTCACCGCTACCAAAGGCCTGTCGGGCCACACCGACCAGTTGCTGCACGGTACATGTACCTGCGCTCGCCGGGCCGAAGTTGTAGGCGCCTGCAAGCTTGGGCTGTTGCCACAACCGCTCGACCAGCACCAGATAGGCGGCCAGGGGCTCGAGCACGTGTTGCCAGGGCCGCACGGCCTGGGGCCGGCGCACCTGCAGCACGGCGCCCGTGCTCCAGGCGCGAAATGCGTCGGGCAACAGCCGGTCGACAGCCCAGTCACCACCACCCACCACATTGCCGGCGCGTGCCGTGGCGAGCGCTGTGCCGGCTTGCGTCAAAAAAGCGTCGCGGTAACTTGCGGCCACCAGTTCTGCTGCCGCCTTGCTGGCGCTGTAGGGGTCGTGTCCACCAAGCGCGTCTTCTTCGCGGTATGGGTAGACCGATTCGCGGTTGTGATACACCTTGTCGGTCGTCACGACCACGACAACCCGCGCCTGCCCTTGCAGACGCACGGCTTCCAGCAGGTTGACCGTGCCCATGACGTTGGTGGAAAACGTGACGGCGGGCTGCTCATAACCCGACCGCACCAAAGCCTGTGCCGCCAGATGCAGAACGATCTCGGGGCGTACCTGGTGCACCAGTCGCCCAAGCGCATCGGCATCACGGACATCCTGCAGGTGGCTTTGCGCCAACCGATCCAAAGAGGCCAGGTCGTACAAGTTGGGCTGACCGCCAGGTGCCAACGCGACGCCGATCACCTCGGCTCCGAGCTGGTGCAGCCACAACGTCAACCAGGCGCCCTTGAAGCCGGTATGTCCCGTGAGCAGGACGCGTTTGCCGCGCCAGAATGCTGCATCCGGCAACATTACCAGGTCTTCCAGGGCGCGCGACCCGACAGCCAGAGCTCCTCCAGCATGTTCTTTTCACGCAGGGTGTCCATGGGCTGCCAGAAGCCGGTGTGCTCGAACGCCATCAGTTCGCCATCGCTGGCAAGACCGGCCATCGGACCGACTTCCCAGGCTGTGGCGTCTCCCTCGATACGCTCGATACAGCGCGGCGACAAGACGAAAAATCCGCCGTTGATCAGCCCACCATCACCCCGCGGCTTCTCTGTGAACCCGGTCACCGCAGCGGCGCTGATCTGCAAGGCGCCATAACGCCCAGGCGGCTGTACCGCGGTGACCGTGGCCAGTTTGCCGTGCGCGCGGTGGAAGCGGATCGACGCCGCAATGTCCAGGTCCGCCACACCGTCGCCGTAGGTGAAACAGAAATCCTGCTCGTCTTGCAGGTAGTCCGCGACACGTCGCAGGCGGCCGCCGGTCATGGTGTCGTCGCCGGTATCCACCAGGGTGACCCGCCAGGGCTCGGCGTGTTTGTGGTGCACTTCCATGCGGTTGTTGGCCATGCAGAAGGTGACATCCGACATGTGCAGGAAGTAGTTGGCGAAATACTCCTTGATCACATAACCTTTGTAGCCGCAACAGATGACGAATTCGTTGACGTCGTGCGCTGAATACATCTTCATGATGTGCCACAGGATGGGCTTGCCACCCACCTCGACCATGGGTTTGGGCCGCAAATGGGTTTCTTCCGAAATACGCGTGCCCAGACCGCCGGCAAGAATGACGGCCTTCATGGCGCCACCTCCGAGGCCGCGCCTGACCCTGGCACTGGCGCCACCGTGATCGGTGACGGTTGTTCGCCGGCGCAAAACCGCTCCCACATGGTGCGGTAAGCCGACTCGACGCCACGCGCGAATCCCACACCGTCCATCAAGGGTGACCTCAGCATGCGTTCGCGCATGCCGGCGCGCAGCGCGGCCAGAGCCTGGGGATCGGCGGCAAAAGCGCAGGCCTTGTCGATGTACTCCTGCTCACTGTGCGCCACCCAGTCCGCCAGGCCGATATTGCTGACAAAGCTGGTGCCGATGCGGCCCAGCGGCGGGCGGGCCGCCAGTGTCAGTACCGGCACCCCCATCCACAGGGCGTCCACCAGCATGGTTCCGCCGCTGTGCGGAAAGCAGTCGAGCAGGATGTCGAAGTCGTGCAAGGCCTTGAAGATGTCGCTGCTATGGCGCATCTCCACCCGCTGCGGATCCAGACCATGGCGCTGCATCAGGGCGCGGAAGTGATCGCGGTTCAGCGGGTCGGCAAAACTGCGGAAGTCAAGCACCAGTCGGGCGTTTGGCAGGCGACGCAGAATCTCGCCCCAGACCCGAAAGCTATGGTGGTTCAGGCGCTCCGTGCGGCCGGAATAGGCGAACGTCACAATCCCGCTGCTCAGGCAGGGCGGCGCTGCCGGCAAGTCCGTCTGCACCATCGACTGGAACGGCACGAAACAATGCGGAAGACGCACGATGTTTTCCCGCGCGATGGTCTCGGGGGGTGCGATATGGGGGTCAAACAACACATAGTCGACCGCTGGCAGGCCAGTGGTCCAAGCGGCGCCGAGCCATGTCACCTGTAGTGGCGCAGGTTTCTTCGTGAATACCCCGAGCCGGTCGTCGCGCATGTGGTTGCAGCCGTCGACCAGGATGTCGATGCCGTCGGAGCGCACCAGTGCTGCGACCTCGTCGTCGCCCATCTCGCGGATGTCGCGCCAGTGGTCAAACACGGCCCTGAATTTTGCGGTGAAGGCGTCTTCGACCTTGACGTTGGAGTAGGCGAATATCTCGACCACGCTGTGGTCATGGTTGGCAAAAAACGGCAGGAAATAGAAACGCGAGGTGTGTTGGCGAAAGTCGGGCGACACGTAGCCAACCCGCAGCCGTCTGCCCACCGTGCGGTCATGGTGCGCGAAGTCAGCCGCCGGCAGGGCGAAGCGGTCACCCCAACGCACGAACTCGGCAAAGATGTCGCCCACCGCCAGATCGGGATGGTAGGAAAACGCATACAGACGCTTCTCCCACAACACCGGGTCGTCCGGCAACACCGCCAGCGCCGCATTGGATTGCGCCACCACCTCCTGGAAGTCGGACAACTTCGCCATGACACTGGCCAGGCCCTGGTGTGCATGGGCCTGCGTGATGTCGAAGCGCGCGGCGCGCAAATCCAGGTTGCTGGCGCGCAGCAATTCGAGCGTTCGGCGAAAACCGGCTGCCGCCTCCACCAGGCGCACCTGCTCGTCACGCACCTGCGCCAAGTGGCTGTGCGCGGGGATGTAATCGGGTTCGATGACCAAGCCTTGTTGATACAGCTCTGCAGCCTCTGCGTACCGGTCCTGCCCCAGCACGGCCGATCCCAGGTTGATCAGGGCCGCGGCGAACCCCGGGCGCAGCTGCAGCGCCAGCCGCAGATTCACTTCGGCCTCCACCGGCCGGCGTTGGTTGTGCAGTGCAAAACCCAGGTTGCTCAACGCACCAGCGTCGGCCGGCGCGGTATCCACCGCTTTTTGCAGCGGCTGCAGCGCCTGCTCGAACGCCCCCAGGTTGACCCACGCCGCCCCCAACGCCTTCCAGCCATAAGCGACCTGCGGGAACTTCCTGGTCATGGCGCCAGCCTGCGTCACGACCTCGTCCATGCGGTTGGCTTTGAACAGCGCGTCGATACGGGCAAAGGCCTGTGGCGACGGTCGCGCCTTGGTGTGTACCGGGGCCGGCGTTGCGACCGCCGACCATCTGGCGTCGACCAAACGCTGCACCAGCTCCTGCACCACGGCCACCTCCAGGCCAAGCCGGCGCCGGTGTTCGAGCAACTGTGTCGCACCCCGATGCTCTCCCGCCGACAGCAAGCCATCGAATAAGCTCAGCCAATATTGCCAATGCTCGGGCTGGGCCAGATGGACCTGACGAAATCGTTCTACCGCCTGTTTGGCATGGCCCTGGCCGAGCAGAATCACCGCCAGGTTGTGGTTGGCGTCCAGATGTGCCGGTACCAGCTCCAACACCCCGCGATAGAGCTCCGCAGCCGCATCGAGAGCCCCCGCGCGGTGTTGCCGCAGGCCCAGTTCCATGGCCTGTTGCGTCGCCCGCGCGACCAGCGGCTGCAAATCCACGACCGAGCCGACGTCAGGCCGGGACATGGACTCGGGTAGGCCGGTTGATCGCGCCGTCACCGGTGCAGCCGTATCCTGCCCCTGACACCATCGTTCGAACATCTGCACAAAGGCGTCCTCCACGTGGCGCGCGAACCCCACTTCATCCATCAATGGCGAGGCCTGCATCTGACAGCGCAGGCGTTGGCGCGTCTGGGCCAATGTCGGCACATCGGCGGCCATTGCAACCAACTTCGCTACATAGTCCTGCGTCGTCGTCGCGATCCAGCCTGGTTCACCTACGCCTTGCAGGATGGCGCTGCCGATGCGCCCCACGCTGGGTCGGCCGGCGAGCGTGACAAAGGGAATGCCGAGGTACAGCATCTCGAACAATGTGGTGCCGGAGTTATGCGGAAAACAGTCGAGCCCGATGTCGATCCCACGCATCAGGTCCCACGGCGGGCTGTGGCAACCTATGCTCAGGCGCCCGGTATCGATACCCAGCGCTGCGAACTGGTCCGCCAGCGCCTGCGCCGCACCAGGGGTCGCGAAGTTGCCGCTGTCCACCACCAGCCGCGAGCCTTCAACCCGGAGCAGCAAATCGGCCCAGGCCTGGACCACATGCCGGTTGATGCGGATGGATCGGGTCAGGCTGCCGAAGGTAACAAAACCACGCTGCAGTGCCGGCAACGCACCGGCATCACCCATGCCTGGCCCCGGCCGGTATACCAGCGCCGGTACCGGCAGACGCCACGGCACCTCGGCGAACAGGTGCTCCGCGCCAGCCGGCACGGTCACCCAATCACTCAGATAGTGGTCGATGGCGCGCAAACCGGTGGTGTACCCGCAGTCCAGCCAATGGATCGATACCGGCGCCGGCTTGTACGCCATGGCGCCGAGCCGGTTGCCGCGGGTATGGCCGGCGATATCGATCAACACATCGATTTGGTCATCGCGAATACGCTGCGCCAGGGCGGCGTCGGACAACCCGTTGGTTATGGCCCAATGATCAAACAGGGCGCGATACTGTGCAGCCAACGGATCTGCGGGCTGCAGAACCTCGGCGTAGGCAAACAACTCGAAGCGCTGGTGGTCGTGATGCTCCAGCAGCGGCAACAGGAAGTGGCGGGTCGCGTGTTTACAAAAGCTGGGGCACACATACCCGACGCGCAGGCGGCGCCCGGGATTGCGGTCGTTGCCATGGGCACGCCAGCCGGAACGCTGCGGCTCACCCAGGCGGCGGTCGAACTGCTGGTAGGCGGCAAAGATCTCTTCAGCGCTCTTGTCGGGATGGTA
>JANOTG010000494.1:0-2196 GCA_031416215.1 Betaproteobacteria bacterium
CCACTTCATGGCGCAATTCGGCCCGGCGCTCAAATTGCCCTGGACCAGGCTGGAGGCACCGGAGCTCACCGACGCGCTGATCGACAGCGTGGTGGACGGCACCGCTGCGCAACTGGGCACACACAGCATCGCCGACCTGGAACGGTATCGCGACGACTGCCTGATGGCGGTGCAGGAGGCGGTGCGGGCCACCAAGATCAAACACGGGATCGCGCTGGATGAGTGACGCCGCTACGTCACTGCTCACCCCTTGGCGTGGCACCGTGCTGCCGGAGTGGACCGACTACAACGGCCACCTGCGCGACGCCCATTACCTGCTGGTGTTCAGCATGGCCACCGACGCCATGATGGACATGATCGGCCTCGACGCAGCCGGCCGTGCCGCCACCGGCCACTCGATGTTCACTCTGGAGTCGCACATCAACTACCTGCTGGAGGTGAAGCAGGGCACGGCGATCGAGGTTCAGACGCAGATTCTCGGCGTGGATGCCAAACGGCTGCACGTCTACCACAGCCTGTTTGTGGCCGGCACGCAAACACTGCTCAGCGTCAACGAGCAGATGCAACTCAATGTCGATATGTCCGGGCCGCGGGCTGCGCCGTTCGCGCCGTCGGTATTGCCGCGATTGCAGGCGTTGGCGGCGCCACACCATGGGCTGCCACGGCCGAAATTTGCCGGGCGGGCGATCTCGATGGCGCGTTGAGGCGCGCGGGGACAGGCTTGATCGCCTGCATTCGCACGCCATTTGCTTTACAATTCAGTTTGCTTTACTTTATTCTTGTAAAGGAAATTCGATGCAATCCGAAGCCGTGGTTTCAAGCAAGGGTCAGGTCACACTGCCGGCCGCCATGCGTGCCAGGCTGGGTATTGGCCCGGGGTCGCACATTCAGTTTGTGCTGCGCGGCAAAGAGCTGATCATCCGGCCGGAGCTGCCGATGAGCGCCTACCGCGGCATGCTCAAGGGGCAAGACCTGGGCAACCTGGAGCCAGAGAAAGAGCCGGACCGGGAGTTGGGGTGAACGTGGTTGACTCGTCTGGCTGGGTCGAGTACCTGCAGGACAGCCCACGCGCTGACCTCTTCGCACCCGCCATCGAGCGGCGCGACCAGCTTTTGGTGCCGGTCATGGCGCTGTACGAAGTTCATCGACTACTCAGTCGCAGCCTGCCCGAGAGTCGGGTCACGGCAGCCCTGAACGTAATGCGCCTGGGCCGCGTGGTTGAGTTGACCGATGGACGCGCCATTGCCGCGTCCCAAGTGGCCACCCTGCACAAGTTGGCACTTGCCGATGCGGCGATGTACGCCATTGCGCAAGAATTCAAAGCCACATTCTGGACGCAGGACGCGGACTACGCGGGCTTGCCGGGGGTGAGCTATTTCGCCAAGCCTTGAGAGCATCAACCTGCCTTCACCACGGTGCGGCGGGTTTGCTGATCGCCAATAAACTATGTGTTTGACAGCTCGGCGGTGTTGGCGGCCATCTTCCAGGAGCCCGGCGGCGAGCGTGTGGTGGCGGCCTGGGCAGATGGCGAAAATCTGATAAGTGCCGTCAACTACGCAGAAATTGTCGCCAAACTCAGCGAAAGAGGCATGAGCGAGGCGGAGGTGATCACTGTCATGGAGGGCGTTCCCTTAACCCTAATAGCTTTCGATCAGTCGATTGCCCACGCCAGTGGCTTGTTGCGCCAGGCCACCCAGGCATGGGGGCTGTCGTTGGGTGACAGGGCCTGTATTGCGCTCGCGCGATCGAAGTCGGCCAGCGTTGTAACGGCGGACAAACAGTGGCAGAGGGTGCCAGGGCTTGATGTGCTGCTGATACGCTGAGCACTATCCGGCGCGCCCGCACCTGAATACGCAACGTGCTGCACAGGTTCACGTGCTACACGGGTTTTTACGTGGGAGCATTCCGATGTCCAACCTGACCATCTCCGTCGACGACGAAATCATCAAACGGGCGCGCGTGCGCGCGATCCAGCACGGCACGTCGGTGAGTGCCAAGCTGCGCGAGTTCCTGCAAAACTACGTCGACGGGTCCGACGAAACGCTGAAGAAGCAGCGCGAAGATGCCGCCACCCTGTTGCTGCAGACGATGCAGGCCGCCACCGCGCAAACCCGGGCCGACGCAGGCCCTGCGGCTTCGGCGGGGCGAAAGCGGCGGACCCTGCGCGACGACCTGTATGGCGGTGACTTTCGCGCC
>JANOTG010000495.1:0-9474 GCA_031416215.1 Betaproteobacteria bacterium
ACGCCTTGCACCACGGAGCCCTCTTTCAGGGTCTGCATCAGCTTGGCGCGTTCTTCGCCCATGCTGGCCTCGACCACGGCACGGCGCGACAACACGACGTTGTTGCGCTTGCGGTCGAGCTTGATGACCTTGAATTCCATGTTCTTGTTCTCGTACGGAGACAAGTCTTTGGTGGGACGCGTGTCAACCAGCGAGCCGGGCAGGAAGGCGCGGATGCCGTTGACCAGCACGGTCAGGCCACCCTTGACCTTGCCGCTCGTCGTGCCGGTCACGAACTCGCCGGACTCGAGGGACTTCTCCAGCGACATCCAGGAAGCCAGCCGCTTGGCCGTGTCACGGCTGACGATGGTGTCGCCGTAGCCGTTTTCCATTGCGACAATCGCCACCGAGACAAATTCACCGACCTGGACTTCGAGTTCACCCTTGTCACTCTTGAATTCGGACAGCGGCACATAGGCTTCGGACTTCAGTCCGGCATTGACCACCACGAAGCTGTGTTCGATACGCACCACTTCGGCGGTGACGACCTCGCCAATGCGGGTCTCCGAGCGTTTCTGGGATTCTTCAAATAGGTCGGCAAAAGATTCAGACATTCTGTTTTGCGGAACGGGCCGCGGGTTAAGTTGTCGAACCACACAGCCAATGCGCAAAGGACGAGCGCGACGGGAGCCATGTGGACCAGGGCAAAGACCAGCAGCCTTTACCCGTCTACCCAACTGCTCAGCCGGAGCCGAACGGTTGTCTGCTGTTCCACCAGCCCAACACCCGCTCCACCGATTCTTCAATCGTCAGGTCGGAGTTGTCCAGCAAGACAGCATCCTGTGCCGCTTTCAGCGGCGCGTTGCTACGGGACGAATCCCGTACATCACGCGCCTCCAAATCACTGCGCAGGGTCATGATTGTAGTCGAAATTCCTTTTGAAATCAGTTGCTTATGCCGTCTTTCGGCACGCCGCGCGGCGTTTGCCGTCAGGTACACCTTGAGCGGCGCATCCGGGAAGATCATGGTGCCCATATCACGTCCGTCGGCCACCAGGCCCGGTAAATGCCGTGTGCCGTGTTGTAGCGCGACCAGTGCTTGACGCACCCGCGGCAGCGCCGAGACACGGGAGGCGTTCATGCCCATGGCCTCGGTGCGCAACAGTTCGGTGATGTCCTCGGCGCCCAGGCATATCTGTCCCGGCAGAAAACGGATGTCCAGCTGCGGCACCATCGCTGCGATGGCGGATTCGCCTTCGGCATCGAGTGAATGCCCGGCCCGGGTCGCCGCCAGCGCCGTCAGCCGATACAGCGCGCCTGAGTCCAGGAAGTGGTAGCCCAGCCGCCGTGCCAGGGCGGCAGCCAGCGTGCCCTTGCCGGAAGCAGTCGGTCCGTCGATGCAGATCACCGGAATGTGCTGCGTCGGTGTTTGCACAACGGAAAAGAGGGTTTCAAAATATTCCGGATAGGTCTTGGCGACACACTGGGGATCCTGGATACGCACCGCAAGCCGGGCTGGGTTGAAGGCCGCCAGGGAACAACACATCGCCATGCGGTGGTCGTCGTAGGTGTGGATGTCACCAGCCCGCCAGGCCGCGGTGTTGGCGGGCGGTGTGATGCGTATGAAGTCTGCGCCTTCCTCCACCGCAGCACCCAGCTTGCGCAACTCGGTGGCCATGGCGTGAATACGGTCGGTTTCCTTGACCCGCCAACTGGCGATATTGCGCAGACAGCTCGGGCCATCGGCATACAGGGCCATCACGGCCAGGGTCATGGCGGCGTCCGGTATGTGATTGCAGTCCAGGTCGATCGCGCGCAGTGGTCGGCCCGCCAAGGCCGGGTCGCGCCAGACCCGCAGGTCATTCGGACCGCTCTGTACGACGGCGCCCATGCTCCGCGCCGCATCCACAAACCGGATGTCGCCTTGTATCGAATCAGCCCCGACGCCCCGGATGTGAACCGCCCGGTTTGCCTGCGCGGCGATGGCGCCCAGAGCAATGAAATAGCTGGCCGATGACGCGTCGGCCTCGACATGCAGGGTGCCCGGTGAACGGAGCGAGCTGCCGGCGACGATGGTGAAGCGCTGCCAGCCCTCGCGACGCACCGCAACGCCAAAACGGGCCAGCAGATTGAGCGTGATTTCCACATACGGCCGTGATATCAATTCGCCCTGCACCTCGATCACGATGTCTCGCTGCGCCACCAGCGGCAGCGCCATCAGCAAGGCGGTCAGGAACTGGCTGGACACGTCGCCACGCACCTGAATGGGCTGTTGCAGATCGAGTGTTGGCCGACCGATACGCAACGGGGGGTAACCGTCGCGCTCCAGGTAGTCGATGTGGCAGCCCAATTGGCGTAACGCGTCGACCAGATCGCCGATCGGGCGCTCATGCATGCGCGCGACCCCCCGCAACTCGAAGTCCCCGCCGAGCACGGCGAGGGCGGCGGTCAGTGGTCGCATGGCGGTGCCCGCATTGCCCAGGAACAGCCGGGCGCTGCGTTGGGGCAGGGTGCCACCCAGCCCGTCGATCAGCACCGTGTTGCCACGCTGCTCGACGCGGCAACCCAGCGCACGCAGCGCCTCCAGCATCACGCGGGTATCGTCCGAATCCAGCAGATCGTGCAGGGTGCTGCGGCCGGTGCAGACGGCGGCAAGCAACAACAAGCGGTTCGATATGCTTTTGGAGCCCGGCAACAACAGTGTGCCACCTGCCTCGCTCAATGGCGGGATGTCCAGAAACTCGGTGGCGAACATTACTTCTGCTGTTTCGACATGCTCCAGTTCGCCCGGGTGGCGCTGGCATGTTCGATCTGTTCCAGCAAGGCATCGCCATTGCCGCTCTGGATCATCAGCTCCAGTGCTTGCAGCGTGCGCTGGAAGTGTTTGGCCTGTTCCAGCAGTTCTTCACGATTCGACAACAGGACGTCGCGCCACATGGTCGGGTCGGAGGCGGCGATGCGGCTGAAATCGCGGAATCCGGGGCCGGCCAATGACAGAAAGTCCTTGCCTGATGGCTGATTCGAAATGGCGTTGATCAGGGCAAAGGCGATCAGATGCGGCAGGTGGCTGATGGCGGCAAATGCGGCATCGTGGGACTCCGGGGTCATTTTCACCACCCTGCAACCCAGTGCCGACCAGACATCGACCGCCTGTTGTACCTGTACCGGGTTGGTGCGCTCGATCGGTGTCAGCACAACCTGACGTCCGACATACAGGTCAACGTCGGCGTTTTCGACCCCCGAAAGTTCCTTGCCAGCGATCGGGTGGGCCGGCACAAAACAGCCGATCTGCTCGCGCAGCGCGCGCCGCCCGGCGTCTATCACTTCGCGTTTGGTGGACCCCACGTCCATGATCAGCATGTTGGCGGTCACCAGGTGTTTGATCGACTTGAACGTGGCCTCGGTCGATGCCACCGGCACGGCGATCAGCACAATGTCGGCACCCGACACTGCCAGAAGCGCTGAGGGCGCCTCCACGTCGATGACGCCCATCTGCCTTGCCCGGTCGGTGGTGGACGGTGACTTGCTGTATCCCACTACGCGCTTGACCAGCCCGGCACGCTTCAAGGCGAGCGCAAAAGATCCACCCATCAGCCCACACCCGATCAAACCCAGTTGTTGAAACATGCAGTGCCTCTGGTCAATGTCTACTGTTCACTGGCGGTGTAGCTGCCCAGCACCTTGTAAAAGGCGCACAGTGCCTGCAGGTCCTGCAGAGCCTGGGCCACATGTGGCTGCGTCGGGTGCCCCTGGATGTCCAGGTAAAAAAAGTACTCCCACTGCCCGGAGCGGGCCGGACGCGACTCGAAACGCGTCATGGATACACCATGCACCTTGAGCGGCATCAGCATGTCGTGCACCGCACCAGGCCGGTTGGGTACCGAGACAATCAGGCTGATGCAGTCCCGTCCGCTGGCCGCCGGCGCGCCCTGCACATGCGGCAGGCAGACCACGGCAAACCGCGTGCGATTGAAGGCGTCGTCCTGTATGGCATGGGCTGCGATGTGCAAGCCGAATTCTGCGGCGGCGCGGTCACTCGCGATTCCGGCCCAGGTCGGATTGGTCGTCGCCAGCCGCGCGCCTTCGGCATTGCTCGATGCGGTACGCCGCTCGGCCTTGGGCAGATGGGTGTTCAGCCAGCCCTGGCATTGCGCCAGTGCCTGTGGATGAGCAAAAATTACCTCGATGCCGTCCAACTCCGCCGATTGGCGCAGCAGGTTATGGCGCACCAGCAGACTGGTTTCGCCTATCACGTGCAGCGGCGTGTGCAGAAACAGGTCCAGCGAGCGCGAGACCACACCCTCGGTCGAATTCTCCACCGGCACCACGCCGAACTCGGCGCTGCCGGAGGCGGTGGCGCGAAACACCTCGTCGATGCTGCCGCAGGGAACCCGCTCTATGCTGGAGCCAAAATACTGGAATGCGGCCTGCTCGCTGAAGGTGCCCGCCGGGCCCAGAAACGCGACCCGTTGGGGTGCTTCCAGGGCGCGGCATGCCGACATGATCTCGCGCCAGATATTGGCCAGACCCAGGTTGCGCAACGGGCCCTTGTTTGCCCCCTGCAAATCGCGCACCACCTGTGCCTCACGCTCGGGACGGTAGATCGATGAACCTTCGGCGCGTTTGATCTCGCCAACTTCGTTGGCCAGCAGCGCTCGCTGATTCAACAGGGCCAGCAATTGGGCATCGACTGCGTCGATGTGTAGGCGCAACTCGGGCAGGGTTTTGGTCATGGGCGGTCGCTCTGCTCAAATTCTCGCATGTAGTCGACCAGCGCCTGCACACCAGCCAGCGGCATGGCGTTGTAGATGCTGGCGCGCATGCCACCCACCGACTTGTGGCCCTTGAGCGACAGCAGCCCACGCGCGGCAGCGCCGGCCAGAAACGGGGCATTGCGTGACTCGTCGCGCAGGAAAAAAGGCACATTCATGCGCGAGCGGCAATCCGGAGCCACGCGGTTTTCGTACAGGCTGGACTGATCGATCGCGCGGTACAGCAACTCAGCCTTGGCAATGTTGCGCGCCTCGATTGCCGCGATGCCGCCTTGGCGCAACAGCCACCGGAACACCAGGCCTGCGATGTAAATCGCATAGGTGGGTGGTGTGTTGAACATGGACTGGTTGTCCGCCACCAGGCGGTAGTCGAAAGCACTTGGACAAATGGGAAGCGCATGGCCCAACAGTTCGTCGCGCACGACCACCACCGTCAGGCCGGCCGGCCCCAGGTTTTTCTGCGCCCCGGCGAAAGCAAGGCCGATCCGGCTCCAGTCGATGGTGCGGGACGCGACATGGGAGGAAAAATCAAGGACCAGTGGCGCATCACAACCCAGGGCGCGCAGGTCGGGCAGGCTATGCGCCTCGACCCCGTGGATGGTCTCGTTGGAGCACAGGTGCACATAACTGGCGTCAGTTCGGATGTCCCATGTCGAGGCCTGTGGCATGCTGGTGTGGCCGCCTGCGCTGTTGCTCGCCGCCACGTGGGTTTGGCAGTACTTGCCGGCTTCATTCAGTGACTTCTGGCTCCAGCTTCCGGTGATCACAAAGTCCGCCTTGCCCTGGCCACCGCGCGGGGCCCGCAGTGCCGCGAGGTTCATCGGCACGATGGCATTTTCGGCCAGGCCACCCCCTTGCATGAACAGGACGCGAAACTCCGCCGGTACCGCAAGCAGGTCGCGCAGACCACGCTGCGCGTCTTCATAAATGGCCATGAAGTCGCGCCCGCGGTGGCTCATTTCCATCACGCCCATTCCGCTTGAGCGCCCACTGGCATCGTGCCAGTCCAGCATCTCGGCAGCGGCCTGCGCCAGAACCTCTTCGGCAATGGCGGCAGGACCAGCCGAGAAGTTATAGGGCCGTTGCATCAGACCGGGGCGCCGGTGTCGCTGTCCGGCAGGTCGGGCAGTTCCGAGTCAGCGCCGTTGGCGTCGTTCTCCACAATACGTTGCAAGCCACTGAGTTTGGCGCCTTCGTCCAGGCCGATCAGGGTCACACCCTGGGTGGCGCGCCCAAGCTCGCGGATTTCGCTGACCCGGGTGCGCACCAGCACGCCCTTGTCGGTGATCAGCATGATCTCGTCGTCCACATGCACCAGCGTGGCCGCGACCACCTTGCCATTGCGTTCGCTTTGCTGGATGGCAATCATGCCCTTGGTGCCCCGGCCATGGCGTGTGTACTCGGTAATGCCAGTGCGTTTGCCAAAACCGTTCTCGGTCGCCGTCAGCACCGACTGTTGTTCGTCTTCTGCCACCAGCATGGCGATCACGGCCTGGCCATCATCCAGCATCATGCCGCGCACGCCACGTGCCGTACGGCCCATGGGGCGAACATCGTTTTCGTCAAAACGAACCGCCTTGCCGCCGTCGGAAAACAACATCACGTCGTGCGCGCCGTCGGTCAGTGCGGCTCCGATCAGGTAGTCACCCGGATCGAGATCGACGGCGATGATCCCGGCTTTGCGCGGATTGCTGAATTCATCCAGCGTGGTCTTTTTCACCGTCCCCATGCTGGTCGCCATGAAGATGTACTGGTCGCTGGGAAAGCTGCGCTTTTCGCCGGTGAGAGGCAACACCACGGTGATCTTTTCACCGTCTTGCAGCGGAAACATGTTGACGATGGGCCGGCCCCGCGAGCCCCGAGAGCCTTGCGGCACTTCCCAGACCTTGAGCCAGTACAGGCGGCCGCGGTTGGAGAAACACAGGATGTAGTCGTGTGTGTTGGCGATGAAAAGCTGGTCCACCCAGTCGTCTTCCTTCGTCGCAGTGGCCTGCTTGCCGCGCCCGCCGCGTTTTTGCGCCCGGTATTCCGACAGCGGCTGGCTCTTGATATAGCCGCTGTGGCTGAGTGTCACCACCATGTCGGTCGGCGTGATCAGGTCTTCCGTGCTGAGGTCGAACGAACTGTGCTCGATCAGGCTGCGGCGCAGCCCGAGCTTGCTCTGGCCGAACTCCTGGCGGATATGCCCGAGCTCGTCCGAGATGATGGTCGAGACCCGTGACGGCCTGGCCAGGATGTCCAGCAGGTCTTCAATCTCGGCCATCACTTCCTTGTATTCGGCCACGATCTTGTCCTGCTCCAGGCCGGTCAGGCGCTGCAGGCGCATCTGCAGGATTTCCTGCGCCTGCGTCTCGGACAACCGGTACAGGCCATCAGCGCCCATGCCAAACACTTTTTCCAGGCCGTCCGGCCGGTAGTCGTCGGCATTCACCACAGCGCCATCGGCACGGCTGCGCGTCAGCATTTCACGTACCAGTTGGCTGTCCCAGGCCCGCTGCATCAGCTCCACCCTGGCCACCGGCGGCGTCGGCGCATTGCGGATGATGGCGATGAATTCGTCGATGTTGGCCAGTGCCACCGCCAAACCTTCGAGCACATGGCCGCGCTCGCGCGCCTTGCGCAGGGTGAAAACAGTGCGCCGGGTCACCACTTCGCGCCGGTGCTCCAGAAACACCTCGATCAGGTCCTTCAGGTTGCACAGCTTGGGCTGCCCGTTGACCAGGGCCACCATGTTGATGCCGAACGTATCCTGCAACTGCGTCTGTTTGTACAGGTTGTTCAGCACCACCTCGGGCACTTCGCCGCGCTTGAGCTCGATCACCAGGCGCATGCCGGATTTGTCGCTTTCGTCCTGGATGTGGCTGATGCCTTCGATCTTCTTCTCGTGCACCAGCTCGGCCATGCGCTCCTGCAGCGTCTTCTTGTTCACCTGGTAAGGCAGTTCATCGACGATGATGCTTTGGCGCTGGCCCTTGTCGATGTCTTCGAAATGGCACTTGGCGCGCATGACGACGCGGCCGCGGCCGGTGCGGTAGCCGTCTTTCACGCCGTTGATGCCGTAGATGATTCCGGCGGTGGGAAAGTCGGGCGCCGGGATGATCTCCATCAGCTCGTCGATGGAGGCTTCCGGATGGCGC
This sequence comes from Betaproteobacteria bacterium, assembly GCA_031416215.1. Classification (GTDB taxonomy): domain Bacteria; phylum Pseudomonadota; class Gammaproteobacteria; order Burkholderiales; family Burkholderiaceae_C; genus CAISIP01. The sequence continues at coordinate 7,888 of JANOTG010000495.1, forward strand.
AGCAGGTGCAGGCAGGCATCCACCACCTCGTTCAGATTGTGTGGCGGAATATTGGTGGCCATCCCGACGGCGATACCGCCGGAGCCGTTCACCAGCAGGTTGGGCAACTTGCTCGGCAGCACCAGGGGTTCCTTTTCGGAGCCGTCGTAATTGGGCCCGAAGTCCACCGTTTCCTTGTCGATATCGGCCAGCATCTCGTGTGTGATCTTGGCCAGGCGGATCTCGGTGTAACGCATCGCCGCCGCGTTGTCGCCGTCGACGGAGCCAAAGTTACCCTGACCGTCCACCAGCATGTGGCGCATGGAGAAATCCTGCGCCATGCGCACGATCGTGTCGTACACCGACTGATCACCATGGGGGTGGTACTTGCCGATCACGTCACCAACGATGCGCGCCGACTTCTTGTAGGCGCGGTTCCAGTCGTTGTTGAGCTCATGCATGGCAAACAACACGCGCCGGTGCACCGGTTTCAACCCGTCCCGGGCATCCGGCAAGGCGCGCCCGACAATCACGCTCATGGCGTAATCCAGGTAGCTGCGCCGCATTTCCTCTTCCAGGCTGATCGGCAGTGTTTCTTTGGCAAACTGGGTCATGAAGAGGCTTTTTCGACGGGAAACACCGATTTTAGGGGCAAGGCCATGTCGCATGTTGGCAACACATGGCTCAAAATGAGGCTGCGTCCTACAGGCACGGCCGCTGTTTTACATTGCCATGGTGCTGGCGTGTGGCACAATTCAATCATGTCTTGGGTGGCGGTCACCGGGGGCTCTCAACACCTCGCAGCTTGCTGCGGCTTTTGTCTCACTGAGGAGAAATATGAAGAATTTGAATAAAGTGGCAATGTTGTTTGCAACTGCAGCGCTTGCCACGGCCGCAGGCGCGCAGACTGTTGACAACTGGCGCAATACGGGCAACGAACTGGTGTGGAAAAACGGCACCAACGAATTGTGCTGGCGCGACACATTCTGGACGCCAGCCACCGCTGCAGTCGGTTGTGATGGTGCCATTGTTGCGCCGCGCGCCGTTGCTCCGGCCCCTGCTCCAGCACCCGCTCCGGCTCCCGCACCTCAGCCTGCCCCGGCGCCGGTAGCTGCTGCTCCAGCACCTGCTCCAGCACCTGCCCCGGCACCTGCTCCTGCTCCTGCTCCCCAGCCTCCGGCTGCCACCAAGGTGACCTACGCTGCCGATGCGTTCTTCGATTTCGACAAATCCGTACTCAAGCCGGAAGGCAAGGCCAAGCTGGATGATCTGGTTGGCAAGGTCAAGGGTATCAACCTGGAAGTCGTGATCGCTGTCGGTCATACCGACTCCGTGGGTGGTGACTCCTACAACCAGGCTTTGTCGGTCAGGCGCTCGGAAGCTGTCAAGGCATATTTGGTGTCCAAGGGCATTGAAAAGAACCGTGTGTACACCGAAGGCAAGGGCGAGAAGCAACCGGTGGCCGATAACAAGACCACCGAAGGTCGCGCCAAGAACCGCCGCGTGGAAATCGAAGTGGTCGGTACCCGCGCCAACAGGTAATCAGCCGATGGCTGACCGGCCCTGCGATAGCGGGGCCCAGACAAACCCCGCCTCGGCGGGGTTTGT
>JANOTG010000496.1:0-2498 GCA_031416215.1 Betaproteobacteria bacterium
GCGATGCTGCCACCGGCATGGGCATGAGCCCCTCGCAGCGCCTGTGGCGCGTGGAGTTGCCCAACGCCATGCCCGTCGTCATGGCCGGCATCCGGATCGCTGTCGTGATGAACATCGGCATCACTGCCATCGCGGCCTACATCGGCGCAGGTGGCCTGGGCACCTTTATCAGCCGCGGCATCACGCAAACTGACATCCGTCAATTGCTCACCGGGGCCTTTGCCGTGAGCCTGCTCGCCATCGCCTCCGACTTCGGCCTGGCCCTGCTGCAACGCCGCCTCACGCCGCGTGGCCTTGCGGCGCTGCCAAACTGACTGCACTGCGGCGCCCCCATGATTACCCTGGAGCATCTCGGCAAAATTTACGGCGCAGGCGGCAGTTCGGCGGCGGTGGACGACGTCTGCCTGACCGTTGGCACGGGTGAGATCTGCGTCCTGATTGGTCCGTCAGGCTGCGGGAAGACAACCACCATGCGCATGGTCAACCGGCTGATTACACCCACCTGTGGGCGGGTGCTGATCAACGGCCGCGACACTGCCGCCATCGACACGGTGGAGTTGCGCCGCGGCATCGGCTACGTGATTCAGCAGGTGGGGCTGTTCCCCAACATGACGGTTGAGGAAAACATCGGCGTCGTTCCCCGCCTCCTGGGCTGGACGCCGGCGCGGATGCGCGCGCGCGCCGCCGAACTGCTGGACATGGTGGGCCTGGACGCCGGTCAGTTTTTGGCGCGCTTTCCCAACCAGCTCTCAGGCGGGCAACAGCAACGCGTGGGCGTGGCGCGCGCGCTGGCGGCCGACCCGCCGGTGCTGCTGATGGACGAACCTTTTGGCGCGATCGACCCCATCAACCGTGCCGCGATTCAGGACCAGTTCCTGGCGATGCAGCAAAAGCTCAAAAAGACCGTGCTGTTGGTGAGCCATGACATCGACGAGGCGGTCAAGATGGCCGATCGCATTGCCATCTTCCGCGCCGGCCGTCTGGAGCAGGCTGGCACACCCGATGAAGTTCTGACCGCGCCGGCCAATGACTTCGTCTCCGGTTTTATCGGCCCGGATCCGACGCTCAAGCGCCTGCGCCGCAAACGTGTCGGGGAAGTTCATGCTCCCCTCGCGGTTTCGCCGGGCCAGACCGTGGAGGTAACCATCGATGGTTGCATTGGAACGATTCAGGTGGACGCGGTCGGCCGGGTGGTGGCGGTGACTGCGGGTGGCCGAGCCCTGGGACCGGTGGCGGTGCGCATGGATTGTGATTTGCGGGTCGTGGTGTCCGAGTTGCTGCGTCTGGCGGTTCCCTGGTTGCCCAGCGTCGATGCCGAGGGCTGTTTGCGCGGCGTTGTCAGCCAGGCGGCCATCAGCCGTGCGGTCAGCGTGCCCAGCGCCGTGTCGAAGGACGCCGCGGCTTCAGCGGGCGGTGGACGCAATGCCCCGGCACGCTGATTCCCATGTATTTGACAGTTTCAGCCGAGTCGCAGGGCTCGCGCTGCTTCTGGCTGTGTGCACGCCGGCCGCGCACGCTGCGTCCTTCGGCGCCCAGTTGCTTGGCTACCGGTCCGAGGTGCAGTACTTGCTCGGACAACACATCAAGCTGGTCGCACTGGTGGCCCTCTTTTCGGTGACGCTGGGCGTGGCGCTCGGTATCTGGCTGTCCCGGCCTTCCATGCGGCGTTATTCCGAAGGTGTGATGCAGTTGCTCAACATCGGCACCACGGTGCCCACACTGGCCAAGCTGGCCATTGCGATGCTCTTTTTCGGGATCGGCACGGGCTCGGCCGTGATCGGGCTGACCATCGCCACACTGATGCCCATCGTGCGCAATACCTGCGTCGGTCTGCAACATGTTTCACCCGCGTTGCTCGATGCAGCGCGCGGCCTCGGCATGCGCCATGGCCAGATTCTGTGGCGGGTGGAACTGCCCAACGCACTGAACGTCATCGTCTCCGGCATCCGCACCGCCCTCACCTATGCCACCGGCACTGCTGCCTTGGCCTTTCTGATCGGCGGCGGTGGCCTGGGCGAGCTCATCTTCACCGGCATCGACACCAACGAGCCAGCCATGATGCTGGCCGGCGCTTTCACGACCTGCGCTCTTGCCGTGTTGGTCGACTTGTTGCTGTACCAGGTTCAGTACTGGCTGATTCCCCGGGGTGTCAACCCCTACCGGCCGCTGCGCGCATGACCATGCCTTTTTCACCACTCTCAAACCCAAGGAGATTTGCCATGTTTCGTCGAGCCCTTCTTTCCACCATCGTTTTCACCGGCGCTTTCGCCTCGTCCCTGGTGGTGCATGCACAAAGCACCGTCGTAGTTGGCGGCAAGGCCTTCACGGAGCAGATTTTGATGACCGAGATGACGGTCCAACTGCTGGAAGCCAAAGGCTTCAAACCAGACCGAAAGGCGGGCATGGGCAGCGCGGCGCTGCGGTCGGCGCACGAAAATGGACAGATCGACCTGTATTGGGAATACACCGGCACATCGCTCATAACCTACAACAAAGTC
>JANOTG010000497.1:0-5581 GCA_031416215.1 Betaproteobacteria bacterium
AGATGTTGGCCGGCTTGATGTCCAGGTGCAACATCTTGTGTTAATGCACGATGCGAAGGCCACGCAGGATTTCGTCGAACAAGGAGCGGATGGTGGACTCGCGGAACACCTTTTGCTGCTTGAGGTCGCGGGCGGTGATGATGAAATCCTGCAGCGCACCGCCTTCCAGGTAGTTCATCACCATGTAAACGGTTTCGTTCTCGCGAAAGAAGTTCATCACACTCACCACGGAGGGATGCGAAATCTGCGCCAGTGCGCGACCTTCTTCGAAAAAACTCTTCAGGCCCAGTCGGTACAGGGACAACTTCTCCGGCGGCACCGTCGGCGCCAGTTCGCCCACGCCACGCGAGGCCAGCGACGACGGAAGATATTCCTTGATCGCCACCTGCTGGCCTTCCGCGTCCAGCGCCAGATAGACGACACCAAACCCGCCCGCAGCAACTTTGCGGATAATGCGGTAACCACCGATGATGGTATCGGGCGGAAGCGGGGCGGGTTTTAGCTTCGACATACCTTGGAAATGAGTCGTGTCTGGCACCCGTTCCGGATGCATCCGGCTGCTCCGGCAACAATCCCATTGTTCTTCGACACTCCATGCCAGTTTACAGTATGACCGGTTATGCGTCGGTGCAGTCCCGCACTGCCGACGGCGGCGCCACCGGCGACAGCAAGGGCCCATCTGCGAGCTCCTTGGGCCTGGAAATCCGGGCCGTCAACAGCCGATTCCTGGACCTCGCGTTCCGCCTGCCGGAGGAATTGCGTCAGGTCGAGCCCGCCTTGCGGGAGTTGCTTGGCGCCCAGCTCAAGCGCGGCAAGGTGGAGCTGCGCATGGCGATCGAGTCTGGCAGTAGCGGCCCGGTCACCGAGCCATCGGCGCGACTGCTGCAACGCCTGGCCTCGGTACAGGACAACGTGCGCGCCTGGCTGCCTGACGCGCCGTCCATGGGGGTAGGCGATATCCTGCGACTGGCGGCCAACGAACAATCGGTAAGCCGGGACTGGTCGCCCGAGGTGTTGCCGCTGGCAAAAAGGGCGCTGAAGGAGCTGCTGGCGGCGCGCCAGCGCGAAGGCACTCGTCTGGCGGCCACTCTGATGGAACGGCTGGTGGAAATCCGCCACCTGGCGCTGAAGGCCGGCCCGCTGGTGCCACAACTGGTGCTGCAGCAGCGCCAGCGCTTCCTGGAGCGCTGGAACGAAGCACTGGCAGCAACGCCGGGCGGCACCGTGCCCGAAATGGCGCAAGACCGGGCGTTGGCCGAGGCCACGGCATTTGCCATTCGTATCGATGTGGCGGAGGAACTCACCCGCCTGGGCTCCCACCTGGACGAGATCGAGCGGCTGCTCGCCCGCGGTGGCGAGATCGGCAAACGGCTGGATTTCCTGATCCAGGAGCTGCAGCGCGAGGCCAACACCATGGGCTCCAAGTCCGCCGCCCTGCCCCTGACCCACATCGCAGTCGACATGAAGGTGCTGATCGAGCAGATGCGCGAGCAGGTGCAAAACATCGAGTAAGCCGTCGCGGGCCAGTCCAGCGCCGTGGCCGCACTAGGACAGCTCAGCTGGTCGCGGATTTGACCGGAACCGTGAAACAGCGGTGCATCAGCGGTTGCCGGTTTCGCCGGGCGAACTGGTGGCACACTTGACGTGCCCGCACATCCCGCCTGATAGTCAGGATCCAGCACACAAAGACCTCTCCATGGCCCATTGGTACGAAATTTCCAACGCCCGCGACATCGCGTCCCCGACAATCCTGCTCTACCCGGACCGGATCCAGCGCAACCTGCAGCGCATGATCGACATGGCCGGTGGCGCCGAACGTCTGCGCCCCCACGTCAAGACCCACAAGTTGCCGCAGATCATCGCGCTCAAGCGGGCTGCGGGCATCCACAAGTTCAAGGTGTCCACCATCGCCGAAGCCGAGATGACGGCTGCAGCGGGCGGCGAGGACATACTCCTGGCCTACCAGCCGGTCGGGCCCAACCCGCGCCGGCTGGCGGCATTGATGCGCAAGTTCCCCCAAACTCGTTTTTCCACATTGGTCGACGATGCGCAGAACCTGACGGCGATCAGTGATGTGGCCGTGGCCGAAAACGTGGTGATCCCGCTGTATCTCGATCTGAACGTGGGCATGAACCGCACCGGCATCGTTCCCGGGCCGGCAGCGACCCAGCTGTACCGCGACCTGTGTGCCACACCGGGCGTGTCAGCCGCCGGGCTGCATGGCTACGATGGCCACCTGCGCGCCGCAGACCCGCAGGATCTGGCGGCACTTGCCGACAATGCCTTTGCGCCGGTCTGGGCGATGCGCGAACAATTGTTGGCAGAAGGTCTTGCCGTGCCCGGCATGGTGGTCAGTGGCACACCCACCTTTGCGCTGATGGCCCGGCATGGCAACGTCGAAGTGGGCGCTGGCACCACGGTGTTGTGGGATTTTGGCCAGGAGGGGGTTTGCCCGGACCACCATTTTGAAAATGCCGCCGTCTTGCTGGCGCGCGTGATCAGCAAACCTGCACCCGGCCTGCTGTGTTTTGATCTTGGTCACAAGGCGGTGGCATCAGAGATGGCGCATCCGCGCGTGCGGCTGTTCGGACTGGAAGACGCTGTGGCCATGACGCACAGTGAAGAGCACCTGGTGTTGCAGACGCCGCTGGCCGAACGCTACAAGGTCGGCGATGTCGCCTATGGCATCCCGCGCCACATCTGTCCGACCATGGCCTTGCACAGCGATGTGTGGGCAGTGCGCGACGGCGAGGCCAGAGAAAGCTGGCCGGTCGTGGCGCGCACGCGACGCATCAGCATCTGAGACGAACGGGCCGGTAGCAGCGGGCGCGACATGACCGCACGGCTGCCAGGCTCGGAAGCTTCGAAGGCGCAGTTCGACCGCGATGGATATCTCTGCCCGTTGCCGGCGCTCGCACCCGAGAAGCTGGTGCACTACCGCCAGTGTTACCTGGCTTTCCACGAACGACACAAGGCCCGGATCGACGCGCTGCGGGCCGGGGACCGCTGGCAAATCAATACCGACACCCATTTCATCCTGGCCTGGGTGGACGCACTGACACGCGAGCCGGGCATTCTGGATGCAGTGGAGCAACTGCTCGGCCCCAACCTGCTGGCCTGGAACACCAGCTGGTTTGTGAAGTTCCCGGGTGATCAGGCCTATGTGAGCTGGCATCAGGACGGAAGTTACTGGGGCCTGGCTCCGATGGAGGTGGCCACCGCCTGGGTGGCTTTGGGGCCGGTCACGCGCGAGAACGGCTGCATGCGTGTGATCCCGGGTTCGCACCAGGAGCCGAATCTTCCACAACGTGATACCTTCGCCGACAACAACGTGTTGTCGCGTGGGCAGGAGATCAGCGTCGCGGTGGACGAAGCCCGCGCGGTCGACCTGGAGTTGCAAGCCGGCCAGATGTCGCTGCACCACCTGTGGATCGTGCATGGCTCGAACACCAACCTCTCGGACATCCCGCGGATCGGCATCGCCATCCGTTACGTGTCGACGCGGGTCCGGCAGGAAGGAGTCGACAAGCCCGTCGCCACCCTGGTCCGGGGCCGGGACGATCACCACCACTTCAGGCTCTTGGCCGCACCGACGGACAATGACGCGGTGGCGGGAGAAGGCCATCACGCGGTGCTGCTGAGCCGGGTGCGGCTGGCGCTGGCGCCTCGCTAACAACGCGGCGCAACACTTCTTTGCAGTTCAGACACTGGCTGGCGGCACCGGACAGTGTCAAAATTGCGACCGACATCAGAACCCAAAGGAACCCACCATGTTGATCCGCCTTGCCGCCGCCATCTCGCTTGCGCTCACGCTTGCCTCCCCCGCGGCTCAGGCCGGCATCATCGAAGACCTGCTGGCCAAACCTTCGGTTCAGGCCTTGCTGGGGCGCCTGCCCGATGCGCAGAACACGATGAAAAGCTGCGCCGACGCCAGGTACCAGCAGCGTAATGCGAAGCTCTGCCAGGAGGCCGCTGAAGCGGTGCGCATCGCCAGCATTCCGCCCGATTTGCGTGCTGTATTGGCGACACCCAATGGGTCGGCATCGATCCGGCAGCTCTGCCTCGCCGTCCAGGGATCAGCAGTGCAGGCCAGTTATTTGTGTGCTGAGCTGGCCAAGGCAGATGCGACCTTCAAAACCCTGGTGGAGCAGCAACGCGTTCAGCAGGCAGCACAGGCAGCAGCGCAGGCCGCGCAGGCCGTGCAGCAACAACGCGCCATCGGTGTTGGCGCCGAACAATCGCGCTGAGCCCGGTGGCGGGCCCGGATCTCAACCGTAATCGATCCGCGGATCGATATAGGCGTACAACACGTCGACCAGCAGGTTGATCAGCACAAAAACGACCAGGATGAACAGGATACAACCCTGTATCAACGGATAGTCGCGTGTGCTGATGGCCTGAATCAGCAGGCGGCCCAAGCCGGGATAGGTGAACACTGACTCGGTGACCACCGTACCACCGATGAAGTTGGCCATCATCAGGCCGACGATGGTCACAAACGGCAACAAGGCGTTACGCATCACGTGGCGCCCCACGACGTCGCGCTCGGGCAGGCCCTTGGAGCGCGCCGTGCGGACATAGTCGGCCTTCAGTTCACCCAGCAGCGAGGCGCGCAGGAAACGCGCGAAGATGCCCGACACATAGACTCCGAGCGTCAACGCCGGCAACAGGATGTTGCGCAAGGCCTGCCAGGGTGACTCGAAAATCGACACATAGTTGGAGGCCGATGGCAACCAGCGCAACTGCACGGCAAACAACAGGATCAACAGGATGCCGAGCCAGAACGTCGGCACCCCGAGCGCCAGTGCGCTCCAGCCGCTGAGCAAGCGGTCGATCCAAGAACCCGGCCTGAGGGCGCTGATGACAGCCACCGGAATCCCGAGCAGCAGCCCCACGAGTGTGGCGGCCAGTCCGAGCTGGACGGTGGCAGGTACGCGCTGCGCGATCAGGTTGCGCACCGGCTCCCGGTTCTGGATCGACAGGCCGAAGTCCCCCTGCAGCGCATTCACCAGCCAGGCCGCGTACTGTACGTGCACCGGGCGATCCAGACCCAAGCGCACCGTCACCTCCTGCACCTGCTCGGGCGTGGCGTTTTCACCCACCATCGCGGCCACCGGGCTGCCGGGCACGGCATAGATCATGGCCCAGATGCCGGTGGAGGCTATCAGCAGCACCGGCAGCAGTTGCATGAGGCGGCGCAGGATAAAACCGATCATGGTGTGGCCTCCGCGGGATCGGCGATCTCGTGCCGGTCTTCCAGCACGCGGGCCAGCGTACGACCCAAGGTATCCAGCGACAGTATGGTGAAGGTGAGCACGAGACCAGGGAACACCGCATAGGTCGGCGAGTCGTGCAAAAACGACTTCCCGGTGCGCAGCATCTCGCCCCAGCTCGGCGTCGGCGGCGGAATGCCGATACCCAGAAAGGCCAGTGACGCCTCGATCAGGATTGCGACCGATGACAGGATCACCACCTGCACCAGAATCGGGCTCCACGAGTTGGGCAACACGGTGCGGAACATGTTGTAGGAGGACGAGCCGCCCAATGCCTCCACCGCGGTGACGAAATCGCGCTTGCGCAA
>JANOTG010000498.1:0-13430 GCA_031416215.1 Betaproteobacteria bacterium
AGATCGTCGGCCCGGATCATGCCCAGATCACCATGGATGGCCTCACCCGTGTGCACAAACAAGGCTGCCGTCCCGGTCGAGGCAAAGGTTGCGGCCATCTTGCGCCCGATATGTCCACTCTTGCCCATGCCCATCACCACAACCCGGCCCTGGAGCGCCAAAATCAGCTGCACGCACTCGGAAAAACCGGAGTCCAGCCGTGCACCCAGGCCAAGGATCGCCGCAGCCTCAATGGCGAAGGTATCTCGGGCCAGACGGATTGCCTGTTGCGCCGCGCGGGCCTCGTTGGGCATTGATCTGTCGAGCATGTCCCATTTTAGTAACGCAACGGTATCTTGCTAGTATGCAAGCATGAGCGCCCTCGAATTGACCCTGGCCTACCTGCTGGCCGCCGTGCTGGGCGTGGTAGCGTGCCGCTCGCTCAAGCTGCCGCCGATGCTGGGTTATCTGGTCGTTGGGGTGGTGATCGGGCCCAATGCGTTGGCGTTGGCGCAGAACTCCGACGGTATACGCCATCTGGGTGAGTTCGGAGTGGTGTTCCTCATGTTCGTCATCGGCCTGGAGTTCAACCTGGGAAAGCTGCGCGCCATGCGCAAACACGTGTTCGGGCTCGGCCTGATGCAGGTGGCATTCACGATGCTGTTGGCGACGGGCGCCACACTGGCAATGGTGTCGCTGGTTCCCGCGCGCTGGGGAGTGTCATGGCAAACCGCGTTGGCGCTGTCTGGCGCGCTGGCGATGAGCAGCACCGCGATTGTTGTCAAGCTCATGATCGAGCGACTGGAGATGGAGTCGGAACATGGCAAACGCGTCATGGGCGTGTTGCTGTTTCAGGATCTCGCTGTGGTACCGCTCCTGGTGTTGATCCCGGCGCTGGGCACCTCTGGGGAACAACTGGCGGGCGCGTTGGCGTTGGCCGCGCTGAAGGCCACCATACTGATCACCGTTTTGCTGGTCGGAGGCCAGCACGTCATGCGCTGGTGGCTGACGCTGGTGGCGCGACGCAAGAGTGAGGAGTTGTTTGTCCTCAACCTGCTGTTAATCACGCTGGGGCTGGCATGGCTGACCGAGCTTGCGGGCTTGAGCCTGGCGCTGGGTGCATTCATCGCAGGCATGTTGATCTCCGAGACCGAATACAAGCACCAGGTCGAAACCGATATCCGTCCGTTTCACGATGTATTGCTGGGACTGTTCTTCATCAGCATCGGCATGCTGCTGGACTGGCGTCTGGTGCTGGAGCGCTGGCCCTTGGTGTTGTTGCTGGTCACTGTGCCGATCCTCTTCAAGGCCGCTCTGGTGGCCTTGCTGGCGCGCGGCTTGGGTGCGTCGTGGGGCATCTCGATGCGTACCGGCCTGTACCTCGCGCAAGCCGGCGAGTTCGGCTTTGTCTTGCTCACACTGGCGCAAAAAAACAGCCTGGTTCCGCCCTCATTGCTCAATCCCATCCTGGCCAGCATGGTGCTGTCGATGCTTGCGACACCCTTCATCATCATGTACAGCAACCGCATCGTGATGAAACTGGTGTCGAGTGAATGGCTGCAACAGTCGCTGCAGATGACCACCATCGCGCGCAAGTCGATCAACGCCAACAAACACGTGATCATTTGTGGCTACGGGCGCAGCGGCCAGAACCTGGCTCGCATGCTGGACGGTGAGGGCATTCCCTACATGGCGCTGGACCTGGACCCGGACCGCGTGCGGCAGGCCGCGGCAGCCGGCGATTCCGTGGTGTTTGGTGATGCGGCACGCCTGCAGGCGTTGATGGCTGCGGGCCTGGCGCGGGCCAGCGCCGTCGTGGTGACGTATATCGAAGTGCAAAGCGCCCTCAAAGTACTTGCCAACACGCGGGCCCACGCCCCGCATGTGCCGGTGATCGTGCGAACCCGTGACGACCATGACCTGGAAAAGCTGCAGGCCGCCGGAGCAGCAGAAGTGGTGCCCGAGGCCATAGAAGGTTCGTTGATGCTGGCCAGCCATGCGCTGGCCCTGGTTGGAGTACCCATGCGTCGCGTGATACGGGTAGTGCAGGACCAGCGCGAAGCCCGCTACCAGCTGTTGCGCGGGTATTTTCACGGCGCCGACGACGACTCGATCAATGAACTGGACCACGAACGCCTGTCGTCATTCACGATCCCGTTGAGCGCCAAGTCCAGCGGCAAGCCGCTGTTGCACCTGGCCTTGCATGCGGTTGGCATCCGCGTTGTCAGTCTGCGCCGCGGCAGTGGCCAGACGGTTCCCATCACCGACGACACACTGTTGCTGCAAGGTGACACCCTGGTGTTGTGCGGGACACCAGAAAACCTGGCGATCGCCGAACAGAAGCTGCTCAGGGCACAATAGTCCCGGTCTACCTGCTCAACAACACCATGGACAGTCCAGGCGTCAGCGATTACTTGCGTAGCCATATCCGAACCGTGCCGGACTGGCCGGCGCCTGGTGTGCAATTTCGGGATATCACGCCGTTGTTGCAGGATGCCAAGGTGTTTCGCGTATTGATAGACGCCTTTGTGCATCGCTACATGGATCACGACCGGCGACCGGATATCGTGGCTGGATTGGACGCGCGTGGCTTCATCCTCGGTGCGGTGGTTGCTTATGAGCTCAATGTCGGCTTCATTCCGATCCGAAAGAAGGGCAAGCTGCCTTTCACCACCGTAGAAGAGACCTATGAACTCGAGTACGGCAGCGCGACCGTCGAGCTGCACACCGATGCAGTGCGCGCCGGGCATAAGGTCCTGCTGGTGGACGACCTCATCGCAACCGGAGGAACCATGATGGCGGGCAAAAAGCTATTGGAAAAACTTGGTGCGATCGTGATGGAAGGCGCAGCCATCGTTGACCTGCCGGAACTTGGCGGCTCCGACCGACTGCGACAGTCCGGTTTGCCACTGTTTACCCTGGTCGATTTTTCCGGCCACTGAACACCGGCCAAGGCGTGCATCAGGCGATCGCGATGCGCCTTCGGTTGCTGGCAACCCGCTTGGCCATGATGGCGCCAAGTGCCATCGCCAACGCCAGGGCGGTAAGTGATTGCCGATTGGACAACTCGGTAAATCGCATCGGCGACAGGCTCCACAATTTGCAGGCGCTGCCGGCCTGAACTGTCGCGCTGCGGGCCATCTGCGAAAAGAAGCCACCCTCGCCCAGAACAGAACCACCACCTACCGACGCCAGATGAATTTTCCCGGCGCCGTCTTCGAAATGCACGGTCAACATGCCGGACTCGACAAAATACAGGGTGCGATCTTCGGCACCCTGCTTGATCAACACTTGACCTGGCGCCAGATTGCTCGGCTGCATGTAGGTCGCCAGCACATCCCACTGTGCGCGTGTGAGCATTTGCCCCAAAGTGGGCTCGCCAGTATTGTTCAACACCGCCTGGATCAAGGCGCCGATGTCCGATTTTCCGGATGTCGTGTACAAAGAACTCATGGTCGATTGCAATTGTATTGTCGGCATCGGCGAAGAACCCGGCGCAACTACTTTCCAATACAAAACCGTGAAAATATCGCGCCGAGCAGATCATCGGCGCCAAATGCGCCGGTAATTTCGCTGAGCGCGTTTTGCGCCAGCCGCAGTTCTTCAGCCAGCAGATCAAGCGCCGGGGATGTTGCCGACACGAGTGTCGAAGCAATCGCCAGGTGCTCGTCCACGCGCTGCAATGCATTCAAATGCCGCGCACGGGCCATGTAAATGCCGCTGTCTGCGCCATGTTGCCAGCCGGCGATTCGAAGCAACAAGCGGCGCAGGTCGTCGAGCCCGGCGCCGGTCTTGGCTGACAACAGCACCATGTGCTCACTCACCGGGGGCACTATGTGCGGCGCCATATCCACCTTGTTCCACACATCGACCACGGGAACCGTTGTCGCAATGCGCTGCGCCAACAAACCGGCAAGTTGTTGGTCGGCATTCGCCGCGCCCTCCCGCAGTACGGGCTGGCGCGTGCCACCAGCTTGCGCCGGTACATATTTGCTCAGGTCATGCAAAAACAGCACCGCATCCGCTGATTGAATTTCAGACCAGGTCCGGGCAATGCCCATCTGCTCGATTTCGTCCTGGCTCTCGCGCAAGCCGGCCGTATCGATGACATGAACGGGGACGCCCTCGATCTGTATCGTTTGTTGCACCTTGTCGCGGGTTGTGCCCGCGAAGGGAGAAACAATCGCCAGTTCTGCACCAGCCAGCGCATTCAGCAATGACGATTTGCCAACGTTCGGTTGGCCGGCGATGACAACGCGAATTCCGTCACGCAGCAAGGCACCCTGGCGCGCATGGCTGCCAACGGTTCGCAGGCGCTCGCGCAGGGCCTGCAGCCTGCCGTGGGCATCGGTCTGCTGCAATACGTCGACCTCCTCCTCGGGAAAATCAAGAGTCGCCTCGATCAGCAGGCGCAATTCCGTCAGTTTGTCCAGCAGCATTGCAATCTCGTTACTGAAGGTGCCGGCGAGCGACCGGTTGGCGCTACGTACGGCCGCTTCGGTACTGGCGTCGATCAAATCCGCAACTGCCTCTGCCTGCGTCAGGTCGAGCTTGTTGTTGAGAAATGCCCGTTGCGTGAATTCACCCGGTTCGGCCAGCCGGATGCCGATCCCGGCACCCGCCTCCAGGCATCGGGCCAGCAACATCTGCAAAACGACGGTGCCGCCGTGTCCCTGCAGCTCCAGCACGTCCTCACCGGTATAGGAATTCGGCGACGGGTAATGGATCGCGAGTCCCTGGTCCAGGATCTCGCCGTGGGCATCACGAAAGCCAAGGTAGGTTGCCTGCCGCGGCAACAACTGCCTGCCGCACACAGCCTGCACGACGGCACAGACATTACCGCCGGAAACCCGCACCACACCCACCGCGCCGCGACCTGGGGCGGTTGCAATTGCCGCGATCGGGTCCTGCAGTCGCGGCAACATGGTTCGTCGGCAACGGGCTCGTGGTACCCGGAATCAGAACTTGGGCAAGTTGAATTGGGGTGGCACACCCATGCGGGTGTTGATCAACCACTGCTGCGCGATCGAAAGGATGTTGTTGGTGATCCAATACAGCACCAGGCCAGCCGGGAAGAAGAAAAACATGACCGAGAAGATCAGCGGCATGTACCACATCAGCTTGGCCTGCATCGGATCTGGCGGTGTCGGATTGAGCGCCGTTTGCAACAAGGTCGTCAGGGTCATCACGATCGGCAATATGTAATACGGATCAGGCGACGAGAGGTCGCGAATCCACAAGATCCAGGGCGCATTGCGCATTTCGACACTGGACAGCAACACCCAGTACAAGGCAATGAACACCGGTATCTGAACCATGATGGGGAAACAGCCACCCATCGGGTTTACCTTCTCTTCACGGTAAATTCGCATCATCTCCTGCTGCATCTGCTGCGGATTGTCCTTCAGACGCTCACGCATCTCCATCACCTTGGGATTGATGGCTTTCATCTTGGCCATGCTGGAGTAGGCCTTGGCATTGAGCCAGTAAAACGCGATCTTGAGCAGCACAACCAGGCCCACAATCGCCCAGCCCCAGTTCTGGATCATGCCGTGCAAGCGGTCCAGCAGCCAGTACAGGGGTTTGGCAAGTATGGTCAACCAACCATAATCTTTCACCAGCTCCAGACCCGGCGCAAGCGCCTCCAGGGCCTTTTCTTCCTGCGGGCCAGTGAAAAGCTGGGCCTCGATCGTCCTGGTGGCACCCGGTGGTATGGCGTCCATTGGCGCAATCATGGTGGCGCGGTAGCAGCAGTCGGTCACGGTCGAGCCGATATCTGCGGCATCCAGCGATATGTCGCGCCGTATGCCATCCGGCAAGACCCAGGCACTGGCGAAGTAGTGCTGCACCATCGCGACATAACCGTTCGTGGACTGCTTTTCGAATTCGGCATTCTTCTTCTTGATATCGGTGAATTCGACTTTCTGGTACTTTTTTGTTTCGGTGTACACCGCCGGCCCAGTGAAGGTCGAGTAAAACGCCGATTCGCCGGCCGGCTTGTTTCCATCGCGCACGAGTTGCAGATAGAGCTGCGGCGCCACCGCGCTGGTGCCGATGTTGGTCACTGCATGTTTTACCGAAGCCGCATACGAACCGCGTTTGAAGGTGTAAGTCTTAACCAGCTTCACACCGCCCAGCTCAGGCGACGTAAACACCACTGACAACTCGTTCTCGCCATCTTTAAGCTCTTTCGCTCCGGATGCGACCATTGCCGTCTTGTGGGTCGGAAACGTGGCCCCGCCAACACCGATCAAGCCTGTTTGTGCCACGTAGACCTGGTTCTGTGTGTCATCCAGCAAGACAAAGTTTTTCGTCTTGTCAGCCATGTCCTGGTGTCGAAGGAACTCGGTTCGAACCAGGGAGCCACCTTCGGTATCGAAAGTGAGCTTCAATACGTCGGTGCTCACCACCACACGTTCACGTGTTCGCGACGGAACAGGTGCGGCCACGGGCACCACGGCCGCCTGCTGCGAAACTGGAGCTGGCACTGCCGCATTACCGGTCGGCACGGCAGCCGGCACACCGGATGCACCACCTGCTGGCGGCACGGCCGCGGTGGAGGCCTTGGGGGGCGCCGGGATAAACGTGGGCTGGCGGCCATTGTGCACCTGCCATTGGTCCCACAACAACACCATGGAGAAGCCAAATATGACCCACAAGATGGTTCTGCGAATATCGTTCATGAGGATTTGTTTTGCGTTTGCGATACCAACAAGCGGGAAAAAAGACGTGGCGGTTCGGCTGGTACCGGATCGTTTCCACCACTGCACCACGGCTGGCAGCGCACCAGCCGTCTGATGGCCAGGTAACTGCCTGCAGCCGCTCCATGCTGCTCAAGCGCGCACAAAGCATAGTGGGAACAGGTGGGTTCGAAGCGGCAAGACGACCCCAGCCAGGCACTGAAAAACAGCCGATACATCTTGACCAGAGCGACAAGTACAGACTTCACCATCATGGGAGTGCGGGTTGGGAAGGCAGATGTGGGCGACTCATGGCCAAGGTGAACAAATACGTCAGTTCTTCGCGTACGGCACGCTTCAGCACGAATGATTCGGCGCTCAGAAACTGCTTCCGGTCAAAGGCTCGACGCACGCGCACCAGATGCGCAGCGAGCGGAAGGACCGTCTCGAACTCAGCACTCACGTTGTAGATCTGGCGTTTGATTGCGTTACGGGACACCGCGCGTTTGACCCACCGTTTGGGAACCATGGCGCCAATCCAAACTTGGTTCATGACAACAGAGGGATTCAGCGGGTGCAACACCGCTGCCGGCGGGCGCGGCACGGGCAGCGCAAACACGCAACGATGCAACACGAAATGGGCCGTTGCGCAGACTTTGTCACCAGCCAATACAGCCTGGAACTGGCTCCTCGTCTTGAGCCTTTGCACCTGCAGGCGGGGCTAACTAGCCGGCTTGCCCGACCAAGGCGTCAGACCGCCAGACGCTTACGACCTTTCGCGCGTCGCGCGTTAATCACAGCCCGCCCACCACGAGTCTTCATCCGCACCAGGAAACCATGGGTGCGGGCGCGGCGAATTTTGGAGGGCTGGTAGGTGCGTTTCATGATGTGGTCCTAGGAGAGCGGTATTCGGGGCAACCCAAGATTATCGTCATTTTTTTCAATTCCGGCAATAGCTTGCAACGGCTTCCTGCCTTGCTGCTGCAGCTTGACATTGCCCGGCCGCCACCTCATCCGTGCTTGTGGATAAATTCTTGATAACGTAGTCCAGTCAATACCATAGAATATAAATATCCACAGAATCAGAAAGAGACAATGGCGTTGGTACAACATGCCACCGGGAGAGACGACGCCGGCCCCGGGCAGGATTTATGGCAAAGCTGCATCGAGCATCTGGCGCAGGAAATGCCGGAGCAGCAGTTCAACACCTGGATCAGACCACTGTCTGCCGCTGTTGCACACGATCTTTCCAAAGTGACCATTCTGGTGGGAAACCGGTTCAAACTGGACTGGATCCGCGCCCAATACAGCAATCGAATTCTCGCCATGTTGGAACGGCTGGCGGGGCAACCAGTTCCTGTAGAGTTAGCACTCGCTCCCAAAGAATTGCAACAAAAATCAGCCTTCGGGCAATCATTGCAGAACAGTGGTCAGATAGAAGAACCGCCTGATCTGGCAGAAGAGAAGCTTCTCCAGGGTCAACGCAACCGCTTGAACACCTCGCTCACGTTCGACGCCCTGGTCGAAGGGTCAGCCAACCGAATGGCCCGTGCAGCAGCCATGCATGTCGCTGATGTACCAGGTCAGTTGTACAACCCGCTTTTCATTTACGGCGGCGTCGGGCTGGGCAAGACCCACCTGATGCACGCCGTCGGCAATCGCCTGCTTGCGAATCGACCATTGGCAAAAGTTCTCTACATCCACGCCGAGCAGTTTGTATCGGATGTGGTTAAGGCCTATCAGCGAAAAACCTTTGATGAATTCAAGGACCACTACCATTCCCTGGACTTGTTGCTGATTGACGATGTGCAATTCTTTGCCAACAAGGAAAGAACACAGGAAGAATTCTTCAACGCCTTTGAAGCCTTGTTGGCCAAAAAATCGCATATCGTGATGACCAGTGACACCTACCCCAAGGGCCTGGCGGACATACACGAACGGCTGGTTTCCAGGTTTGATTCGGGACTGACGGTGGCGATTGAGCCGCCAGAACTCGAAATGCGGGTTGCCATCTTGATCAACAAGGCTCGGGCTGAAAGCACCGAGATGCCCGAAGAAGTAGCCTTCTTCGTGGCCAAGAATGTACGGTCCAACGT
Organism: Betaproteobacteria bacterium; assembly: GCA_031416215.1. GTDB lineage: Bacteria > Pseudomonadota > Gammaproteobacteria > Burkholderiales > Burkholderiaceae_C > CAISIP01. The sequence goes on from JANOTG010000498.1 coordinate 8,756, forward strand.
GCGTGAACTCGAAGGCGCGCTGCGTAAGATTTTGGCCTATTCCCGCTTCAACCAGAAGGAGATTTCCATTCAGCTGGCACGGGATGCATTACGAGACTTGTTGTCCATCCAGAATCGACAGATCTCCGTAGAGAACATCCAGAAGACGGTCGCCGACTATTACAAGATCAAGGTTGCCGACATGTATTCGAAAAAACGCCCGGCCAGCATCGCCCGGCCGCGGCAAATTGCGATGTATCTGGCCAAGGAACTGACACAAAAAAGCCTGCCCGAAATTGGTGAATCATTTGGCGGCAGAGACCACACGACGGTGCTCCATGCAGTGCGCAAGATCGGTGGCGAACGCCAGCAAATGTCAGATCTGAATCAACAGCTGCATGTCTTGGAGCAAACGCTAAAAGGCTAGATCAGTAAACACGGTTGCAAGACAAAGGGTCAACGCTATGCCAAATGCTGGGGATAAAGCTGGCACAAGTTCATACTTATCCACACCAAGAGTGATTGCGCAAGAGTTGTACCCAAAAGGCGAGCACCACATGCGTCGCATACCCACACCCATCAAAAGCATCCAAGTCCTTGAAAAAAAAGGGGAAAATGCAGATGTCCACAGAAACCGGCTGACCTTAGCTACTACTACTAAGTTGAAATAAAGAAATTAGAGAAGAGGTTGACATGATCGTAATGAAAGCAGCTCAAGACAAAATTCTGTCGGTTCTTCAATCGGTTTCCGGGATCGTCGAGCGGCGCCACACGCTGCCAATTTTGGCCAATGTGCTGATTCGTAAAGTTGGCATTTCGGTGCAGTTCACCACCAGTGATCTCGAGATACAGATTCGGACGACGGCGGAACTCGACGGAGATGCTGGAAACTTCACTAGCACGGTCGGAGCGCGCAAACTGATTGACATCCTGCGCACCATGCCGGGTGATCAGATGGTTTCGCTGGAATCGAATCAGAACAAACTGATCTTGAAGGGTGGCAAGAGCAAGTTCACCTTGCAAACAATGGTGGCGGAGGACTTTCCGCTGGTGCAGGAGTCACCCGCATTCGGCCCTGTTTTCAGCGTACCGCAAAAGACGCTGAAAGACTTGTTGGGTCAAGTGTCGTTTGCCATGGCCGTGCATGACATCCGGTACTACCTCAATGGCATTCTGTTTGTTGCCGAGGGTAAACAGCTCAGTCTTGTTGCAACCGATGGCCACCGGTTGGCATTTGCGTCGGCGATGCTGGATGTAGAAGTGCCGCGCCAAGAGGTGATTTTGCCGCGCAAGACTGTGATCGAGATGCAGCGCCTTTTGGGCGATGCAGATGGTGCGATCGAGATGCAGTTCGCCAACAATCAGGCGAAATTCAGTTTCGAAGGCATGGAGTTTGTGACCAAACTGGTAGAAGGAAAATTTCCTGACTACAACCGGGTGATTCCGAAGAATCACAAGAATCGCATTACCTTGGGTCGCGTCGCTCTGCTTGCAACGCTGCAGCGCACGGCTATCTTGACCAGCGATAAATTCAAAGGCGTGCGCCTGAACATCGAGCCAGGCACCCTGCGAGTGGCTTCCAACAATGCAGAGCAGGAAGAAGCGGTTGATGAACTCGATATCGACTATGGCGGCGAGAGCATAGAAATAGGTTTCAACGTCACTTATCTGATCGATGCGCTGAGCAACATGGATCAGGAAATGGTCAAGCTGGAACTCTCTGATGGAAACAGTTCCGCCTTGTTCACGATCCCGGACAACGCAACCTTCAAGTACGTTGTCATGCCGATGCGGATTTAAGCTGAAGTTCGAACGACCAACACCTGAGTGCCCGCATCTGTGCGGGTCGTGTACTTGAAGCGTTAGTGCCATTGTTTGTGAAGCCCGCCATGACCGAAGAAAAAAAGACTGTTCCCGTGATCAATGGGGACAGCAATACCGTCCATACCGGTGAAAGCACGGCGGATAGCTCCAATTTTCAGCCGACCATAGATTCCAACCAGGAAGGTGCGAGTGAGGCCTATGGAGAGGGCGCAATTCAGATATTGGAGGGATTGGAAGCGGTCCGGAAACGGCCGGGCATGTATATCGGTGATACCTCCGATGGAACAGGTTTGCACCATCTGGTTTTCGAAGTGGTGGACAACTCGATTGACGAATCGCTGGCCGGGCATTGTGACGACATCCTGGTGACAATTCATTCGGACAACTCCATCAGTGTGGTCGACAACGGTCGGGGCATACCGACCGGCGTCAAGATGGATGACAAACACGAGCCGAAACGTTCAGCAGCAGAAATTGCATTGACAGAATTGCATGCTGGCGGCAAGTTCAACCAGAACAGCTACAAAGTGTCGGGTGGATTACACGGTGTGGGAGTCAGCTGTGTCAATGCTCTGAGCAAGATGCTTCGTTTGACAGTGCGGCGGGACGGCAAGGTGCATGTGTTGGAGTTTTCCAAGGGATTCGTGCAGAACCGGTTGCTGGAAGTGGTTGGTGGCGTTGAAGTTTCGCCAATGAAGATCGTTGGCAATACCGAGAAACGTGGCACCGAGGTTCACTTCCTTCCAGACCTGGAAATCTTTCAAACCAATACCGACTTTCACTATGAAATCTTGAGCAAGCGACTGCGCGAGCTGAGCTTCCTGAACAATGGCGTGAAGATCAGGCTCAAGGATGAACGATCCGGCAAAGAAGACGATTTTTCGGGTGCCGGTGGTGTGCGTGGTTTCGTGAATTTCATCAACAAAGGCAAGACGGTCCTGAACCCCAACATCTTCCACGCCACTGGCGACCGGCAGAGTGACCAGAACACCAATATTGGCGTCGAAGTGGCAATGCAGTGGAACAGCGGCTACAACGAGCAGGTGTTATGTTTCACCAACAACATCCCACAGCGTGACGGCGGCACACATCTGACAGGGCTGCGCGCCGCTATGACGCGGGTCATCAACAAATACATTGACGACTCCGAGATCGCCAAGAAGGCCAAGGTAGAGGTGACCGGAGACGACATGCGCGAGGGCCTGTGTTGTGTCTTGAGCGTCAAGGTTCCGGAGCCCAAGTTCAGCAGCCAGACCAAGGACAAACTGGTCAGCAGTGAAGTGCGCGGGCCGGTCGAAGACATTGTGAGCAAGTTGCTGTTCGACTATCTGCAGGAGCGACCCGCCGACGCAAAAATCATCGTAGGCAAGATCATTGAGGCGGCGCGCGCTCGCGAGGCAGCGCGCAAGGCGCGCGACATGACACGGCGCAAGGGTGTTCTGGATGGCATGGGCTTGCCCGGAAAACTCGCCGATTGCCAGGAAAAAGACCCGGCTTTGTGCGAGATATACATCGTGGAAGGTGACTCGGCGGGTGGTTCTGCGAAACAGGGACGTGATCGCAAATTCCAGGCGATCTTGCCGCTGCGCGGAAAGATCCTCAATGTCGAGAAGGCGCGTTATGAAAAGCTGTTGACCAGCAATGAAATCCTGACTCTGATCACGGCGCTGGGCACCGGAATCGGCAAGGCGGGCGGCAACACCGGCAACGATGACTTCAATGTGGCTAAGCTGCGTTACCACCGCATCATCATCATGACCGATGCGGACGTCGACGGAGCGCACATCCGTACCCTGTTGCTGACGTTCTTCTACCGCCAGATGCCCGAGTTGGTGGAGCGCGGGCACATTTACATCGCGCAACCGCCGCTGTACAAAGTCAAGGCCGGCAAAGAGGAAATCTACCTGAAGGACGGCGCGGCGCTGGACAGTTTTCTGATGCGTATAGCGCTGGTTCAGGCGGCCGTTTTTACCGGTGGTGACCATGGCACGACGCTGGTGGGAGATACGCTCGCAGAACTCGCGCGGAAGCACCAGGTCGCGCAAGCTGTCATTGCGCGGTTGCACAACTTCATGGACTCGGAGGCCCTGCGTTCGATTGCGGATGGCGTGTCACTGAACCTGGATACGGTGCCTGATGCCGAGCGTTCAGCTGCAGCGTTGCAGGCGCGGCTGCCGGACGCGGAAGTGGCGGGTGAGTTCGATGTGCGTACCGACAAGCCTATTTTGCGCATCAGCCGGCGCCACCACGGCAATGTCAAGAGCAGCGTTTTGACGCAAGATTTTGTCCACGGAGCCGATTACGCCGCATTGGCAGAGGCCGCAAGCACCTTCAAGGGACTGCTTGGCGCAGGAGCGAAAGTGAGTCGGGGTGAGGGTGAGCGCCAGAAGGAAGAAAAGGTCGGCGACTTTCGCGAGGCCATGGCCTGGTTGATCGGCCAGGCAGAAAATGCCACGTCCCGTCAGCGCTACAAGGGATTGGGCGAGATGAACCCGATGCAATTGTGGGAAACCACGATGGATCCAACCGTTCGCCGTCTGTTGCGTGTGCAGATTGACGATGCGATCGAGGCGGATCGGGTGTTCACCATGCTGATGGGCGACGAAGTGGAGCCGCGCCGGGAGTTTATCGAGGCCAACGCTCTGCGCGCCGGGAATATCGATATCTAGCTGGGGCAGTGTTCTGCACTAACACCGGCTGGCAGGACACGCCGGCGCGGATGCCCTCCGTGCCAGTGCCGGAGCCTGGCGTGCTTGCTCCAACGCCTTGTTGACCCGGCTGGCATCCTTGGCGCGCAAGCCGTCGGCCAGGGCGTGAGAGGCTTCGCCGCGTAATGCAGCATAACGACGGATCTCCTGCAGTGCCCGGGCCG
>JANOTG010000499.1:0-9765 GCA_031416215.1 Betaproteobacteria bacterium
CGCCGGTCTGCTGGAAGTATTCGCGCATGCCACAGAGTCACGCACTCCCGCATCTGGGGTCGCGCCAACCCCATGGTGTGCTGCAACACCATCTGCGCGAGACTGCAAGCAGAACGGCGCGGACGCCCGCCGCGCTGGCCCGGGACCGGGCATCGCGCCAGCCGAAATGCCAACGACCGCAATGGGCCGATCAGCGGCAATCGATCAAAAACCTCAACGACGCAACGCCCGTGCTCCCACCGCCTTGTCGCGCCGCAACGCAAAGGCCAGCGCGGTGGCGCTGCCGTAGCCACAACGCAGCGCCACGTGCTCAAGCGTCCGGCCTTCCTGCAAGCACTGCATCGCCAGCGTGAGCCGTCGCTGGCGCAGATAACGCTGTGGCGTCAGGCCGGTCAGTTCGGTCAGTCGGGCATGAAAGCGCTGGATGCTCAGGGAAAACAAGGCCGCCATCCTCACAGTGGACCAGTTCTGGTGCAATGCGGCATCCAGCGCGTTATCCAGCCTGGACAGATCGAGCCCGCGCCGCACCTGTATGGGCGTCGCATCACCGACAGCCTGCAAAACCGAGTCCGCATCTGACAGGCTGGCGAGCGGCGCCGTCAGCGCAAATCGCCTGAAGTGCCGCAATCCGTCACGGTCAAGGGCATCCACCACGCTGACCCGGGCCGCCTGCCGCGCCATGAATCCATGCCGTGCGCCGGCTGGAATCACCAGGCCGCAAGAAGCATCGACAAACGCTGCTCGACCATCAACCTCCAGCTCCAGGCGGCCAGCCAAGCCCATCAGTATCTGGGCGTGGTCATGGGCGTGCGACTCGTACTCGCCCTGGTAGCGGCGAACCGACCGCGTGGCTTGCATCTGCGACTGCGGCTTCAAAGACATGGGAGCACTGTACTGCAGCGCCGCACAAGCGACAGCCGCGCGTTGTCCGACGCCGCGCTTGCAACCATAATGAATTCTCTACCCCGAGCCACAGGACCCATTGATGACCGCAGCGATCACCCCTACAGGCGGCGCCACCGATGCCGAAGCCCGCGCCCTCGCGTTTGCCATGCCGCTGGAGCAGATCGACGTCACCAAGCCACGCCTGTTCCAGGACGACAGCATCGGCCACTACTTCGAGCGGCTGCGTCGCGACGATCCGGTGCACTTCCACAGCAACAACTTCTACGGCGGCTACTGGTCGGTCACCAAGTACCGGGACATCATGCAGGTAGATACCAGCCATGCGCTGTACTCGTCGGACTGGTCGCATGGCGGGATCGGCATATTCGACGCGCCGCTGGAAAACCGCTTCCAGATGTTCATCGCCATGGACCCGCCGAAACACGACGAACAGCGCAAGACGGTCAGCCCCATCGTGGCACCAGGCAACCTGGCGTCGATGGAATCCACCATCCGTGAGCGGACAGCCCGCGTGCTGGACAACTTGCCACGCAACGAAATCTTCAACTGGGTGGATCGGGTGTCGATAGAGCTCACCACGCAGATGCTGGCCACGCTGTTCGACTTCCCATTCGAAGACCGCAAGCTGCTGACCTGGTGGTCGGACATCGCCACCTCACCGTCCGGCCCCGGTTTCCTGATTGCATCGGAAGAAGAGCGCTGGGCCGAACTCGGCAAATGCCTGGCCTACTTCACGAAGCTTTGGAACGAACGTATCAATGCACCACCACGCACCGACCTGATCTCCATGCTGGCACACGGCGCGGCGACACGCAACATGTCACCGCGCGAGTTTTTGGGCAACCTGATGCTGCTGATCGTGGGCGGCAACGACACCACCCGCAACTCGATGACCGGCGGCCTGTTTGCGCTGCACCAGAACCCGCATCAGTTTGCCAAGCTGCGCGCCAACCCGGCGCTGGTGGACAGCATGGTGCCGGAGATCATCCGCTGGCAGACTCCGCTGGCGCACATGCGCCGCACCGCACTGGCCGACGCAGAACTGGGCGGCAAGCAGATCAAGAAGGGCGACAAGGTGGTGATGTGGTACCTGTCGGGCAACCGCGACGAAGAGGCCATCGAAAACGCGAACCAGTTCATCATCGACCGTGCGCGCCCACGCCAGCATCTGTCCTTCGGTTTCGGCATTCACCGCTGCGTCGGCAACCGCCTGGCCGAAATGCAGATCAAGATCCTGTGGGAAGAAGTCCTGAAGCGGTTTCCCGTCATCGAGGTGGTCGGGCCACCGAAACGCGTGTTCTCCAACTTTGTGCGCGGCTTTACCGAGTTGCCGGTACGGATACCAGGCTGATCCCGCCACAGCGCAATAGGTCGCTCAGGGCACCAGAAACCCGCCGTCCACCGGCAGCGTGTGCCCGGTGATGAACGAGGCGTTGGCGGAGCACAACCAGACGATGGCGTTGGCGACTTCCTGCGCCGTGCCCATACGCCCCAGGGGATGCATGGCATCGATGCGCGCCGTGGGCACATTGGTCTGGACAAAGGCACGTTCCGCCATGTCGGTGCGGATCACGCCGGGCGCCACGGCGTTGATACGCACACCCTTATCGGCGTACTCCATGGAGGCGGCCCGGGTCAATCCCACCACGCCATGTTTGCTGGCGTAATAAGCCGAGCCCATGCGACCGCCCGACAGGCCGGCCACCGAGGCCGTGTTGACGATGGCGCCGCGTGACGCCACCAGGTGTGGCAACTGGTACTTCATGCACAGGAACACACCCTTGAGGTTGACCCCGATCACATCGTCCCAGACCGACTCGGCGTAGTCGGCGACAGGCACGAACACGGCGCCTTCGATGCCGGCGTTATTGACTGCGAAGTTGAGGGCGCCGAAATGCTGCACCGCCTTCGCCACCATGGCCTGCACGTCGGTCGCTACCGTCACGTCAGCCTGCACCGCCAGCGCCTGGCCCCCGGCTTCCACTACCTGGCGCGCAGTCTCGGCGGCCCAGTCCAGTCGGCGGTCTGCAGCAACGACCCTGGCACCCTGCGCCGCAAACGCCAGGGCCACGGCACGCCCTATGCCGGCGCCGGCGCCAGTGACCAGCGCCACCTCGTTGTCAAACCACCGTGCTGCAGTCATTGAAATCTCCCGTGTGAACCAAGGTGTCAACGGCGCGTCCGGGTGACACCTGGCACCACCTTGGCAACCGAGTCCCATGCCGGGCCGACAAACCACGCGTCTCCGTGCAGGTAGTCGCGCAACATCGGCAGGGCGTCCAGACCCCAGAACAAACGGCCGTCGACCTCCATCGTCGGCACGCCAAAGACACCCAGAGCAATGGCTTCGTCGGTCAGGGTCTTGAGTTGGGCTTTCACGGCGTCGCCATTCGGGTCGCGCGCAGGGGCCAATCTGTCCGTCAGTTCCTGCAGTCGCTGCGGGTCTGCCGCATCCTGCCCGCCCTGCCAGACATGCCGGAACAACTGCTCTGTCACATAACGATTCGGCAAACCGTCGCGCCCACAGGCCACGGCGAGGCGCAGCAGGCCGAGCGGATTGAATGGATGCCGCGCCGGCATCTGCAGCTCCACCGCATGTTTCTTGGCCAGCCACAACACCTGTCGGTAGGTCCAGTCGCGTTTCGGCGCAATCTCTGCCGGCCCGAGCTGACCGTGGTGCGACAACACGGCACCAAACAGCAATGGCCTGTAGGTGACTGTGTAACCGAGTCCGGCAAGGGCCTCGGGCAACTGGGCAAAAGCCAGCCAGGCGAATGGCGAGATCGGATCAAAGTAGAAGTTGATGTCTTTCATGCGGTACCTTGGGCCAGCCCGGCCCGCACGGTGATTTGTCGCCACACCGAGCGTTTGTGGGCCTCGGTCTGGCGGCCCCAGTCGATGATCTCGTTGATGGTGCGGTAACAACCAACGCACATGCCGGAGTTCTCGTCGATGCGGCAGACCGAAACACAGGGCGACGGCACCGGCTGCTTCGTGTCATCGGCCAGACCGGCCAACGCAGCCAATGTGTCCAGTGTGTTCATGCGAGCGCTCCGGGGAGTGCTGCCACATCGTGCACCGGCGCGCCCGTGAGTGCCTGCAACTGCGTCGGCGACAGGCGAAAAACGCCATGCGGGTGGCCGGCGGCCGCCCAAATTTCGGAAAAACGAAACAGGTCCCGGTCAATCAGGAGCACACAACCAGCAGCCAGCGCCACCGGCGATACGCCGCCAATGCTGAAACCGGTTGCCGCCTTCACAAACTCCGCGTCGGCGCGCCCGAGTCGGGCACCCGCGACACAGGCCAGCGCCGCCACCTTGGGCTCATCCACCCGTCGGTCACCCGAAGTAATGACGAGCACGGCCACCCCATCGGGCTTGCGCTCGAAGACAATGCTCTTGGCAATCTGCCCCAATGCCACACCCAAGCCGTCTGCGGCCTGTTGCGCCGTGCGAGCTGCCGCATCCAGCAACAGCGGCCGATGCGGGTGGGATCGCGCTTGCAGCCAGTCGTGCACACGCTGCACGCCGGGCGGGAGCATCAGCGCCTCAGACACGTTTGTTGAGCACCGCCAGCGCAGCGCGGGAGCCGGTCTTGCGCTGCAGGTGGTCGCTGATGAACTTGCCGGCGTCGATCAGCCGGTCGAGGTCGATGCCAGTCTCGATGCCCATGCCATGCAGCATGTAGACCACGTCTTCAGTCGCCACATTGCCGGTCGCGCCCTAGGCATAGGGGCAGCCCCCCAGGCCGGCCACGGACGCGTCAAAATGCCATACACCCATCTCCAGACAGGCCAGGGTGTTGGCCAAAGCCTGTCCGTAGGTGTCGTGAAAATGCCCGGACACATCGTCCAGGGCAAAATGCTGCAGCGTCGCCTCCATGGCCCGCTGCACCCTGGCAGGTGTACCCACACCGATGGTGTCGGCCACACCGACATGCTGCACACCGATGTCCTTCATGAGGGCGGCGAGTCTGGCCACCTGGGATGGGGCAACATCACCCTCTATCGGGCAACCCACCACGCACGACATGGCACCACGCACATGAATGCCCTTGTCACGCGCCGCCTGCACGACCGGGCGAAAACGCTCCATGCTCTGGGTGATGCTGCAGTTGATGTTGCGCTGGCTGAATGACTCGCTGGCAGCGGCGAACACCACGATCTCATGCGGCCACTGCTGCGGTGGGCCGGCGATGGCAGCTTCGAACCCCAGCATGTTTGGCACCAGCACCGAATACCGCACACCCGGTTTGCGCGTTATGCCGCCCATCACGGTGGCGTTGTCCGCCATCTGCGGCACCCATTTCGGGCTGACATAACTGGTGACTTCGATCTCGCGAACACCGGCGTCCTGCAGGCGCTGCACAAGGGCGATCTTGACGTCGGCCGGCACCAACTGCTTTTCATTCTGCAATCCGTCGCGCGGGCCGACATCGACCAGTTTGACTCGGGTGGGGAGTGGCATGGTAAATCCTAGACGCTTGTTCGTAACCGCATCAATAACCGCGGGAAAAATCAACCATACCCGAAACCGGCTCGCCGCGCTCCAGCGCCAGTATCTTGCCGGCGATCTGCGTGATGCTGGCCGCCTCCAGCGTCTGTGCCGAAGTGTGTGGTGTGACAGTCACTGCCGGGTGGCGCCACAGGGGATGCTCTGGCGGCAGCGGTTCGGTGCGGAAAACATCCAGCGTGGCGCCGGCCAGTTGGCCGCACTCCAGCAGGGCCAGCAGGTCGTCCTCTACCAGCAGGTCCCCCCGCGCCACATTCACGACATAGGCACCATGCTGCAGTTGCGACAGCGTGGCCTGGTTCAGGATATCGCGGGTGTCGCGGGTGAGTGGCAGCAGGCATACCAGGATGCGCGTGCCGGCCAGAAATGCGCCCAGACCTGCGGCGCCAGCAAAACACCGCATGCCGTCGAGATTGCGTGGGCTGCGGCTCCAACCGACGAGGGGGTAATCAAACATCCGCAGCGCTGCGGCCACCCGCGTACCCAGCACACCCAGGCCCATGATGCCGACCGTGAACTCGGACCGAGTCCGCGCCGGGCGCTGCTGCCAGCGGCCCTGGCGAGCCTGCGCGTCGTAGGCGCCGAACTCACGAAAATGTCGCGCCACCGCATGACACACGTACTCTGCCATCTGCACGGCCATGCCGGCGTCGTCAAGCCGGATCACAGGCAGGTCGGGGGGCAGTTGCAGTGTCATCAGCCGGTCTACACCAGCTCCGATATTGAATACGGCCTTGAGTCGTGTTTGCTGGTCGAAAAACTGTTGGTGAGGAGCCCACACCACGCCATAGTCGGCCAACGGCGCTCCGGGCACCCAACCCACGATGTCGGCAGTTGGCAGCTGGGCACGCAGACCGGCCAGCCAGGGCGTCGGGTCAACACCGGGATAACACAGGCAGACACGCATGGTCAGGTCAGGACAGCAGGGTCAACAACTCGGCGCCTTCGCCGACCTGGTCACCCGGGGCAAACAATAGTTCGGCCACCGTACCATCAGCGGGCGCGGCGATGGTGTGTTCCATCTTCATGGCCTCCATCACGGCCAGCGCCTGGCCCTTGTGCACCTTGTCACCACTCTTGACGGCGAAGGACAGGACCTTGCCTGGCATGGGCGCAGTCAGGCGCCCACCCTCCGATTGCTGATCACCCGCGTGCGCCAGCAGGTCGACAACCAGGATTCTGGTCGCGCCCTGCAGCGTGAAAACATGGATCCAGTCACCATGGCGGTAGGCAAAAGCGCTGCTGCGCATGCCCGCGAACTGCACATCCAGGCCGGCATTGGCCCGTGCGACTGCCAACAGGCCCTGGTGCTCGGCGACCTCCAGCGACAGGCTGCCGTCATGCTGGTAGGTGAGCAGCGCCTGCGTCGGCACTCCGCCAAACTCGAAACCAAAACGGCGCACGGCCACGCCGAACGCGCGCCATCCATCGCGCCGTGCGAACGGGTCGGGGTCGGCCGACAGGCGCTCCTCGCACAAGGTGTGGGCCACTGCAACGGCCACCGCCAGTGGCAGGCCAACCGGCTCCTGCTGAAACACGGCAGCGTGCTCACGCTGGATCAGGCTGGTATCCAGGTTGGCCCGGTCAAACGATGTGCTGCGCACCACATAACGCAGGAATTGCAGGTTGGTGTTCAGGCCGACGATATGGGTCTGGGCCAGCGCGGCGTCAAGGCGCGCCAGCGCCTGCGCACGGTCGTCACCATGGACGATGAGTTTGGCCACCATGGAATCGTAAAACGGCGAGATCGTGTCACCCTCGCGCACACCATCGTCGAAACGTACCGCGCCGTCTGCCCGCTCGAAGCTGCTGGCGGGTGGTTTGCGGTACACGGCGAGATGTCCGGTGGCTGGCAGAAAGTTGTTGTCCGGGTTCTCGGCGCAAATACGCGCCTCGATCGCATGGCCGTTGATGCGCAACTGGTCCTGGCGCAGCGGCAGCGGCTCGCCGCTGGCCACCCGCAGTTGCCACTCCACCAGGTCCAGCCCGGTGATGGCCTCGGTAACGGGGTGTTCGACCTGCAGACGGGTATTCATCTCCATGAAAAAGAACTGCATGCCACCGTTGTCGCGCTGCTCGACGATGAACTCGACCGTTCCCGCACCCACGTAGTGCACGGCGCGGGCAGCCGCCACGGCGGCGGCTCCCATTTCGGCGCGCATGGCGGCAGACAGGCCGGGTGCGGGCGCCTCTTCCAGCACCTTCTGGTGTCTCCGCTGCACCGAACAGTCGCGCTCGAAAAGATAAACACAGTTGCCCAGGGTGTCACCAAACACCTGAATCTCGATATGGCGCGGTCGTTGTACATATTTCTCGATCAGTACCGCGTCGTCGCCAAAGCTGTTGATCGCCTCGCGCTGGCAGGAGGCCAGCGCAGCCTCGAAGTCCTCCGGCTTGTCCACGGCACGCATGCCCTTGCCGCCACCACCCGCACTGGCCTTGATCAACACCGGATAACCGATACGTGCCGCCTCCGCCTTGAGCAGCGCCGGGGCCTGATCGGCTGCGTGGTAGCCGGGCACCAGAGGCACACCCGCGGCGGCCATCAACCGTTTGGACTCCGCCTTCAGACCCATTGCCTTGATGGCCGACGCAGGCGGCCCGATGAACACCACACCGGCTGCGGCACAGGCCAGCGCAAAGGCCTCGTTCTCGCTCAAAAAGCCATAACCAGGGTGCACCGCCTGGGCACCCGTGGCTTTCGCTGCCTCCAGGATGCGCTCCCAACGCAGATAACTGTCTTTCGGTGCATTGGCGCCGACATACACCGCTTCGTCGCAGGCCGCCACGTGTTTCGCATGCGCATCGGCATCGGAATAGACGGCGACCGTGCGGATACCCAGGCGTCGCGCCGTGGCGGCCACACGGCAGGCGATCTCACCGCGGTTGGCGATCAATATCTTGTTGAACATGGGGGTACCTCAATGGGGCGCCGCAGGACCGAGCCAGGCGCCGATGCGACGCAGTATGGCCTGCAAAAACCGGAACAATACGATGGTCAGCAGAACCGTCAACACCAGAATCACCACCAACACCATCCCGAACAGCATCGGGTGCTGCGTGGCCAGCCACAACGCGCCGACCACCAGACCGTCCTCCAGCAGGCTGACCGCGATGTTCGAGAACGGTTCTGGCGAGGTGTTGACGGCGGCGCGCGTGGTTGCCTTGCCGGCAAACGATGTGGCGGCCAGAGTGCCGCCCATCAGCGCACCAACCACCGCCATGGTGGCGTTGTCGGCGCCAAACACACCCGCCGCCAGCAAGGCACCACCGGGCACGCGGATAACGGAGTGCAGCATGTCCCACAGGCTGTCCAGCCCCGGTATCTTGTCGGCAAAAAATTCGACAAACAACATGCAACCGCTGGCCACCAGCATGGCCGGATGCTGCAGCACCTGCAGGCCCTGCGGCAACTCCATCCATCCGGCCATGCCGGCGAAACCGGCGATGAACAACACCGCATACAGGCGCAGGCCGCTGGCCCAGCCCAACGCCGCCGCCAGCGCCAGCAACGCTGGCATGTCCATGCTGCGCGCGCCGCCACCCAGCACGCCAGCCGCCGGCCCGACCAGGCTCTGCCACAGATTGAGCACGTACTCCATCCTGTTTCAGGGGGCTACGCGCCAGACCACCAAGAGCACCATCTCGTCGGCCCGGGACCAAATGCCCACCCCCAGGCGCTTCGCGTCAACGCCGGGTTGCCGCGCCACCCGGGCCAAGGTCAGGATGCGGAGACTTTGGGCCACCATTACATCCGGAACAGGCCAAACCGGGTCTCGGGAATGGGTGCGTTGGCTGCCGCACTCAGGCCCAGTGCCAACACCCGGCGCGTATCGGCCGGGTCAATCACGCCGTCGTCCCACAATCGCGCAGTGGCGAAATACGGATGGCCTTGTTCTTCGTACTGGCTGCGGATCGGCGCCTTGAATGCCTCTTCTTCTTCCATGCTCCAACTGCCGCCGCGGCCCTCGATGCCGTCGCGCCGCACTGTGGCCAGCACTGCGGCGGCCTGGTCACCACCCATGACCGAGATGCGCGCATTCGGCCACATCCACAAAAAGCGCGGCGAATAGGCCCGCCCGCACATGCCGTAGTTGCCGGCACCAAAACTGCCACCGATGATGATGGTGAACTTGGGCACGGCCGCAGTGGCCACGGCCGTGACCATCTTGGCACCATTGCGCGCAATTCCCTCGTTCTCGTACTTGCGCCCGACCATGAAGCCGGTGATGTTCTGCAGGAACACCAGCGGCACCTTGCGCTGGCAGCACAACTCGATGAAGTGCGCGCCCTTGAGCGCGGATTCGCTGAACAGGATGCCGTTGTTGGCGATGATGCCGACCGGCAT
>JANOTG010000500.1:0-1988 GCA_031416215.1 Betaproteobacteria bacterium
CAGCACACCCGGGCACTTGCCCGCCGCCGCCACGGCGCGCAGCGTCTGCTCGATGGCCGCCTGCACGACGGGCTCCTGAAAACGGTTCTCGCAACCCATGGCGTGGGCCAGGTCGTAGGGGCCGACAAAAACCGCATCGACCCCGTCGACCGCGGCAATTTCGGCAGCGTTGGCCACACCCTCGGGTGTCTCGACCATCACCACCAGCACGATGCCCTCATTGCTGGCCTTGGTGTGCGCGGGCCCGCCAAAGGCACCGTAGCCGGCGGCGCGGGTGGAGAACGCGCTGCCGCGCTGGCCGCTGATGCCGCTGGCACCGGCCGGCAAGGGGTACTTGACGCGCTGCACCAGCGCGCGGGCATGTGCGGCGGTGTTGACCATGGGGATCTGTACCCCCGAGGCGCCGATATCCAAGGTGCGCGCGATGTCGTGTTCCAGGCAACGCACGATGGCCGGCAGCCTGCTGGCACGCGCCGCGCGCAACAGGTTCTCGGTCGTTTCCAGGCTCGCGCTGCCGTGTTCGTTGTCCACAATCAGGAAGTCAAAACCGGCGTAGGCGCACATCTCTACGATCGCCGGCGACGGGATGCCATTGAAGATGCCGCGCAGGCGTTTGCCGTCGTGCAGCATCTGCGGCAGGCAGGTGTCCAGCGGGCGCTGGTGGTCCGGCTGGTTCATGGCCACAACTCGGCGCTGGCCATCGCCGCGCCTTCGGCCATGCTGGCCAGTTTGGCGTAGCAGATCGGCGGGTGGATGGCGCCAAAACCGGCGAAGGTGCCGAAGCCGCAGTCGGTGGCCGCCATCACGCGCTCGCGCCCGACGATGTTGGCATAGGTGAGCAAGCGCTGTGCGATCAGACGGGGGTGTTCGATGAAATTGTTCACCGTGTCCAGCACGCCCGGCGCCAGAATCTTGTGCTCCGGTATCTGGCCCGCCTTGCCGGCCCGGGCCCACACCTCCCATTCGTGCGCATGGCGCGGGTTCGCGCCTTCGAACAGCACCGTGGCCGGTTTGGCCTTCAGCACCACGCCCAGGATCTTCTCCAGGCCGATGTCATGGTGGTGCGGGCCTTCGTAGTTGCCCCAGCACACATGCATGCGAATGCGCTCGGCCGGCACCTTGCGCAGCGCGTGGTTGAGTGCCTCAACCTGCAGGTTCGCATTGCGCAGGAATTCGGTATCGTCCACATCGCGAAACTTGATATGCCGGCCCATGGCGAGATCCGGCGCATCGATCTGCAGGTCGAGCCCGGCCGCCACAATGGCCTCGTATTCGGTCGCCATCGCGTCGGCCAGCGCCTGCAGGTAGAGCTCGGTGCTGGCGTAATACTTGTTGGGCTGGAACACCGCGATCACGCCCGGTGAGGCGCTGTTCATGAAGGCCCGCAGCGGCGGCTGACCCGGCGCGGCGGCGGCGGCGCAGGCCGCCTGCAAATTCGCGATGTCCTTGTGCAGGCCGCTCAGGTCCTTCACCGCAATCGGGCCGGTACAGATCGGGCGCTGGTATTTGGGTGTGGCGCCGAGTTTCGCCAGGCGTTCCTTGAAATCCGGGAAGTCGTCCAGGTCACGTGGCACAGCGCGCGGCATCTCGCCGAGCTCAAAACCCGTCAAGCGATGCCGGATGTAGGTGGCATACGAGATCTTGCTCATCTCGCCGTCGCTCACCACGTCGACCTGCGACTTGGCCTGGCGCGCCACCACCTCAGCCACCTCGGCGGCCATGGTGCGGTCGAACTCGGCGGCGTCATAGTTCATGCCGCTGTCCTGCGCGAACAGCTGGGTCACCACACGTTCGGGCCGGGGCAGGCTGCCTACGTGGGTGGTGAGGATACGTTGTGCCATGGTTGTCTTATATGGATGCCTCCCGGGTAGCAAGAAGAATTTGCGTTGTGTTGCGAAGAAGTCGGCTGCGTCCTTATATCCGGCCTTGATTGCGTGGTCCGTCTGGTTTCCCAGTCTCGCCCGCTGGCCCCGATGCATATCCGCTGA
>JANOTG010000501.1:0-3699 GCA_031416215.1 Betaproteobacteria bacterium
ACCGCAATGATGCTGGGAGGAATGATGGGCGCCATCATGGCTGCACAGGCCGTCACGGCCACCGCAAAGGCTGGTTTGTAGCCTTCGCGCTTCATGGCCGGGATCATGATCGAGCCGATGGCCGTCAGGTCGGCCAGGGCCGATCCCGAGATGGCACCCATGAACATGTTGGTCAGGATGTTGGCCTGTGCCAGGCCGCCGCGGACGTGCCCGATCAAGGCGCGCGACATGTTGACCAGGCGTTCGGTGATGCCGGCCACACTCATCAGTTCGCCGGCCAGCACAAACAGCGGCACCGCCAGAAGCGAAAAATTGTCCAGCGCCTCGTAGTACTGCTGCGCCAGTATCAGCACTGGCAACTGGCCGTCGATCAGGATGGCCAGGATGGCAGCCAGGCCCATGCAATAACCGATAGGCATGCCCAGCACCATGAAGACGCAGAACAGCCCGAGCATCCAGCTGATCGTCATAAGGTCGGGTCTACCGCGTGTTCCGCCGGGAGCCGGCGTTTCCAGGTCAACAGTGTCAACAAGGCTTCAATGCCGGCGCCAGCTGCCAGCGCCATGTAGACCGTCCATTTGGGGACTTCGAGGGTGGGTGACTGCTGCAACCAGGTACGGTTCATCAACTCGATGGCGGCCCACAGCAGCAGGAGGCAAAAGCCGATCGTGAGGGCGTCGGCGATCCACACCACGATACGTTTGCCGGCCGGCGGCAAAATCAGTTCCAGCACCTCGATCCGGATATGGCCACGTGAGCCCGCCACCAGCGCCGAGCTGATCAGCACGCCCCAGACCAGCAGGCCACGCACCAGCTCCTCGGCCCAGAATAGCGACTCGTTGAGAACATAACGAAAAAACACCTGCAGCAGCACCAGCACGAAATAACTTGCCAGCAATGCTGCCGAGAGGGCCTTGAGCGTGCCGCCGAGGCCGCGTGCAAACGCGTCGAACCGGCCGGCCATCAAGCCGGTGGGCGGGCCATGCTGCTGGCCCGCGGGTGCATTCGGCATCCGTGTCAGCCCCGGGCCGCGGCCTGGGCTGCGTCAATCAGCGCCTTGCCCTTGGGACCGGTCTTGGCCACGAAGTCGGTCAACACCGGACCCATCTTGGCGCGGAAACTCTCGATGTCAGGCGTGGCATCCGCCTTGACGCGACCCGCCAGCTCGTTCCAGGCCGTGGTCTGCTCGGCGATATTGGCGTCCCACATGTCTCTTTGCACGGAGCGCACGGCTTCGTCGCGAATCACCTTTTGCACATTGGCCGGCAAGGTCGCGAGTTTTTTCGCGCTGGCCATCATCGACACCTCGGTGAAGATATGGTGCGTGCGGGTGGCGAAACCGGCGACCTCGTAGGCCTTCGAGGAAATGATGAAGTCGGCCGGTACCTCGATGGCGTCGACAACACCGGTCTGCAAGGCAGTGTAGATCTCGCCCGCGGGGATAGGCGTCGGGTTTGCGCCCATGGCCCGTGCCATCGCCACCCAGGTCGGAATCTCGGGCACGCGCAGTTTGATGCCGCGCACGTCATCGGCTTTGTGAATCGCCTTCTTGGACAGGAAGACCCGGAAGCCCGACGCACCCAACGACAGGATCTCGACGCCCAGCGCGTCTTTGGCAACCTCGGACACCTGCC
The DNA here is from genome assembly GCA_031416215.1 of Betaproteobacteria bacterium. Classification (GTDB taxonomy): domain Bacteria; phylum Pseudomonadota; class Gammaproteobacteria; order Burkholderiales; family Burkholderiaceae_C; genus CAISIP01. The sequence goes on from JANOTG010000501.1 coordinate 1,635, forward strand.
GACCAGCCGGACCGTAGAGCACCCGCTTGACATGCTCGAAGTCGTTGAACAGGAAAGGCATGGAGACAAAACCCAGGTGCGGTTGCCAGTTGGCCAATGTACCCAGGTCACTCCAGCACATGTCCAGCGTGCCGAGTTGCAAGGCTTCGGCCGAGGTGCGCAGGTTGAACAACTGCGAGGCGGGCCGGATGTCGATGGTGACCTGACCGTTGGTCGCATCGCGAACCCGGGTGGCGTAGGTTTCGGTGGTGCGGTGCAGCAGGTGTGTGGTGGGAACGTGGTGCGAAAAAACCAGGCGGATCGGTGCGGCCTGCGCACGCGTGATCGCCGGGGCGGCCAGTGCGCTGGCAGCGCCGTAACCCAGAAGCTTGCGTCTCGAGATGGTCATGTATATCTCCGTTGTGGTTGTCTGCGGTCGCAGCCGGTTGTTTTGCAATCACGCGCCGAGGACTATTGCCACATCGACAGTTTTATACTAATGTAATAGTCATGGCGCGTCAACGGTGGGCGCCACTATTTCCCCGACAGTGCGACAGCCCGGCAGGCGACCAAGGAGACATCATGATCAGTGACCAGGATGTGGCGCGTTACCAGCGCGACGGATACATCGTCGTACCCGATGTGTTGTCGGCCGATGAAGTGGCCAACCTGCAGCGGGTGACGCAAGAGTTTGTAGAGGCATCGCGCAAGGTCAGCGCGCACACCGATGTGTTTGATCTGGAGCCTGGCCACAGCGCTGCGCAACCCCGGCTGCGGCGCATCAAGACGCCGCACCTGCAGCACCCGCTGTATGCCAGCATGGTGCGTCATCCCAGGATCGTCGCCGTGCTGCAGCGTCTTTGGGGCCCGAACGTACGCTTCGATCTGTCCAAGCTCAACCTGAAAGCGGCCGGTTTCGGCTCGCCGGTGGAGTGGCACCAGGACTGGGCCTTCTACCCGCACACCAATGACGATCTGGCGGCGGTCGGCATCATGGTGGATGACTTCACCGAGGACAACGGCTCCATGCTGGTGTTACCCGGCAGCCACACCGGCCCGATCTACGACCACCACGCCAAGGGGCATTTTGTCGGCGGCATCGACCCCGCCACCAGTGGTATCGATTTTTCCAAGGCGGTCATGTGTACCGGCAAAGCCGGCTCGATCACCGTGCACCACGTGCGCCTGTTGCACGGCTCGTCGGCCAATGTATCGGGCAAGCCGCGGCGCTTCCTGCTGCACCAATACCGTGCGGCGGACGCCTGGCCGCTGATCCACCCACCGACTGCGTGGGAGCCGTGGACCGCGCAACTGGTCAGTGGCACGGACACGCTGGAGCCCCGCATGACCGCCGTGCCGGTGCGCCTGCCGTATCCGTCGGCGCCCAACCAGGGCTCGATCTACGAGAACCAGCGCGACCTGGGAACGCGCTTCTTCAAGGACGCAGAAGAAGCCGCGCCGGTGCCCTCCTGATGCAGCAACTGAAGGTCTACCAGTCGATGTGGGCGATGGAGCGGCGCCGGCCCGACGGTGCCGAGTGGTCGCTGGACACCAAGCTCGACATGATCCATACGGCCGGGTTCGACGGTGCCGACGTGCGTTTTTTTGACCGCGAGTATGTGCGCGAGGTCACCGGGCGACTGCGTGAATGGGGTCTGAGCTGGCAGGCCCAGTGTTATCCGAAGACCGTGGCTGACCTGGAGCCGATCTTGCACCACGTGGCGGAGTTTGGCGCCGACCATGTGAATCTGCAGGCCGATGTGCGTCCGCACACCGTGGCCGAATGTGTGCCCTTGATCGAGGGGTGGCTGGAACTCGGCCGCAAAGCCGGCGTTGATGTACACATGGAGACACACCGCGACCGGATGACGACGGACCTGTTTTTCACGCTGCGTCTGCTGGACCGTTTTCCGGATCTGCGGCTCACCGGCGACCTGTCGCATTACGTCGTGGGGCGTGAGTTTGCCTGGCCGATCTCGCAGGAGAACCACCGCCTGATGCACCGCATCATCGACAACTGCTGGGGTTTCCATGGCCGGGTCGCGAGCCGCGAGCAAGTGCAGGTGCAGATCAGTTTTGCGCACCA
>JANOTG010000502.1:0-6400 GCA_031416215.1 Betaproteobacteria bacterium
ATGCGAATTGCCGGTGTCGAGCCGCCCGCTGGCGCGGCGTCTGCGGCGGCGGGTGCTGCCTCCGGGGCGGCAGGTGCGGCCTCGGGCACGACCACCGGCGACGCCAGCGGCTGGTCCTGGTTCTCGAACGCCCACGCCCAGACCACTGGCGCAGCGCAGGGTGGTGGCCCGGCGGCATTGCGCGAACGCCTGGTCAGCGGTTTGCAACTGGATCAGGACCAGCAGGCCAAGCTCGATGCCATCAGCGCCGACATGCGTCCCCGGTTCATGGCCATGCGTGATCTGGCAGAGGCGGAGCGCGCCCCGGTGCGTGCCAAGCTGATGCAGGAGATGCAGCAGCGTATCCATGCCATGCTCAACCCCAGCCAGCGCGCGGTCTACGAGCAGATGCAGGCACGGGCGACCACTGCCGCAGCCGCAGGCGGTGCCAGCGCACCAGGCAGCGCCGCCCCCCGACCCGGCGCAGCAGGTGGCGCGGGAGCTGCGGCGGCGATCGCCAGCGGCGCCAGTGCTGCGACAGGTTCACCGGCTGCCGGTCAACCCGCAGCTCCCGCCGCACGCGCGGCAGCGCCTGCTGCTCCGGCCGTGGGCGGCGGCGGTGGTGGCGCATTGGGCGAGTTTCGCAACCGCCTGGTGGGCGAGCTGCAATTGACGGCAGACCAGACCGCCAAGGTCGATGCCATTTTTGCCGACTCCCGACCCAAGTTCATGGCGCTGCGCGACCTGGCTGCCGAGGAACGCCCGAAGGCACGCGACCGCATACTGGCGGACCTGCGGGCCAAGGTGGCCGACCTGCTCAGTGTCGAGCAAAAAACCAAATACGCCGCCTTGCTGGCCGAGGCCGGTGCCCGCACCAATACCCGTGGCCGTATTTACCTGATGGGCGAAGACGGAAAACCCAAAGCATTCAATGTACGGCTCGGCATCACGGACGGCAGCAGCACGGAACTGCTGGTGGCAGCGAATGCACCGAATGCGGCCGAGCTCAAGGAGGGGGCGTTGGTGATCGTGGGTATACAGCCTGGCACTGGCGCTGCCGCGACACCGGGCCGCGCACCGGCCGGCCCGCGTTTGCCGTTCTAAGACACACAGGACCTTACGGTGACCAAGCTGATCCGGGCGACCAACATCACCAAGAGTTATGTCATGGGTGACCAGACCGTGCACGCCCTGCGCGGCGTGTCGCTGGATATCGCGGAAGGCGATTTTGTCGCGATCATGGGGGCGTCGGGCTCGGGCAAGTCGACGCTGATGAATATTCTGGGTTGCCTGGATTTGCCGACGACGGGCGAGTACCAGCTCGCGGGTGAAGCGGTGCAGGGCATGCTGGGTGACCAGCTGGCGTCGATCCGCAATCGCCGCATCGGTTTTGTGTTCCAGCAATTCAACCTGCTGCCGCGCACCAGTGCGTTGGAGAATGTCGAGTTGCCGATGGTCTACGCCGGCATCCATGCTGCGTCGCGCCGTGAGCGCGCGATGGCAGCGCTGCGCCAGGTGGGCCTGGCAGACCGCTTTTCCCACACCCCGTCCGAGTTGTCCGGTGGTCAGCAGCAGCGGGTGGCCATCGCCCGGGCGCTGGTCAACAAGCCCCAGTTGATTCTGGCGGACGAGCCGACTGGCGCCCTCGATTCGCAGACCAGCGAGGACATCATGCGGCTGCTGCGCGACCTCAACGCGCAAGGCCTGACGGTGGTGCTGGTGACGCACGAGAACGACATCGCCGCCTGGGCCCGGCGCAAGATCGTGTTCAAGGACGGGCTGATGGTGCAGGATCACGAGCACGAAAGCCCGTCGCAATGGCAGGCCACGGGGGCTGCCACGCAACTCGCTGCGGGAGCCGCGGCATGAATGCCCTGGCGGCCCTGCGTAGTGCCCTGCGCGCCCTGGCGGCCAATACGCTGCGCAGCATTCTCACCATGCTGGGCATCATCATCGGCGTGGCGGCGGTGATCACCATGATCGCCGTCGGCCAGGGCGCGACCAACCGGGTGCAGGACCAGATGAAAGGTCTGGGCTCCAACATCATGCTGGTTTTGCCGGGAAGCCTGTCGCAGGGTGGTGTGCGGTTTGGTGCACAGACCGGTCAGTCGTTGACGGAGGAAGACGCGCTGGCGATTGCCGTGGACGTGCCCGAGGTGCAGGTGGCGGCGCCGACGCTGCGCACCGGCGCGCAGCTGGTTGCGGGCAATGCCAACTGGAGCTCCAGCGTCTTCGGCACCACCAACGATTACCTGGAGGCGCGCGAGTGGGCGCTGGAATCCGGGCGCCTGTTCGAGGCGGCCGAAATCGCCGGGTCGGCAAAAGTGGCGATCATCGGCCAGACTGCGGCGCGCGAGCTGTTTGGCGAGGCGGATCCGCTGGACCAGGTGGTGCGGATCAAGAAGGTGCCAGTCACCATCATCGGTCTGTTGTCCAAGAAGGGCCAGAATTCATTGGGCCAGGACCAGGATGATGTGATCATGCTGCCGATCAGCACCTACCGCAATCGCGTCCAGGGCGGAGCGGGTGCCAAGTTCAAGCGTATCGGCTCGATCAGCGTCAAGGTGAAGGAAGGCCAGAGCATGAAGGCGGCCGAGGACAACATCAAGGACCTGCTGCGCCAGCGCTTCAAGGTGCAGCCGAATGCCGACGACCCGTTTTCCATCCGCAACCTGACCGAGATACTGCAGGCGCAGGAGGCCTCCAGCCGTGTCATGACGCTGCTGCTGGCGGCGGTGGCCGGCATCAGCCTGATCATCGGTGGCATCGGCATCATGAACATCATGCTGGTGAGTGTGACCGAGCGCACGCGCGAGATCGGGCTGCGCATGGCGGTCGGTGCACGCGGCCGCGACATCCTGACGCAGTTTCTGATCGAGGCTGTGACCCTGAGCCTGATCGGTGGCGCCATCGGTGTGCTGCTCGGCGCCATGGCCACCTGGGCGGTAGGAAACTTTGCCGGCTGGCAGGTGACGATGACCCTGTCCAGCATTGCGCTGGCAGTGGGGTTTTCGGGTTTTGTGGGCGTGTTTTTTGGCTTCTATCCAGCGCGGCGGGCGTCGAAATTGCTCCCCATTCAGGCCCTGCGCTACGAATAAAGCAAGCCGGGGTGGCGGTGATAATCCGCCATCACCAAGGGAGTGTTTGTGGATCTAGTCTTGTTGGCCAAGGCGGCCGTGATGGGGGTGGTCGAAGGCCTGACCGAGTTCTTGCCGATCTCCAGCACCGGCCATCTGATACTGGCGGGTGCCCTGCTGGGTCTGGACGATGCCAGGGGCAAGGTGTTTGACATTGCCATCCAGACCGGCGCCATCCTGGCGGTGATCATCGTTTATTGGCAAAAGATCCGGGAGACCATCGTGGCTCTTCCAAACCAGCGACGCGCCCAGCGTTTCGCTGCCAATGTCCTGGTAGCTTTCTTGCCAGCGGTGGCACTGGGTTTGTTGTTTGGCAAGGCTATCAAAGAGCACCTGTTCACGCCCACTGTGGTGGCCGGCGCCTTCATCGTGGGCGGCTTCATCATCCTGTGGGCCGAGCGGCGCCAGGCGCGGGTGGCAACAGCGCCGCGCATCCAGGACGTTGATCAGATGTCCGGGCTGGACGCACTCAAGGTCGGGCTGGTGCAATGCCTGGCGATGATTCCTGGCACCAGTCGCAGCGGCGCCACCATCATCGGCGGCATGTTGCTCGGGTTGTCACGCAAGGCCGCCACCGATTTTTCGTTCTACCTGGCCAGTCCCACCCTGATTGGCGCGGGTGTATACAGCCTGTTCAAGGAGCGCGCGCTGTTGTCGGCCTCGGATGTGCCGATGTTTGCGGTGGGTCTGCTGTTCTCGTTTGTCAGCGCCTGGTTGTGTATACGCTGGCTGTTGCGCTACATCGCGACCCACACGTTTGTGGTCTTCGCCTGGTACCGCATCGCCTTCGGCCTGGTGGTGCTCGCCACGGCCTGGAGCGGCAAGGTGAGCTGGGCCGCGTGAGGCGGCGCCCGGTTGTCAGATCAGCTTTTCCTGTGCTGTCGTGATCTTGCGCAGGGGTTTGTTGCGCTGGCCATCGACCATCAGCGGCACGTCGGTCTGCTCACCCTTCCACATCGGATCTTCGATGCTGTCGAATACCTCACGCAGTTTCTTGCCCCAGTTGTTGTGCATCATCTTGAAATACGGGCTGTTCTCGTCGATACACACCACCTTGTCGGTCTGGTAACGGTTCACCTCGTACACCACCAGATCCAGCGGCAGGCCGACCGAGAGGTTGGACTTGAGGGTGGAATCCATCGATACCAGGGCACACTTGGCAGCCTCGTCCAGTGGTGTTTCGGGTGTGATCACGCGATCCAGCACAGGCTTGCCATACTTGGATTCGCCAACCTGGAAGTACGGCGTCTCGGGCGTAGCCTCGATGAAGTTGCCGGCCGAGTAGACCTGAAACAGCCGCATGCCTTCACCCTGAATCTGGCCACCGAAGATCAGGGAGACGTTGAAGTCCACCCCGGCGTGCTGCAGCGACGCCGCGTCACGATCGTGCACGTGGCGGATGGCCGAGCCCAGCACACGCGCTGCGTCGAACATGCTCTTGGCGTTCCAGATCGTGATCGGCTCGCTGTCGGGTGATTCCTTGAGGTGCTCGACCTGCAGGATCTCGCGCACCGACTGCGCGATGCTCAGGTTGCCGGCCGACAGCAGCACCATGAAGCGGTCATCCGGTCGCTCATACACGATCATTTTGCGAAAGGTGCTGATCTGGTCCAGCCCGGCGTTGGTGCGCGAGTCGGACAGAAAAACCAGCCCGGCATTGAGTTTGATGGCGACGCAGTAGGTCATGGATTGAGGCCGTAGGTGAGGAAAGAGTCTTGGAGTGCGCGCCCCGGTCCCGGCATGCTCTTCACAATTTGCAATGGGTGATCGTAGCCGACAGCATTGTGCAGCCGCGATACCAAGGCATCACGCCGCCCGTACTTCGGCCAGCAGATCCGGGTGCCGATTCAGGACTTTGAGCAATTTGACCAAGGCCAAGGGGGGCTTGGTCTTGCCGGTTTCATAACGCGAGAATGCATTGACGCCGCCGCCGAAAATCTCGGCAGCCTCGCGCTGGTCAAGGGCGAGCTTCTTGCGGACACCCGCGATGAATGCTGGATCGACGATGGCTGAGTTCACCTGGCGATTGAATTCGTTCATCAAATCCATGGTCCGACGGGATTGCTGCAGGTCAAGCACGGATTCGTCGCAGGCTGGGCAAAAGTCACCTGTCACTTGCGGGAGCATGGTGACCTCGCCCTTGTATGCGTAGGGCAGGTCACGTGTGTCGTGAATCAGATTTGCGGCACCGCATGTGGGGCATTTCATACTCATAGCTCCTTGAAAGAAACAGCTTGGATCATGAGCCTGACACGAGCAATTTTGTAGTGGGGCGAGCCCTTTTCCATGCATGAATTTTAACCTATTTGGTTAACGTTGGAAGTATTTTCCAGATGTATCTGTTCATCGGCTGAATCAGCCGGGCGTGGTCGGCGATCCGTCAACGATAGCCGCTTGGGCATTGATGTTTCGCTCGTGGCGGTGCAATCGCCTCGGCAGCCGCTCATGATGCGGTTCAGTTCGTACCGGCCCGCTCCAGGTTCAGCGCCAATAGTCGCCGCAAAATCTCGTCGTCCGCCATTGCCGGTGTGTAGTCGGGCCATCCGTACGCGGCAGCCACAGCGGCGTCTAGTTGTGCATGGGCCATGGCCAGCCAGGCGGGGCGCTGGTTGTAGAGCTTGGTCAGGGTGCGTTGCTGCAAGGCCTTTTGGTCTGCCTCGTCCAGCCCGGGACGCGGCTCGACGCGGTCGGGGTAGGGTGAGCTGGCCATGCCGAGCGGGATGACTTCGGGTACGCGGTGGGTCCACTCGGGCGGGTTGAGCCAGGCTTCGCGCAAGGTGTTGAGGCGGTGCGCGGCAGTGGCGATGCCGATGGCGTGCGCGCGCAAGGCGCCCGAGGCTGGGGCCAGTTCAGCGGGGATGCGGGCGCCGCCGTCCACCTCTTCGGTGCGCTGGTGCGCCGTGTCAGCGGGCGTCAGGCCGGCGGGGAAGGGGAAGGTTTCGAAGCAGGTGGTGGGAGTGTAGCGGGGGTCGTTGCCGACTCCCAGCCAGGTACACATGCGCAGAGACCAGAGTTCGTGGAAGCGGCTGTGCAGGATGCCGAAGGTGGTGTCGTCGGCGCGGGCTGTGATGTCCAGCAAATTCATTGCAAGAGTGGGACTTGCGCGCCAGGTGAAAACGCGATGCTTTGCCACGACCGGTGTCACGACAAAACGCGGGATGATTGCTATGGCATTGCGCATTTCCAGTCTCGGGCGTTCGAACATCCACCACTCAGATCGCGTTTTTGGGTTTCTATCCGTGGCACGAGCCGGTTTGACGATGCGCAGGACGTGTTCAAACGGC
>JANOTG010000503.1:0-9820 GCA_031416215.1 Betaproteobacteria bacterium
ACCGGGCAGATGTCGATCATGTTGCCCGACAACTCGGAATCCACCGATTGCCCGACGAAGGTTTCGATCTCCGCATGTTCGCCGCGGTGCGACATGCCAAGCTCCATCACGCCCGCCACTTCCTGGCCAAAACGCACACAGCGGGTACAATGAATGCAGCGGCTCATCTCCTCCATCGAAATCAGCGGGCCGGCGTCCTTGTGGAACACGACGCGTTTTTCTTCTTCGTAGCGCGAGCTGGAGCCGCCATACCCGACAGCCAGATCCTGCAACTGGCATTCACCACCCTGGTCACAGATCGGACAGTCCAGCGGATGGTTGATGAGCAGGAACTCCATCACCGACTGCTGCGCGCGGATCGCTTTCTCACTCTTGGTGCGGACGATCATGCCCTGCGTCACGGGTGTCGCACAGGCCGGCATCGGCTTGGGCATTTTCTCCACATCCACCAGACACATGCGGCAGTTGGCCGCGATGCTCAACTTCTTGTGATAACAAAAATGCGGGATATAGGTGCCGACGCTGTCAGCTGCATGCATGATCATGCTGCCTTCGACAATCTCCACCTTGCGCCCGTCCAGTTCGATCTCTAGCATGTTCTGTTACCCGATCAAACGGCCGTTTGCCGGGCCGCCCCGACAAAGATCAGCCCATCCCAGGGACGGCGAAATGCACATGGCCACGGGCATGGGGTCCTAGACATACGCGGGAACCATGCAGGTCTTGTGTTCTACGTGGTACTCGAATTCCGCGCGGAAGTTCTTGATCATGGCGCGCACCGGCATGGCGGCTGCATCACCCAGCGCACAGATGGTGCGGCCCTGGATATTGTCGGCGACCGAGTTCAGCAGATCCATGTCACTGGAGCGGCCCTGCCCGTTTTCGATGCGGTCCACCATACGCGACAACCAGCCAGTACCCTCACGGCACGGCGTGCATTGGCCGCACGACTCGTGCATATAAAAATAGCTCAAGCGCTGCAGCGACTTCACCATGCAACGGCTGTCGTCCAGCACGATCACCGCACCGGAACCCAGCATCGAGCCAGCCTTGGCGATGGAGTCGTAATCCATCGTGCAATCCATCATCACCGAAGCCGTCAGGATGGGGGCGGAAGACCCGCCCGGAATCACGGCCTTGAGCTGCCGCCCGCTGCGCACGCCGCCAGCCAACTCGAGCAGTTTGGCAAAGGGTGTGCCCATCGGCACTTCGTAGTTGCCAGGCCGCTCGACGTCGCCACTGACGGAATAGATCTTGGTTCCACCGTTGTTCGGTTTGCCACAAGCCAGGTAAGCGGCCCCACCATTGCGAATGATCCACGGCACGGCCGCGAATGTTTCCGTGTTGTTGATCGTGGTCGGTTTGCCATACATGCCAAAACTGGCCGGAAACGGCGGTTTGAAGCGCGGCTGGCCCTTCTTGCCTTCAAGCGACTCCAGCAGCGCGGTTTCTTCACCGCAGATGTAGGCGCCAAAACCGTGCGCCGCATGCAACTGGAAGCTGAACTTGCTGCCAAGAATCTGGTCACCGAGAAAACCGGCGGCGCGGGCCTCTTCCAACGCCTCCTCGAACCGCTCGTAGGTCTTGAATATTTCGCCGTGGATGTAGTTGTAGCCCACCGAGATCCCCATGGCGTAGGCGGCAATCACCATGCCCTCGATCACGATATGCGGGTTGAACTCCAGGATGTCGCGGTCCTTGCAGGTTCCTGGCTCGCCCTCGTCTGAATTGCAGACCAGGTACTTCTGGCCCGGGAACTGGCGCGGCATGAAGCTCCACTTCAGGCCGGTTGGAAACCCGGCGCCACCGCGCCCACGCAACGCGGACTCCTTGACGGTCGCGATCACCTGGTCTTGCGTCAGGCCCTCGCCACCGTCGGCGGCCAGGATCTTGCGCAGTGCGGCATAACCTCCACGCGCCTGGTAGTCGTGTAGTCGCCAGTTCCCACCGGTCAGGCCGGCGTAAATCTGCGGGCTCAGATGGCGGTCATGAAAACAGGATTGCGCACCGGTGGCCTGGTACTGCGCCAGTATGTTGTCGACATTCATCATGAAGCCTCCGCCGCCTTGAGGGCGTCGACCAGTTGGTCCAGCTTGTCGTTGCTCATGAAACTGCACATGGTGCGATCATTCACCAGCATCACCGGGGAGTCGGCACAGGCGCCGAGGCATTCACTTTGCTGCAAGGTAAAAAGACCGTCGGCCGTGGTTTGACCCATCGTGATGCCCAGTTTGTGTTCCAGATGGTGCAAGGCCTTGGCTCCGTCGCGCAATTGGCATGGCAGGTTGGTGCAGACATTGAGCTTGTACCTGCCGACCTTGCGCTGGTTGTACATGTTGTAGAACGTCGTCACTTCATGCACCGCGATGGGCGCCATGCCCAGATAATTCGCCACCAACTGCTCGCTCTCCACGCTCACAAAGCCCAGTTCCTGCTGCACGATGGCCAGACAGGCCATGACTGCCGACTGTTTCTGGTCAGCCGGGTACTTGGCCACTTCCTTGGCAAAACGCGCCAGCGCAGCGTCCGAAATCATCGGTCGATCTCCCCAAACACAATGTCCATGGTCCCGATGATCGCCACCGCATCGGCAATCATGTGGCCACGCGCCATCTCGTCCATGCCTGCCAGGTGTGCGAAGCCCGGAGGCCGGATTTTCAGCCGGTAGGGTTTGTTGGCGCCGTCGCTCACGATGTAGATGCCGAACTCACCCTTGGGGTGCTCGACTGCCGCATAGGCCTCTCCCGCAGGCACATGGAAACCTTCAGTAAACAGCTTGAAGTGGTGGATCAACTCCTCCATGTTCGACTTCATGGCTTCTCGCGATGGAGCCGCCACCTTGTGGTTGCTGGTGATCACCGGCCCCGGATTGGCGCGTAGCCAGTCGATGCACTGCCCGATGATGCGATTGCTTTGCCGCATCTCGGCCACCCGGACCAGGTAACGGTCGTAGCAGTCTCCGGTCTTGCCGACCGGAATGTCAAAGTCCATCAGGCTGTAGGCGTCGTAAGGCTGCTTCTTGCGCAGGTCCCACGCCACGCCGGATCCGCGCAGCATCGCGCCGGTGAATCCCAGGTTCAGGGCGCGTTCCGGCGTGACCACGCCGATGCCGACCGTGCGCTGTTTCCAGATGCGGTTGTCCGTCAGCAGAGTTTCGTACTCGTCCACCTGCCCCGGAAAGTTCTTGCAGAAGTCGGCGATGAAATCCAGCAAGGAACCCTGGCGGTTTTCATTGAGCTGCGCTATCGCCCGCGCGTTCTTGATCTTGCTGACCTGGTACTGCGGCATGACGTCGGGCAGATCGCGATACACGCCGCCGGGGCGGAAGTAGGCGGCATGCATACGGGCGCCCGACACCGCCTCGTACATGTCAAACAGAGCCTCGCGCTCGCGAAAACAGTAGATGAGGATATTCATCGCACCGCAATCAAAGCCGTGCGCGCCAAGCCACATCAGGTGGTTCAACAGTCGCGTGATCTCGGCGAACATGACCCGGATGTACTGCGCGCGCAACGGCACATCAACCTGCAGCAGTTTTTCTATCGCCAGACAGTAGGCCTGCTCATTGGCCATCATCGACACATAGTCGAGACGGTCCATGTACGGCAGCGATTGGATGTAGGTCTTGCTCTCGGCCAGTTTCTCGGTAGCACGGTGCAACAGCCCGATATGTGGATCGGCGCGCTGTACCACTTCGCCATCCAGCTCCAGCACCAGGCGCAAGACGCCGTGCGCCGCCGGATGCTGGGGACCGAAGTTGAGCGTGTAGTTCTTTATCTCAGCCATGGTGAAGCCACGCAGATACCGCCAAAGTCACCTGCATCAGTGCCCACCCCCGTACTTGTCTTCGCGCACAATGCGCGGCGTGATTTCCCGAGGCTCTATCGTCACGCCCTGGTAGATCACACGTTTTTGCTCGGCGTCATAACGCATCTCGACATGGCCGGTGGTGGGGAAATCCTTGCGAAACGGGTGCCCGATGAAACCGTAGTCGGTCAGGATGCGGCGCAGGTCGTTGTGGCCCTCGAAGACGATTCCAAACAGGTCAAAGGCCTCGCGTTCGAACCAGTTGGCCGAGTTCCAGATGCTGGTCACCGAGTCGAGCACCGGCACGTCGTCGTCCTCAGCGAACACCTTGAGCCGCAGCCGCTGGTTCAGGCTGACCGACAGCAGATGTGAAACAACGCAGTAGCGGGGCCCATCGGCCGCGCGCACTGCATGTTCCGAATAGTCGACGCCACACAGGTCGATCAGCTGCTCAAAACAGCAACCCGGCGCATCGCGCAGCAAGGTGGCCACCTCAAGGTAGTCTGGTGCCGCGACCACCAGCGTGACCTCACCATGCGCCACCGAAATATGGCGCACCCGCGTGCCAAGGGCAGCTACTACCGAGTCTTTCAGCGCATCCGGACTGACGGCAAAAATGCTCACATCGACCCCTCAGGCCCGCGCAATGGTGTTGGTGCGGCGGATCTTCTGCTGCAGCTGGATGATGCCGTACACCAGCGCCTCCGCGGTAGGTGGACATCCCGGGACGTAGACGTCCACCGGAACAATACGGTCGCAGCCGCGCACCACGGAATAGCTGTAGTGGTAATAACCGCCGCCATTGGCACACGAACCCATGGACAAGACCCATCGAGGCTCGCTCATCTGGTCATACACCTTGCGTAGCGCCGGCGCCATCTTGTTGCACAGTGTGCCGGCCACAATCATCAAATCCGACTGCCGTGGGCTGGGGCGAAACAACATGCTGAACCGCTCCAGGTCATAACGCGCCGCCCCGGCATGCATCATTTCCACGGCACAACACGCGAGACCGAAGGTCATGGGCCACAACGAACCCGTCTTGGCCCAATTCACGACCGAGTCGTAACTGGTGGTGGCAAAACCTTCCTTGAATACACCTTCAATCATTGAACTACTCCCAATCCAGGGCGCCTTTTTTCCACTCGTACGCAAAACCCACGATCAGGATGCCGAGAAAGACCATCATGGACCAAAAACCCACTGCGCCAATGTCCTTCAGCGCCACTGCCCATGGAAAGAGAAATGCGATCTCCAGATCAAACAGGATGAACAGGATGGCAACGAGGTAATACCGCACATCGAACTTCATGCGCGCGTCTTCGAAGGCCTCGAAACCGCACTCGTAGGGTGAGTTCTTCGCCGCATCCGGCCGATTCGGCCCCAGGACATATCCGATTACCTGCGGAATCACACCGACAGCGACACCAACCAGTATGAACAACAGGACGGGAAGGTACTGATCAAGATTCATCGGGAGCTTGAGATTACCGTTTTCGACCGTCCAATCAAAGCAGGGGCGGTATTCGTTATTGTGGTGCCGTCGGCGAGACTCGAACTCGCACAGCTTTCGCCACTACCCCCTCAAGATAGCGTGTCTACCAATTTCACCACGACGGCGGCATTCACCTGTCCGGATTGCATGAGGAACCTTGCGGTATTGGCTTTCCAGACCTGTCAGAGTTTACCCTGACTTTCCATTGCGACCGGGGCGACGGGGGCAATTCCCGACCCCTTATTTGGACGGGATCAATGCCGCGCCCGAGGCCGGTGCAGCCGGCGCCGAAGCGGTGGCGGCCGGTACACCAGCCGCTGTCGACTGCAACACACTGCTGCCTTCGCTGCTGGTGCGGATATTGCCAAAATAGGCCAATCCCAAAGTGCAGACGAAAAACACCGTTGCGAGCACTGCGGTGGTACGGGACAAAAAGTTCGCGCTGCCGCTGGCGCCAAACAGGCTGCCGGAAGTGCCGCTGCCAAAGGCCGCGCCCATGTCGGCTCCCTTGCCATGCTGCACCAGGATCAGGCCAATCATGGCCAGCGCCGACAACATCTGCGCGGCCAGCAAAAGTGTTAAGAGGATGTTCATCTATCTACTGCTCCAAAAATTACAGGGGCTGCACCGACAGCCTGCTGGCGGCCCCAATGATGGCGAGAAAGTCGGCCGATTTGAGCGATGCCCCCCCGATCAATCCACCGTCGATATCTGTTTGCTCCAAGAGCTGCGCCGCGTTGCCGGCATTCATGCTGCCGCCGTACACGATTCGCATCTTTGCGGCATGCTCCGTCGCTGCCTGCAGTTGCGTACGCAACAAGGCATGCACCTCCTGCGCCTGTTGCGGGCTGGCCGTCTTTCCGGTGCCAATCGCCCACACCGGTTCGTACGCCACCACGATCTCGCTGATGCAATGGCCATTGCTGTGGATCACCGCCGCCAACTGGCGCTTGACAACGTCCGCGGTGGCTCCGGCTTCGCGCTGTGCCAGCGTCTCCCCGACACACACGATCGGGGTGATGCCGCAGGCGAGCGCCAGTTTGGTCTTCTCAGCCACCATGGCGTCGGTCTCGGCGTGGTACTGGCGACGTTCCGAATGCCCGACGATGACGAAGCGCACTGCAAACTCGCGCAACATGGCGCCCGACACCTCACCGGTGTAAGCGCCCGAGGCGTGTTCTGACACATCCTGCGCGCCCAATGCCACCCGACTCGTGCCCAGCAGGGAGCCGACCTGCGCCAGATACGGTGCCGGTACACACACCGCCACATCACAGGCGCAATCGCCCAGGCCGAGCGCGAGTGCACCGAGCAGCGCTTCGTTGGCACCCAGGGAGCCATTCATCTTCCAGTTGCCGGCGATCAATTTCCTGTTCATGGTGTGCCCCAGGTCAAGACAATCTTGCCGATATGCTGGTTGGACTCCATCAGCGCATGGGCGCGGGCTGCACCACTCAATCCGTCCGGCGTGTCACCCACGGCAGAAAAAACCGAGTGCAACACCGGCTTGATGCGCCGGCTTTCAAGATGCGGCCAGACCTGGCGCAGGCAGGCCTGGGCGATCGCCTGTTTGAAACTGACCGGCCGCGGCCGCAGCGTCGAGCCGGTGATGGTCAGCCGCCTGCGCAAAACCATGCCAGCGTTGAATTCGCTCTTGACGCCACCTTGCACGGCGATGATCACCAGGCGCCCATCCTCAGCCAGGCAATCCAGTTCCCGCGCAATATAGTCACCCGCCACCATGTCGAGCACCACGTGCACGCCCATGCCCTGCGTCAAGGCCTTGACTTCCTTTACAAAGTCGAGGCTGCGGTAATTGATCGCATGATCAGCGCCCAAGGCGATACAGGCGGCACACTTCTCGTCGCTGCCCGCTGTGACAATGACGCGCGCACCCATGGCTTTTGCCATCTGAATCGCTGTCACGCCGATGCCGCTTGAGCCGCCCTGCACCAGCAGTGTCTCGCCCGCTTGCAACCGGCCGCGATCAAACACATTGCTCCAGACCGTGAACACGGTCTCCGGCAAGGACGCCGCCTCGGTGTCGGACCAGCCCTTGGGCACCGGCAGGCATTGCCCGATCGGCGCCACACAATACTCGGCATAACCGCCGCCGGCGACCAGGGCGCACACGCGCTGACCCAGTGCCAGGCCAGCCGCCGCCAATTCGGCAACGTCACCTTGCACCACGGTGCCGGCAATCTCCAGTCCCGGAATGTCGGAAGCACCCGCCGGCACCGGATAGTTGCCGGTGCGCTGCAGCACATCGGGTCGGTTCACGCCGCTGGCACTGACTTTCACCAGCAATTCACCAGCGCCTGCGACCGGTACTGGCCGCTCGGCCGCACGCAGCACCTCGGGCGCGCCGAAAGCGGATATTTCAATCACTCGCATGATCATCGCGCCAGCAACAGCGGGGCAAAGGCTGGACGTTCGCCGGGCAGCGTCACAACAACCGATCAGGCCTGATGATCCGCCGCGTGGTGCGCGGACTGTTGCATCGGGCGATCGAGCAAGGCCTTCATGGACAGCTTGACACGGCCTTTTTCATCCGTTTCCAGCACCTTGACTTTGACAATCTGCCCTTCGCTCAGGTAGTCAGTGACCTTTTCCACCCGCTCATGGGCAATCTGGCTGATGTGCAACAGACCGTCCTTGCCGGGCAACAGGTTGATCAGCGCTCCGAAGTCGAGGATCTTGGTCACCGGGCCTTCATAGACCTTGCCGATTTCCACTTCTGCCGTGATCTGCGCAATGCGCCGCTTGGCCTCTTCGGCCTTGGCCGGGTCGGTCGACGCGATGGTGATCGTGCCGTCCTCATCGATATTGATCTGCGTGCCAGTCTCTTCGGTCAGGGCGCGGATCACGGAGCCACCCTTGCCAATCACGTCGCGGATCTTGTCCGGGTTGATCTTCATGGTGAAAAGCCGCGGCGCGAAGTTGGACACTTCGGTCTTTGCCTCGGCCATCGCTTCCTGCATCTTGCCCAGGATGTGCATGCGCGCCTCCTTGGCCTGGGCCAAAGCCACCTGCATGATTTCCTTCGTGATGCCCTGAATCTTGATGTCCATTTGCAGGGCAGTGATGCCATTGGTGGTACCCGCGACCTTGAAGTCCATGTCACCCAGATGGTCTTCGTCACCCAGAATGTCCGTCAACACGGCGAAGCGGTTGCCATCCTTGATCAGGCCCATGGCGATACCGGCCACGTGGGCTTTCATCGGCACACCGGCGTCCATCAGGCTCAGACAGCCGCCACACACCGAAGCCATTGACGAAGAGCCATTGGACTCGGTGATTTCACTCACTACACGCATGGTGTACGGAAACTCTTCCTTGGTCGGCAGCACGGCGATCAGAGCGCGCTTCGCCAAGCGGCCGTGGCCGATCTCGCGCCGCTTCGGGCTGCCCACCCGGCCGGTCTCGCCAGTGGCGAACGGAGGCATGTTGTAGTGCATCATGAAACGGTCTTCATAGTCACCCGACAGGGCGTCGATGCGCTGCGCATCGCGCTCCGTACCCAGGGTGGTGACCACCAGCGCCTGGGTCTCGCCGCGTGTGAACAGGGCCGAGCCGTGGGTGCGCGGCAACACGCTGTTGCGGATCTCGATCCCGCGCACGGTGCGGGTATCGCGACCGTCGATGCGCGGCTCACCCGCCAGGATCTGACTACGCACCAGAGTGGCCTCGATGTCGAACAACAGGCCCTCGACCTTGACCGAATCGAATGCCGTGCCTTCGGCCTTGAGTGCTGCCATGGCCTGCGAATAGGCGGCGCGGCAGGCCTGGGTGCGGGCTTGCTTGTTGCGGATCTGATAAGCCGCTTGCAGTTTGTCGCCGGCCAGTGCCTGTACCTTGGCGATCAGGGCCTCGTCCTTGGCAGGGGCCTTCCAATCCCACACCGGTTTGCCGGCGTCACGCACGAGCTCATGAATTGCGTTGATCGCGATGTTGCCCTGCTCGTGGCCAAAAACCACGGCGCCAAGCATGATTTCTTCGGACAACTGGTTTGCCTCGGATTCGACCATCAGGACGGCCGCTTCGGTACCCGCAACGACCAGATCGAGACTCGATTCCTTGCGTGCCGTCTGACCCGGGTTGAGCACGTAGGCGCCGTTCACATAACCCACACGCGCAGCACCAATCGGGCCGCTGAAGGGTACGCCGCTGATCGACAGGGCGGCACTGGTGGCAATCAGGGCTGCAATGTCTGCATCGACCTCGGGGTTCAGGGACAGCGTGTGCACCACGACCTGAACTTCGTTGAAAAAGCCCTCAGGAAACAGCGGACGGATCGGCCGGTCGATCAGGCGGCTGGTGAGGGTTTCGAATTCGCTCGGGCGGCCTTCGCGTTTGAAGAAACTGCCGGGGATCTTGCCTGCGGCATACGCCTTTTCGAGATAGTCGACGGTCAGCGGGAAAAAATCCTGGCCGGCCTTGCCCTCGGTCCGCGCCACCACGGTGGCCAGCATCCCCCACATTGACCAGGAGAAGAACATGAGCATATTCAACAAAGTG
>JANOTG010000504.1:0-2412 GCA_031416215.1 Betaproteobacteria bacterium
AACAGCCTGACTCTCGACACGGCGGCGGCGGCGTTGGGCGTATCGCGTCGCATGCTCGCCTACTACCGCAGCGGCCTCAAGCCGGTGCCGCGGACCGTGGCTCTGGCTTGTCTTGGGTGGGAAGAGGTGATGAAGAGCGACGACAAGTTTGCTCTGGCTGCATAGAAAAGTGCGGCTTGCCGACAGGTGAGCAACCCCTCATGCCGTTGGAGGCATTTCGGCAGATTCTTTGCCCACGTTGCAGCTATGCCGCAGCCCGTTTGCCGGTTGTCCGTTTTGGCTGAAATGGCCTTTCCCTTGCGCCTGCATCTTCCTCGCCGAACAGCAAAGTATTACACTCCATTTCTGTAATACCCTGCCGGAGAATCCCCCATGAACCCGACCCTCACGGTAAAAAGCCAGGTAACGGTACCCAAGGAGATCCGGCGCTTTCTGGGCATTGGCCCGGGCGAACGGATCACATTTGAACCCATGCCTGACGGCCGGGTCGCGATAGCGCCGGCCGAACCTCGCAAACCAAACGCCGAAGACCCGTTCGAGCGCCTGAAGGGCAGCGGCAAACGGGGCACCAGCACCGAAGAGATCATGCGCGCCACCCGTGGCGAGGATTGGAACAAGTAGCACCCATGGTTCTTGTCGACAGCAACGTCCTGATCGACGTCATTTCCGAGGATCCAGTGTGGTGCGAGTGGTCGCTGGCCCAACTGCGATTGGCCAGGGCGCAGGACAAACTGACCATCAATCCCATGGTCGTCGCTGAAATCGCTGTCGCGTACGACTCTGCGGACGCGTTGATGTCGTTCTTGAAACCCACCGGTATTGCGGTCAGCCCGTTGACGACCCAGGCCGCGTTTTTGGCCAGCCGCGCATTTATGCGCTACCGCAAAACCAAAGGAACCAAAACGGGCGTGTTGCCGGACTTCTTCATTGGCGCCCATGCCGAGGCAGAGGGCTGGACCTTGCTGACGCGGGATCCGACGCGATATCGCCGCTACTTTCCGACAGTCCCTTTGATCTGCCCTTGAGGCACCTGGCCCCCTTCAGGCCGATCGCATCCGGTTGCTGCACATGATCGGGGCCGCCGAGCATGCACCAAGCTGCGTTCAGTCATACCTCTGAAACTGGTTGTCATCCCGGCCAAGCAACTGCATCAGCTTCGGGTGGATGAACAGTTTCTCCTTGCCCACCGGCATCTCACGCAGCACCCCCAGTGCAGCCAGATCGTGCAGGTACCTCGATGCCGCCTGCCGCTGCGCGATCCCCTTGTCCACCAGGTTGCCGATACGGCAATAGGGCTGCTCGAAGATCACGTCGACCAGTTCGCGGGTGTAGATCTTGGGCAGGCGTGCGCGCACGTGTTCGGTGGTGTGCCCGGCCAGCGCGCGGATGGCCGCGATCTTGGCCGTCGTCCATCGGGAGGTCTCGGCCACGGCCTGCAGCATGAACAGCAGCCAGGGCTCCCAGGCGTCGTCTTGCGTGACGCCAAGCAAGAGTCGGTAGTAGTCCGCCTTGTGTGCCATCACATGACGGCTCAGGTAGAGGATGGGCTGACCCAGCAGCCCTTCCTGAATGAGGTAGAGGATGTTGAGCACCCGGCCGGTACGCCCGTTGCCGTCGGTGAAGGGGTGGATGGCTTCAAACTGGTAGTGGCCGACAGCCATGCGGACCAAGGGGTCCAGCTCGGTCTGGTTGTGCAGGAAGCGCTCCCAGTTGGCGAGCATGTCGCGCAGGCGGGCTTCACCTTCCGGTGGGGTGTAGACCAGTTCGCCGGTGCGGTCGTTGGCGAGCTGGGTGCCCGGGGTGCGGCGGATGTCCATGTCCACGCCCTTGAGGGTGCGGCAGATGTCCACGGCCGTGCCGGTGCACAGTGGCCGGGTTTGGAGCGACTGAAAACCTTGGTGCAGCGCGGTGCGGTAGCGCAGCGCCTCTTTGGTGGCGGGGTCGGCGTTGTCATGGTGGCCCTGCGCGTGCTGAAACAGCCGGTCGGTCGTGGTGACGATGTTCTCGATCTCCGAGCTGTCCTTGGCTTCCAGCAGCGGGAGGGTGTTGATCAGCATCGCCTGGTTGGGGATGAGCTCGGCCGCCTGCTTGAGTTCGGCCAGCGCTGCGCGGGCCTCGATACAGGCCTTGAGCACGGCGCGGCTTTCCAGCTCGTGCGCCGGGGGTAGCGCGGGCAACTGGTTGTGGGGCCGCTCGGGGTGCCAGGCGGGGGTCGCGTCGGTCATGGTGCAAAAAGCTTGTTTTGTGGACAGGTCGACAGCTTATGTCGTCATCGGCGACTCGTCAACAAAACACGTCGTCATTTCATTGAAATGACGACACGTATTGATCAAATGCCACCGCGAGTGGCACGACAGCACAACCTGCCGACGCCCCACACGCCCGTCCGCAATCACCCAACCCGCGCGTCCT
>JANOTG010000505.1:0-2782 GCA_031416215.1 Betaproteobacteria bacterium
AGGCGCTGGAAGCCTTGCTGCTGTTTGACGCGGCGGTGGTGGTGCCAGGCCATGGCCCGGTTTCCACGTCGGCGCGCGAGGACATGCAACTCACGCGCGACTATCTGGTCCACCTGAGAGCCGCCATGGGCAGCGCTGCAAGAAACCTGGATCCGTTCGAACAGGCGTATGCTGCGGCAGACTGGAGCCGCTTTGAGAAATTGCCGCTGTTTCGCGCCGCCAACCGCATGAATGCGTACAACACCTATTTGCTGATGGAGCAGGAGGGGAAATGAGTTCCGTCGTTTCCGTTCCACCGGTACTGCAGGCATGCACAAGTCGGCGCGCACTGCTGCTGGGCAGCGTATTGACGCTGGCCAGCGCGCATGGCTGGACCGCTGAGCCGCAATTGCCGCTGGCCGGCGTGTTGGCCGACCACCTGGCGGCGGCTTTGGCGCGTGGCAACCCGCTGGTGGTCATGGTCAGCCTGCCGGGTTGCCCGTTTTGCAAGGTGGTGCGTGAGAGCCATTTGGCACCGATGCAGGCTGAGCAGGGCCTGCCGGTGGTGCAGGTCGACATGCAGAGCAAGCGCCTGCTACGCGACTTCAACGGCGCCAGCACGACGCATGAACGCCAGATCGACCGCTGGGCCATCCGCATCGCACCGACAGTGTTGTTTTTCGGCCGCGGCGCGGTCGAGGTGGCGCAGCGGCTGGTGGGCGGCATGTTGCCGGATTTTTATGGCGCCTACCTCGACCAGCGTCTGGAAACCGCGCGCAAGTTGATCGCGTAGCCACGCCCGCTGCGTCAGCGGCCGAAGCCGCCGTTTGATCGCTCCCGCCCGTCAGGGTTTCAGATAGGCGTAGTTCTCGCGGCCTTGCAAACGTCCGATGCGCACCACGCCGGAGGGTGTGAACACGGCGTCCAGGTTGAACTGGTCTTTTTTGAGCCTGCGGTTGACCAGGGTGATCTCGCAGACCTCGAATGTCACACCGCGCGCCTTCAGGGCGCTGACCAGCGAGCCGTAGTCGATGTTGGCGTCTTTTGCATCCTTGGCGCCTTCGAACAGAAAGTCGACGCCGTTGGCATGGGTCACCACCATGATCTTGGTGTCGGGCGCCACGTCCAGGTGGTTGCGGATATTGCGCAGGCCCTTGGTGGCCTGGTTGGCGGCATCATCGATGTGGTAGACCACCTTGTCTTGTGCCAGCGCAGCACCGCAGGCCAGTGCAAGGCCGCACGCAAGACCTGCAAAACGCAAGAAACTGGTTCTCATGGATGTCTCCTTGGAATAAGTGGTGTCGTTCGCCATTGGACCACACCGTGACGTCAGCGCTGCAGCCATTTCATCGTCAACGCACAACCCGTCACGATGCCGGCGACCGTGATGCAGGAGCCGATGGCCAGGGTGGACAGGCCCGACAGACCCTGGCCGATGGTGCATCCGATGGCGGTCACGCCGCCAAAACCCATCAGCACGGCGCCCACCAGGTTGTTGCGCAGATCCTGCAATGACGCAAAACCTTCCCAGCGAAACTGCCGCCACAGCAATGCCGCTGCCAGCGAACCACAGGCCACTCCCAACACCGACATGATGCCGAAGGTCAGCCGCAGCGACTTGTCGGTCCACAACATCAGCATTTCCAGGCTGTAGGCCAGCGGTGCGACGAAGCTCAGCGATTCCAGGGTGCGGCTGTTGGTGGCGAAATAGACGTTTTCCAGCGTTTCCGGATTTTCGCCAAAACCGAGGTGGCCTGTGAGGTACCAGCCGGCAACCACCATCAGGCCCAGCAGGATGCCGGCCAGGATGGAGCCGGCATCGGCACGGAATTCCCTGTTCCTGAACACGAAAACCAGTAGCGCCACGCTGGCGAGCGCGGCGCCGGCGCCGGCCGCCGCAGGTGCTGCCAGGCCGGTCAGCTTGCCGAGCAAGGCCGGCAGGCTGGCTTGGCCGAGCCCGGTCAGATCGATTGTTGCCGGGTCAAGAAAGGAGACGCGCCATTGTGCGAACAGTCCCTTGAGGGTCATGTAGGAAGCGATGGCCAGGAACACCAGCACCACCAGCGAGCGCACGCTGCCGGCTCCCAGGCGCACCAGATTCTTGTTCGGGCAACCGCCGGACAGGGTCATTCCGACGCCAAACACCGTGCCGCCCAGCAACAAGGACAACCAGGGCACGAGCGGTCGCTGGTAGACCGATTGGGCGATGTCGATCTGGCCACTGGCGTGCAGCATGCCGGTGCCCAGCACCGCCACGGCTACGGCCAGCATCCACATGCGCATGCGGCCCCAGTGGCCCATGTTGACCACATCCGACACCGATCCCATGATGCAGAAATTGCTGCGGTTGGCGACCACACCAAAAACAAAGGCGATGGCAAAGCCTCCCAGAAGTACCAGCATGGCTGGCGTCGTGGCACCACTCATGGGAGAACCTTCGCCCTGCGGGCTGCGGTACGAGCTTGTTTGGGGCGGCCCGGCGCTGCGCTCACTGGAGTACCTTCGCCCTGTCGGGCTGCGGTGCGAGCTAGTCTGGGGCGGCCCGGCGCTGCGCTCATCAGAGTACCTTCGCTCTGACGAGCTGCGGTGCGAGCTTGCTTGGGGCGGCCCGGCGCTGCGCTCATGTCTTGCGAAAGTAGAACAGGAAACGTTGCTCGTCGCGGCTGTGCGCCAGCAGCGGGTTGCCGCTGCGCTCGGCCAGCACGGCCATGTCTTTTACCGAGCCAGGGTCGGTGGACACCACCCGCAGTATCTGGCCGGAAGTCATCGCGGCCAGCGCCTTCTTGGCCCGGATGATCGGCAT
>JANOTG010000506.1:0-4846 GCA_031416215.1 Betaproteobacteria bacterium
GTGCAGGTCGGCTTCAGCCACCCGGCGGTGGGAGCCATGATGGCCCAGCATCTGCTGCAGCGCGGCTACCGCGACCTGGCCTATGTCGACAGTGGTGTGCCGCAGGATTTTCGTGCCCATGAACGGGCGCAGGCATTTGCAGCAACGGCGGCTGCGGCGGGAGCCCGTGTGCGCCTGCTGGAGGCGCCGAAGATAGAACCCATGGCGGCTGGCCGCCAGGCACTGGCCAGTTTGTGCGACGGCGGCTTGCCCCGGGCTGCAGCGTTTGCCAACGACAATCTGGCCGCCGGCGCATGGCTGGAGGCGAAGGAGCGCGGCATCAACGTGCCCGGCACATTGGCATTGTTGGGTTTTGGTGACTTCCCTATCGCGCGCCAACTCGGCGGCGGATTGTGCACGGTCGGTGTGGCGGCCTACCAGATCGGGCAGGTCTGCGGCAAGCAGCTGTTTGCCGCATGGGAGGCTGCCGCGGCGGGGCGAGCCCCATCGCGTCGCCACTGTGTGGTTGCTCCGCGACTGCTGGTGCGCCAGTCGAGCTGACCCTTGCCCTGCCGATGCGCCAGGCGCGACTCACCCGGCGGTGATCTTGGCGGTCTTGATGATGCGGCCCCAGAGCTCGATCTCGCTGTTGAGGAAGGACGCAAATTCGCCCGGCCCGCGGGCGTTGATGCGAAAGCCCTGGTCCTTGGCCCGCTCAGCCATGTCGGGTGCCGCCATGATCTTGACGATCTCGCGCGCGTAACGCTCCACAATCGCGTCGGGCGTCTTGGCATGGACCATCACCGCCGTCCAGTTCTCGACCTGCAGCGATGGCATGCCGGCCTCGATCGTGGTGGGTACGTCGGGTACGCTGGAATTGCGCGTCGGGCTGCACAGGGCCAGGGCACGCAGTTTGCCGCTGCGTACATGGGCCATCGACTCCGGGAAATTGGAGAAAATCAGGTCGAGCTGGCCACCAATCAGATCCGTCATCGACGGTGCGCCACCACGATACGGCACATGCGTCATGCTGGACTGGTTGATGTCGTTGAACAAGGCCATCGTCAGGTGTGGCGGCGTGCCGTTGCCGCTCGAGCCGGCATTCAGCGTGCGCGCCTTGGCCACCTTCATCAAGTCCCTGAAATCGGTGATCGGGCTGTTGGCGGGCACCACCACCAGCATCGGTGAACCGGCCAGCAGCGCCAACGGGCGCAGATCGCGCGTGAGACTGTAGGGGGCGTCCGGGAACAGTGTCACGTTGGCAGCGTGGGTCAGGGTGATGGCAAGCAGGCTGCTGCCATCGGGCGCGGATTTCGCCACCTGGTCGGCGCCAATCTGCGCGTTGCCGCCGGCCTTGTTTTCCACCAGCACCGGAATTTTCAGCACATCGCCAAGCTTCTGGGCGACGGATCGTGCCATCACATCGGTGAGGCCGCCGGGCGGGAACGGCACGACATACTTCACCGTCATGCCGGCACGGGGGAATTCCTGTGCCAGGGCCTGGCCGGTCAGTCCCAGCAGGGCGGCGCTGGCTGTGCCCGTGATGATGCTGCGTCTTTGCATGGTGTGTTGATTCCGTGGCTGATGTGCGGCGGCCGTCAGGCCGCCAGGGTGGTGAGTTGCGAAAGCAGCGCATCGGGAATGGTGATCCCGTTGGTCTGCGCCGCGCGCTCCAGGGACAGTCGCCGCGCTCCTGCGAGGCGTACGCCTTCGTCGACCAGCATTTCCGTGATGACCAGTTCCATGCGATCAAAATAGGCGTGTGAGCCTGCCAGTGCGCCCGGATCGATGACGATGAAGGCCTGGCCGATACGCGGCTGGTTGCCTTCGTCGACGAAAAATGAAGATGCTTCAAAGCCGAACTGGGCACCAATTACCGCCGTCACCAACAACTCCACCATCAGCGCCAGCATGGCGCCTTTGGGGCTGGTCGCGGCGCCGACGGGCAGCATGGAGCCGGTCATGCCGGCCTTGGGGTCGGTAGTGGGCTGTCCGGTGGAATCCAGTGCCCAACCCAGGGGTATGGATTTTCCTTCCTTGGCAGCGACCATCAATTTGCCGCGCGCCACTTCGGACAAGGACAGGTCGATCATCAATGCATCTGCCGCCCGGCGCGGGAAGATTGCCGCCACCGGGTTGGTGCCGAAGATCGGGTGTCTGCCGCCAGCCGCTGGCATGGCCGCTGGTGAGTTGGCAAAACCCAGACCGACCATGCCACTGGCCGCCACGGCGCGCAAGTGGTCCACCAGCACGCCGCAGTGGTGGCTGTTGGTGACACCGACAAAAGCCACACCGAGTTCGCGTGCCGTCGCGATGGCCTGTTGTATTGCCAGGTCGCAGGCCGCAAAAGCCAGTCCCTGGTGCGCGTCCACCAGCACGGCGGCGCCTTTGCGGCGTAGTACTGAGGGTATCGCCGTGCCATCGGCGCGGCCGTTGCGCAAATGGGTGCTGTATTGCGGCACGCGGCTTAAGCCATGCGAGGCCAGACCCTGTGCCTCGGCCAGCACCAGGGCACGCGCCGTGGCGCGTGCCATGGTGGGGTTGGCTCCGGCGCGCTCCAGTGCACGCTGTGCCAGATCGGTGGCTTGCGCCAGGGCGAGTTGCGCCATCAGTGCAAGGCCTCCAGCACCTTCTCTGCGATCAGGAACGAGACACGTTCGTTTGACTCTGCGCTGACGCCGGAGATGTGTGGTGTCAGCAGCAGGTTCGGGCAACCCACCAGTTGCGGCGAGGCGGGCAGAGGTTCGTTGTCGAACACGTCTATCGCCGCACCGCCCAGGTGGCCGAGGCGCAGGGCGTTCGCCAGCGCACCCAGGTCCACGATATGGCCGCGCGAAGTGTTGATCAGGATCGCGCCCTGTTTCATGGCTGCCATTCGCCCGGCATCAAACAGGCCGCGGGTGGCATCCACCAGGGGCACGTGCAGGGTGATCACGTCGGACTGCATCACCAGTTCCTGCAGGCCGGTGCACGTGACAGCGCTGCTTCGAAATACATCGGCGTCATCGTTCAGCATGGCATCGAATGCGATCACCCGCATGCCCAGGCCCTGGGCCAGCCTGGCCGTGGTCTGGCCGATCGAGCCGAAACCGATGATGCCCAGCGTCTTGCCGGCGGTCTCGCGGCCGTTGCCCAGAGCATTGCGCGGCCACTGGCCAGCGGCAACTGCCGCGCTGGATGCGAACGCACCCCGCAGCAGCAGCATGGTGCTGGTGATCACGTATTCAGCCACACTCAGCGCGTTGGCACCGGTGGCCGGAATGACCAACATGCCGCGTGTCGTGCAGGCCGGCACATCGATGTTGTCGAGCCCTACACCCAGGCGTCCGACCACGGTGCAGCGTGTCATGGCGGCCAGCAATTCACCACGGACCTGGGTGCGGTTGCGCACGATCAGCGCGTCGGCCAGCGCCGCCTCGGCCTTGAGCCTCGGCACATCGTCCACCAGTGTCGAGTCATACAGCACGTCGTGGCGCGCGCGCAGCTGCGTCACTGCGCGTTCGTCCATGAACTCTGTTATCACGACGCGGCTCATCGCTGTGGCTCCGCGTGGTCACGAGCCGGCCGCGCCGCCTGGCTGATGCAGTACATCATGCCGATTCGTACAGGCGCGTCAGCGAGAACTCGCGGTGGCCCAATGCCTCGGCAGCCGTCAGGCGGCCGTTGGCGGTGCGCAGCATGTTCTCGAGCAGCTTGTCGCCCGCCTGATCGAGCGTGATCTCGCGCTGCAACAGGGCGGTGGTGTCGACGTCGACGTGTTCGCTCATGGTGCGCACCGTGCGCGGGTTGGCGCAGATCTTGATCACAGGCAGGATCGGGTTGCCGATCACATTGCCTTGTCCGGTGGGGAAGAAATGCACGGCATAACCCGAGGCGGCGCACAGGGTGACCATCTCGGCGGCGGCACTGCTGGAGTCCATGAACCATAAGCCAGGGTGTGTTGGCGTCTCGGCCTTGTCGATGACGCCGTCCACCGTACAGACCTTGCCGATCTTCTGGATATTGCCCAAGGCCTTTTCCTCGATCGTGGTCAGGCCGCCGGCGATATTGCCCTTGGTTGGCTGGCTGTCGGACAGATCGCTGGTCTTGTGGCGGTTGATCACATCCTGGTAGCGGTTGAACATGAACATGAACTGCTCACGCACAGCGTCGCTGGCGCAGCGCGCCGCCACGATGTGTTCTCCGCCGGTGAGTTCGGTGGTCTCGCCAAAACACAGCGTGGTTCCCAGAGGGTGCAGTTTGTCGAAGGCGTTGCCCACGGTCGGATTTGCGCCGCAGCCGCTGGTGGTGTCACTCTCGCCGCACTTGGTGCTGACCCACAACTCGGATATGGCGCAGGTCTCGCGCTGCTTTTCGCTCGCCCATTGCACGTAGTCGCGTGCCGCCTTAGAGGCGCGCATGATGGTGTCATGGTCGCCGTGCAACTCGATGCCGAAACCGACGACCGGCTTGCCAGTGGCCTTGATGCCGTCAACCACCTTCTGGGTCCAGCCGTCTTCGATGCCGATCACCACCACCGCTGCCACGTTCGGGTTGCAGCCGGTGCCGATCACGGTGCGGAAATGCAGGTCCAGGTCGGCGCCGAATTGCAAGCGGCCATACGAGTGTGGAATGGCCATGGCCCCCTTGATGTTGTGCGCCACCGCTTCGGCGGCGGAGTTGGACAGATCGTCCAGCGGCAGGATGATGACGTGGTTACGCACGCCGACCCGGCCGTTTTCGCGGCGATAACCCTGAAAGGTGGTGTTTTTGTCGATGATGGACATGGTGATCTTTCGGTATTCGTGGGGGAGGGTCTTACCAGCGCTTGGTCTTGATGTTGTGGACGTGGGCATGCTGGCCGGTCTTGACGGGTGCCACCACCTTG
>JANOTG010000507.1:0-5491 GCA_031416215.1 Betaproteobacteria bacterium
CCTCGGTCACCAGGCCGAGCACCGCAATGCCGTCGGCGCCGGTGGCAATACATTTTTCCACCTGCAGGCGCATCAACCCATCGTCCAGCCGGCCCTGCGCGTCATAGAACGCATACAGGATCGGATAGACCCCTGCAAATAAGGCCCCCACGCTTGTGGCTTCGCCGCTCTTCGAGAACACTTCGTGTACTGCGCTGCCCCCCAAGGGGGCTAATTTTGGCTTCGCCGCACTGCGTGAGCCTTGGGGCGGCCCTTCGGAAAATTGCCCAACGCCGCTCATGCCGCCCCCTTCTTGCGCAGGTATTGCCAGACGCTCTCATGTGGCTCGATGCCCAGTCCGGGACCATCAGGCAAGGTGAACTGCCCGTTGGCGCAGCGCATGCTGGTTGTCACATACTGCAGGTTGCGGTCGAACACCGAATGCTGATACTCGTGCATCGGGCAGTTTGGCAAGGCGGCCGTGGCATGCAGGCTGGCGGCCTGGAAGATGCCGATGCCGATGCTGGCATGCGGAATCACCTTGACGTGAAAGGCGTTGGCCATACGGCCGATCTGCATGAACTGACTGATGCCGGTGTGCCCCATCTCAGGCTGGATGATGGACATGCTGCGCCGCTCCAAGCGCGGCCGCACCTCGAACACGGTACGCCACTCCTCGCCCAGGGCCAAGGGCACCTTGATCGCGGCCCCCACCTGGGCCTGGCCTTCGATGTCCTCCGGCTGGCAGGGTGCCTCGACAAAATACGGCTGGTAGGGGGCGAGCTGGTCGATCAGCTGGATCGCCTCCTGGGCGGTGAACTTCCAGTGCAGGTCGACCATCAGCTTGACGTCCGGCCCCAGGCCCTCGCGCAACACCCGCATCTCGCGCACGATGCCCTCCTGCGAGACCGCTGCGGCGTACTTGAATGCGTCGAAGCCGCGGGCGCGGAATTCACGGGCCAACTCCAGCCGCTGGTCCAGCGTGGCGCGCGGCAAGCCCGACACATAGGCCGGAATCTGCGCCATGCGCTGGCCCCCCAGCAATTTGACGACCGGCTGGCCAACCAGCTTGCCGAACAGGTCCCACACCGCGATGTCCACGCCGGCAATCGAGTCCACGTAATACCCACCGAAGAAACCACGCACCCGCATCAGGTCATACAGGTCTTCCTGGATCACCACCGCGTCCCGCGGGTCGCGCCCCACGATGACCGGCCCCAAAACGTCGTCGATGATGCTGGTGACGGCGTCGGGCGCGACGATGCCGTAGGTTTCGCCCCAACCCACCGTGCC
The DNA here is from genome assembly GCA_031416215.1 of Betaproteobacteria bacterium. GTDB lineage: Bacteria > Pseudomonadota > Gammaproteobacteria > Burkholderiales > Burkholderiaceae_C > CAISIP01. The sequence goes on from JANOTG010000507.1 coordinate 1,273, forward strand.
GTCGTCGGCGGTGATCTTCACCAGCACCGACATGTCGCTGCTGGGGTAGATCGAGCGATTGCCCTGGCGGATCAGGTAACCACGCGGGTTGATCGACTCACCGGGCCCGAGCGGCCCGAGGTAGGGCGTGTCGCGCGGGATCGAGATGATGAAGGATTCGACGCTGCGGATCAGGGGGCAACCGGCCATGGAGTTCTCGCTGCAATGTTAGATGAACCGGCGGCCTGGAGTCAGGACACCCGGCGACCGTCAGGCACGAAGAAGTGTGCCTGAGCGGGATCGAACGACAGGCCGACCGTCGCACCCACCGCCACCGCCGAGTCACCGGTCACGCGCGCGATCAGGTTGCGCCCCGCCACATGCACATGGAAATAGGTTTCGCCACCCAGTCGCTCGGCCACCAGCACCTCGGCGCGCATCTGCCCGGCTGCTGCCGCCACCACCTGCAGGTGCTCGGGCCGAACGCCGAAAGTCAGGCGGGTACCCGCCGCCAGCGGGTCGGCGCAGCGCCCCAGCAGCGCCGTGCCGTCGTCCAGCACCACTTGCAGGCCCTGCGGCCCGGCAGACACCACGTTGACCGGCAGAAAGTTCATTTTTGGTGAACCGATGAATCCGGCGACGAACTGGTTGGCAGGCCGGGCATACAGTTCCAGCGGGCGGCCCACCTGTTCGACACGCCCATCACGCAGCACCACGATCTTGTCAGCCAGCGTCATGGCCTCGACCTGATCGTGCGTGACATAGATGACGGTGGTGTTGAGCTGCGACTTGATCTTGGCCAGCTCCACCCGCATTTCGACGCGCAAGGCGGCGTCCAGGTTTGACAATGGTTCGTCGAACAGAAACATGCGCGGCTCGCGCACGATGGCCCGGCCGATCGCGACGCGCTGGCGCTGGCCACCGGACAGGTCCTTGGGGCGGCGCTGCAGCAGGTGCTCGATCTGCAGCGTCCTGGCCGCCGCAGCCACCTTGGCGGCAATGTCGCGCTGTGCCACCTTGGCGATTTTCAGGCCGAAGCCCATATTGGCCGCCACCGTCATGTGCGGGTACAGCGCATAGGACTGGAACACCATCGCAATGCCGCGCTTGGCGGGCTGGTCGTCGGTCACATCCGCCTGGTCGAACAGCACCTGGCCACTGCTGCACTCCTCCAGGCCCGCGATCATGCGCAGCAGGGTGGACTTGCCGCAGCCCGAGGGGCCGACGAACACGCAGAACTCGCCGTCGGCCACCTGCAGGTCCACCCCGTGGATCACGGTCGTGTCGGTGAAGGTCTTGGTGACCTGGCGCAACTCAAGCTGTGCCATGCGCCATTCCTTGGTGCACGCTGGCCAGATCGGCCGGGGTCAGCAACAGGTCGGCCAGGTCGGCCATGAAGGCGTCGACGTCCTGGCGGTCCAGCGCGTCGAGCAGCGGACCGGCGGTGCGCTGACCGGTATGGCGGATCAGCCCGCGGCTGTGCAGCACATGTTTGGTCAGGGACCAGCGGAACACCGCCTGGATGTTGAGCACCGGCAACATGCGCGTGAAAAGATGGCGCACCGCAGCCGCGTCGCCCGCGCGATGCGCTGCGAACAGGCGCACATGCACTTCGGCGAGTTCGATGGCCGGCATGGTGCCACAGGCGCCCCGGCGCAACTCATCGGTGATGTAGCGCCCGCCGGCGCCACCCAGCACCCCCAGCAGCGATGCCGGCGCATGCCCCATCACCTCGGTCAGCCGCTGGCCGCTGGGCAGGGCCTCCTCCTTGATGTAGCGGATCTCGGGCACGGCGGCCAGGATCTGCAGCAGCACTGCCGGCTCCAGCCCCGCACCAGCGGGAGGCGGCACGTTCTGCAGCATGAGTGCGGTGCCGGGGACGGCAGCCGCAATCGCCCGGAAATGGGCGATCTGTTCGGCGGCAGTCTTCAATGTGGCGGGAGCGGCGATCATCAGCGCCGCAGCGCCCTGCCCCGCCGCCAGCCGCGCCAGGCGCAGCGTGACGGCCGCATCGTTGCTGCTGACGCCGGCAACCACCGGCACACGGCCGCCCACTTCGCGGATCACCAGCGCCGTCAGCTCTGAGCGCTCGGACTCACTGAGTGTGGCGACCTCGCTGGCCACGCCAGGAAAGGTCATGCCGTCGACCCCGCTGCGCAGCAGGTAACGCACCAGCGTCGCGAGGCCGGTGGCATCGGGTGCACCTGTGGCGTCGAAGGGCGTGGGAAGTACCGGGAATACCCCGGTGATGGCAACTGTTCGGGCAGTGGTCATGGTGTTGTTGTCGTCAATCGGGAAGTTGTATCGGTTTGCGGCCCCACCAGCCGCGGATCTTGGGCGACACCAGCGCGCCGCCAGCCAGCGAAGTGGATCCGCCGTCGATGGGCAGGTCGACACCGGTCACAAATCCGGCCTCGTCGCTGGCCAGGTAGACCGCCGCATGGGCCACATCTTCGGGCCGGCCGACGCGGCCGATCGGATAGGCCTCGGCGTCCAGGCGCAGGTCGGCCGGCGAGCGCCCGGCCAATGTGCGCGCGGTCATGATCAGACCAGGCGAGATCGCATTGCAGCGGATGCCGTAGGGCCCGTATTCGATGGCGAGCTGTTTGGTCAGCGCGTGGATGCCACCCTTGGCTGCCGTATAGGCTGCCAGGTTCGGGTTGGCGACGATCTGGTTCACCGAGGCCAGGTTCACGATGCTGCCGCTGCGGGCCTGCATCATCGGCGCCAGCACCGCGCGGCAGGCGCGGAACACCGAGGACAAGGCCGAGTCGATGGTGTCCTCCCACTCCGCGTCGGTGCAGGCATGGGCCGGGCGTTCGGTGTAGGCGACGGCATTGTTCACCAGCACATCGACGCGGCCGTGGCGCTGTACCACCCGGGCCACCAGGTCGCGCATGCCGGCGCGGTCGGTCACATCGAGCTGCTCGACCCAGGCGTCGGGCAATGTCGTGCGCAGTGCATAGACCGCGTCGGTGTCGCGCTCGAGTGCCACCACGCGCGCGCCCTGGGCTGCGAAATGGGTGGCGATCGATTCGCCGATGCCGCGGCCGGCGCCGGTGATGATGGCAACCTTGTTCAGCAACCTCATGAGAAAACGCCGGGCCGCCCCAAGTTTTCTTGCACCCCCTCGGGGGGCCAGACGCGCAGCGGCTGGGTTGGGGGCCTCATGATTTGACGGCGCCAGCGGTCAGGCCCTGGATGAAGAAGCGTTGCAGGAACGCAAAACCGATCACCACCGGCAATGAGCTGACGATCGATGCCGCCATCGCGCCACCCCAGTCGCTCTTGCTCTCGCCGATGTAGTTCAGCAGCAGGCCGGGACCGACCGTGCGCAACTCGGGCTTGGTGACCAGGGTCAGCGAGAACAGCAGGTCGTTCCAGGCCCACATGAAGGAATACAGGCCCACCGTCACCAGGGCCGGCATCGCCAGCGGCAACACGATGCGGTGCAGGATGAACAGCTCGCCGGCACCGTCCGCCCGCGCCGCCTCAATGATCTCGGTCGGGATATTGACGAAGTAGCTGTACAGCATGTAGGTGCCGCTGGGCAACGCCAGGATGATGTAGGCGACGATCAGCCCGATGTGGGTATTGAGAAGCCCGGCCCACTGCAGCAGCGGGTACAGGCTGATCAACATCATCGCAAACGGGAACATCTGCGCCGACAACATCAGGAACATCAGCGGCTTGCGCCCCCGGTAGCGGAACTTGGCGAAACTGTAGGCCGCATAGGTGGCCAGCACCACCGTGAGGATGGCGCCGCCGCCGGCCGTGATCAGGCTGTTGCGCAGCTGCAGCAGCATGTCGCCGCGGCTGAACAGGTTGGCGTAGTTGACCCAGGTGCCGGCCTGTGGCAGCAGCGTGGGAATACGCACGAACACCTCGCTCTCCGGCTTGATCGAGGTGATGCCCATCCACAGCAGCGGCAGGAACAGAAAGCCGGCCAGCAGCACGAAGGCGGCCCAGAAGACAACGCGCGCGCGCCAGGTGAGTAGCTTGAGCATGTCAGTTCTCGCGCCGGAACAGGATGCGCAGGTAGAAGGTGGTGGGCACCGCGATCGTGATGAACCACAACACACCCACGGCGCAGGCGGTGCCCATGTCCCAGTTCTGAACGCCTGCTTGTAGACCTCGATCGAGAGCATGGTCGTGGCCTTGATCGGGCCGCCCTGCGTCAGCGCGTAGATCACGTCGAACGCCTGCAGGTTGCCCATGGCGCCCAGGATGGTGACGATGA
>JANOTG010000508.1:0-3712 GCA_031416215.1 Betaproteobacteria bacterium
TGATGCCGCTGCGCCGAGCGCCACGCCGACCTGATCTGGAGGCATGGTTTTGGCGCGGTGAGGCAAAAACCATCGCGGCCGGGGGGGGGGGGCCGGGGTGGGGGGGGGGGGAAAGAGTGGGGCCCCGGGCCCGGGGCACCCGCCGCCGGCACCCCGGAGCACCCCCCGCCCCCCCGCCAACCATGCAGCACCCGCGATGACTTGAACCCACAGTAAGCTTCACCCAAAACCCTTAGTCGCATCTTCCCCTTTCCCTCACCACACCAGGAGAAAACAATGGCAATCAAATACACCGAAGACCACGAATGGCTCGACATCGATGGCAACAACGCCACCGTCGGCATCACGCAGCACGCGCAGGACGCACTCGGCGACGTGGTGTTTGTCGACCTGCCCGAGGTCGGCAAGGCGTTTGCCGCCAAAGACATCGCCGGCGTCGTGGAATCGGTCAAGGCCGCGGCCGACGTCTACATGCCGATCAGCGGCACGGTGACCGAGGTCAACGAGGCGCTGCGTGCCGACCCCTCGCTGGCCAACTCCGACCCGCTGGGGGCAGGATGGTTCTTCAAGATCACGCTCTCGGACGCATCACAGCTCGACGCGCTGATGGACGAGACCCGCTACGCCGCGTTTTCCGCGGCCGCCTGAACACTTTCGGAGCCACCCCATGCCAACACCACCCGTCGCTTCGCTGGAGTCGCTGGAGAACCCGCGCGAATTCATCGCCCGCCATATCGGCATCAGCGCCATCGACGAGGCGCACATGCTGCGTACGGTGGGCGCAGCGTCACGCCGCGCACTGATCGAAGGCATCGTGCCGCGCTCCATTGCCCGCAGCAGCCCGATGGAGATTCCAGCGGCCATCACCGAGGCGGCCGCGCTGGCCGAGATGCGGGCGATCGCAGCGAAGAACAAAGTGTTCAAGAGTTTCATCGGCCAGGGTTACCACGGCACCCACACTCCCGGCGTCATCCTGCGCAACATTCTGGAAAACCCGGCCTGGTACACCGCCTACACGCCTTACCAGGCCGAGATCTCGCAGGGCCGGCTGGAGGCGCTGATCAACTTCCAGACCATGGTGTGTGAACTCACCGCCATGCCGATTGCCAACGCCTCGATGCTGGACGAGGCCACCGCCGCCGCCGAGGCGATGACACTGGCCAAACGCAGTGTCAAGAACAAGAGCAATGTGTTCGTGGTGGCGGGTGACTGCCATCCGCAAACCATCGAGGTGATCCAGACCCGTGCCGCGCCCTTGGGTTTGACCGTGCTGCTGGCCAACTCCGCTGCCGACTGGGAGCACATGCTCGCTGGCGACTACTTTGCCGTGCTGGCCCAGTACCCGGCCACCAGCGGCCGCATTGACGACCTGCGCGCCGACGCGGACCGCGCACATGCCAAACAGGCCGCCTTCATCGTCGCTGCGGACCTGCTTGCGCTCACGCTGCTCACGCCCCCCGGCGAATGGGGTGCCGACATCGTGGTGGGCACCACGCAGCGTTTTGGCATGCCGCTGTGCAACGGCGGGCCACACGCCGCCTTTCTGGCCTGCCGCGACGACTACAAACGCTCCATGCCCGGGCGCCTGGTGGGCGCGAGTGTGGATGTGCACGGCAACACGGCGTATCGCCTGGCGCTGCAGACGCGCGAGCAGCACATCCGGCGCGAAAAAGCCACCTCCAACATCTGCACCGCACAGGTGCTGCCGGCCGTGGTGGCCAGCATGTATGCCGTCTACCACGGACCGCAGGGCCTGACACGTATTGCAGAGCGCGTGGCCACACTCACCGCCATCCTGGCGCGCGGGCTGACGGCCTTGGGTTTTACGCCGCGCGAAGAACATGTGTTCGACACCCTGAGCCTGAAGACCGACGGCGCCACCGACACCCTGGCAGCACGGGCGCGCGAATTCGGCGCCAACCTGCGGGTCTATTGGGGCGACTACCTGGTGATCGCGCTTGACGAGACCACCACCCGTGACGATATTGTGCTGTTGTGGCGCATCTTTGCATCACCCGGGCAGACCTTGCCCGACATCGACGCACTCGCCGCCAGCACATCGGCCAGCCTGCCGCCGGGCCTGCGCCGGACCAGCAGCTTTTTGACGCATGCGGTGTTCAACAGCCACCACTCCGAAACCGGCATGTTGCGTTATATCCGCATGCTGAGCGACAAGGACCTGGCGCTGGACCGCAGCATGATCCCGCTGGGCAGTTGCACCATGAAACTCAACGCCACCAGCGAGATGATTCCCATCACCTGGCCGGAATTTGCCAACATCCACCCCTTTGCCCCGGCCGAGCAGCGCCAGGGCTACGCAGAGCTGGACCAGCAACTGCGCGAATGGTTGTGCCAGGCGACAGGGTATGCCGGCATCAGTCTGCAGCCCAACGCCGGCAGCCAGGGTGAATACGCCGGGCTGCTGGCGATCCGTGCCTTCCACGCGGCGCATGGCCAGGCGAATCGCAACATTTGCCTGATCCCGTCCAGTGCCCACGGCACGAATCCGGCCAGTGCCCAGATGGCGGGCCTGAGCGTGGTGGTGACGGCCTGCGATGTGAATGGAAACGTCGACATGGCCGACCTGCAGGCCAAGTGTGAACAACACAGCGCCAATCTGGCGGCAGTGATGATCACCTACCCCAGCACCCACGGCGTGTTCGAGACCCAGGTGAAGGAACTGTGCGCCCTGGTGCACCAGCATGGCGGGCGCGTGTACGTGGACGGCGCCAACATGAACGCGCTGGTGGGCGTGGCGGCGCCGGGCGAGTTCGGCGGCGACGTCAGCCATCTGAACCTGCACAAGACCTTTTGTATCCCGCACGGCGGCGGCGGCCCCGGTGTGGGCCCGGTGTGTGTGGTGGCCGACCTCGTGCCCTACCTGCCGGGCCATGCCACGGGTGGGCTACCGGTTAACGGTGTGGGTGCCATGAGCACCGCCGGGCCGCCCCAAGGTGCGAGCGCCCCCGCGGGGGGCAACGCAGTACGCGTAGCGACAAGCGTGGGGGCCATATCCGCAGCGCCGCTTGGTAACGCCGCTGTATTGCCGATCAGCTGGATGTATTGCCGCATGATGGGCCCCGACGGTCTGCAACAAGCCACCGAAGCCGCCATCCTGAGTGCCAACTACATCAGCGCGCGCCTCAAAGACCACTACCCCACGCTCTACACCAGCGCCAACGGCCATGTGGCGCACGAGTGCATCCTGGACCTGCGGCCCCTGAAGGAGACCAGCGGCGGCGCCCAAGGCATCAGCGCCGAAGACGTGGCCAAGCGCCTGATGGACTACGGTTTTCATGCGCCCACACTCAGCTTTCCCGTGCCCGGTACCCTGATGGTGGAGCCCACCGAGAGCGAGACCCTGGGGGAGCTCGACCGCTTCATCGCCGCCATGATCGCCATCCGCGACGAGATCCGCAAGGTCGAATCCGGCGAATGGCCGCAGGACAACAACCCGCTGAAACATGCGCCGCACACCGCGGCATCAGTGATGGGCGCTGAGTGGGCCCGCCCCTATTCGCGCGAAACCGGCGTGTTCCCGCTGGCGACGCTGAAGAACGTGAAGTACTGGACGCCGATCGGGCGCATCGACAACGTGTATGGGGACCGGAATCTGTTTTGCAGTTGTGTGCCGGTGAGTGCGTATTCTTGAGGGGCCGCAGCCCCACGATTTACTCGCCGGAACGATCTGCCGGCTGCAACTGCCTGATCA
>JANOTG010000509.1:0-4408 GCA_031416215.1 Betaproteobacteria bacterium
GTTTCCACCAGCACCGGGCTGTCGGTGTCGATCAGCACCTTGGCCACCAGGTCCAGCCCTTGTTGTGAGCCGGTGGTGATGAGAATCTGGCGCGGGTCCACCTTCCATGGCAGCCGTGCAGCCACCATGTCAACCAGCGCACCGTAACCCTCGCTGGCCGAATACTGCAGGGCCGCGGACGCATCGTCGCGCAGCACATTGGCGCAGGCGCGGGCGAACTCGGCCACCGGAAAGGTCTTGGCAGATGGCAGACCACCGGCAAAACTGATGATGCCCGGGCGCTCGGTGACCTTGAGGATCTCGCGGATCACGGACGGGTTCATGCGCTCGGCGCGCCGCGCCAGTTGCCAGGGGTTGCCTGCGTTGTTTGGGGTGCTGGTAGTCATTTTTCTCCTCCTTGGGGGCCATAGAACACGACCCAAGTTGCGAAGTCTGGCGTAAACGGGTCAAAGCGGTGGGTCGCACCGGTGGCCACAAAAATGGCGTCGCCCGGCTTGACATCGAAGGCCTGGCCGTCGATGGTGATGGTGGCGCTGCCGGCGTGCACAAAGTACAGCTCGTCCTGCTCATGCGGCAGCTGCCGGTCACGCCCGTCGGTATTGGTGCCGGGTGTGAACACCTTGAGCAGCATGCTGCCATGCGCGAGCAGCGTGACCGAGGGCGCACCCTCCGGATACTGCGCCGTGGCGGGCCCGGGCAAACGCGCTTCTTCGATGGATTTCTTCATGACGCTCCCAGTTTCGGGGTGGACGGTGCCGCTCTGACTTTGCTGGCATCTGGCGCTGGAACACCGACCGGCATTTTCTTGCCGATAAAGACGGTCGCAATCACCGCCACTGCAAAGGCCAGTGTCAAGAGGTCGAGTTTCTCACCCAACAGCGGTACCGAAAACAGGATGCTCAGAAACGGCTGCACCAGTTGCACCTGGCTCACCCGCACCGTACCGCCGAGCGCCAGACCCCGGTACCAGGCAAAAAAACCGAGCCACATGGAAAACAGCGACACATAGGCAAAACCGCCCCAGGCACTGGAGTGGACCGGGGTCTGTGGCCAGACCAGCAGGCTGACCGGCACGGTCAGCGGCAAACTGATCACCAGTACCCAGCAAATGACGCGTTCGGCGCCCAGTTGGTGCGTCAGCTGCCCGCCGCTGACGTAACCGCATGCGGCGCTGAACACGGCCAGCACCAGCAGCAGATCCGCCAGTTGGGCGCCGCTGCTGGTTCCACCTGGCCGCACCACCACGAAGGCCGCGACCAGGGCGCTGCCAGCGATGGCGCAGAGCCAGAACCCCAGGCTGGGGCGCTGGCGCAACCAGACCGACGCCACCGCTGCCGTCGCCAACGGCAGGATGCCTGTGACCACCGAGGCGTGGATCGACTCGACATGCCGCAAACCCATGGCCATGAACAGCGGAAAGCCGACCACGATGCCCAGCGCCGTGAACACCAAAGCAACCCATTGGCGACCTTGCGGCCATGGGCTTCGGGTTGCCACCAGATACAGCAGCGACAACAGGCCGGCCACGGCGGCACGGCCAAAGGTCACAAAGGCCGGCGACAGCTCCGGGCTGCCCGCGCTGCCGGTGGCGAGCTTGGTCATGGGCAGGGTGGCAGCAAACAGCACCACACCCAGCAGGCCCAACCACAGGCCGCGCGTCACGTCTTTGCTCACTGGAGCACCTTCGCCGTGCCGGGCTGCGGTGCGAGCTTGCTTGGGGCGGCCCGGCGCGGCGTTCATACCCGCACCATCCAGGCCGCGGTGACGATCAACACGATGGCCAATGCGCGGTTGAACCACAACAGACGCCGACCTTGCGCCAGGAAGTCGCGCAACAGCGCACCAACCAGGGCGTAGGTCAGATTGCTGAAAAATGCAAAAGCCGCCATCACGGCGCAGACGATGACCAGACGCACCTCAGGGTTGGGCGCCGGTTGGCCCAGCGCATTGACGACCCAGCCCGCCAGCAGCGTGAGGGCCAGCATCCAGGCCTTGATGTTGACAAACTGCAAACCCATGCCGGCCACAAAACTGACGTTGAGCCGTGCTGCGTCGACCCGCGCCAGGCTGCCAGAGCGGCTGAGTTTCCAGGCCAGCCACACCATGTAAGCGACGCCGAAAAACTTCACGCCCCAGCGCAGGGCCGGCACGCCCGTGATCAGCGCGCCCAATCCGAGGCTGCAGATCAGCATCAGCAGCGTCCATCCGGTCGGCACCGCGACACAAAAGCGCAGGGCGCGGCGCAGGCCGTGGTTCGCCGCCAGCGCGGCAGCCAAGGTGGTGTTCGGCCCCGGCGAAAAACTCATCGCGGTGCAAAAAACCAGCAGGGTGGTGATCTCGGCAGGGCTCATCGGGCGTGTGGGGCGGGCGGCAAACGGTGGTGGACTTGTCTTGGGCGGGAATTCAATGTAATCTCAGACGTCAATACACAGACAGTACAGATAACAAGATCAGTTCTGAACTGTATTGCTTGTATTGGCAATACACCGATGTCCAATCGCCTTATCCATGCTTATCCGCAGCGCAGCACAGTCATTGACTGAGCAACTCGCCGGCCGTTTCGCCGAGCGTATCCGCAATCGGTTGCTGGCGCCAGGCGCCCGGCTGCCTTCGGTGCGCCAGTGCGCGGAACAACACGGCGTGAGCGCGTCGACGGTCGTCGCCTGTTACGACCAGCTACTGGCGCAGGGCCTGGTGGAGGCGCGGCCACAGCGCGGCTTCTTTGTCCGCGAGACCGCCGTGGGACCGTCGTCACGTGGTGTCGATGCCGGGCGCGAATCCGCTTTTGCCGGCAATGATCTGGCGCGTCCGCGCTCGGCCCCGGTGAATGCGGCGGCGCTGATCCGCGGCATGTTCCACACCGTGAGTGACAAGCCGCAGCCGGGCATGGGGGTGTTTCCGCCGGACTGGCTGGAGAGCAGTTTCATGGTGGCGGCGATCCGCAAGGTGACCGGCACCCAGGCCTTGCGCGAGTTTTCGCTGCAATACGGTGAGCCGGCCGGCGACCTGGGGTTGCGCCGCTCCCTGTCCAAACGTCTGGCGGGTCTGCATATCGAGGCCGCGCCGGAGCAGATCATCACCACCGTGGGTGCCACCCACGCACTGGATGTGGTCAGCCGCACCCTGTTGCGCGCCGGTGACCATGTGATGGTGGAGGAGCCGGGCTGGGCCATCGAGTTTGCCCGCCTGGACGCGCTGGGCATGCGTATCTTGCCGGTGCCGCGGCGCGAGGACGGGCCGGACCTGGCGGTGATGGCACGTTATTGCGAGCAACATGCGCCCAAGCTGTTTGTCAGCGTCAGCGTGCTCCACAACCCGACCGGGTACTGCCTGTCGCCGGGCAGCGCGCACCGGCTGGTGCAGCTTGCCACGGCGCAGGGCTTTTACATTGTCGAGGACGACACCTACAGCCACATCGCGCCGGAGTCGGCGAGCCGCCTGTGTGCACTGGATGGTCTGCAACGCACCATCTACGTCAGTGGCTTCGCCAAGATTCTGGCGCCGAACTGGCGCGTCGGTTACCTGGCGGCGCCGCCCCACCTGGTCGAGCAGTTGCTGGACACGAAACTGCTGGGCACCCTGACGACTCCGGCCTTGATGGAAAAGGCGCTGGCCTGGTGCATCGACCAGGGTCAGCTGCGCCGCCATGCGGAGCGCATCCGCACCCGGCTCGACCTGGCGCGCTCGCGCAGTGTCAAGCTGGCACTGGGCGCCGGTTGCACCTTTGCCGCGCCGCCGGCCGGCCTGTTCGGGTGGGTCGACACCGGAGTCGACACCGACGCCCTGTCGCAGCGCATGCTGGATATCGGTTACCTGCTCGCCCCGGGTGCGCTGTTCCACGCCCGGCGCGAGCCCAGCACGCTGATGCGGATCAACTTCACCACCACGCAGCAGGCGCAGTTCTGGAACGATTTCAAGGCGGTACGTCGAGCGCCTTGATGTTGTTGTTGACGGCTTCGTGTCGTTTGCAAGCCACTGCAGCAGGGGCGCCTGTTGTTTGGCGCTCGCATGGGTCAACTCAACCTGTCGTGTGCGCAGTGCCATGACGAACGTGCCGGGCAGCGCCTGGGCGGCAGCACCATCGTGCAAGGCCACGCCACCGGTTACCCGCTGTACCGGCTGGAGTGGCAGGCGGTGGGTTCGCTGCAGCGCCGGTTGCGCAACTGCATGACGGGCGTGCGTGCCGAACCCTATGTGTATGGTGCGCCGGAGATGGTGGCATTGGAGCTGTTTCTGGCGTCGCGCTCCGCAGGCATGTTGCTGGAAACGCCGGCAGTGCGGCCTTGATTCGTTGACCGGTCTGCGAACGTGATGTCTGTTGGTGGGTGGTTCATGGTGCTTTGACCACGCCGAGGGTGCTGACCGGGCGACACCGCTCGTGTCCCCCGCCCTGCGGGCTCCTCCTTTA
>JANOTG010000510.1:0-4769 GCA_031416215.1 Betaproteobacteria bacterium
GCCAACAACCAAAGACGGAGAACCAACACCAGCCTGAAAACCGAAGACTTATCCACAGCCGCATTGCACGGTTTTAAACTGCAATGGGTGGGGTCAATATTGGACGGAAAGATGGGGTCAAGTTTGGATGGAAATCAACACCTGAAGTCCGCAAGATCACCCCTATATGGGTCAACGGGTTACGGAGAAAGTACGACAGGCACTTTTATTGCTCATTGTCAATCAATAGCTTGCACTGCAATGACGTACAGGTCGGCGTTGTCGGCGAGATCTTGCCTTGGTACGACAGGGCTTTCCAGGCAAGCACCAATTGGCGTATGGGCGCGCCTCGATTGGTGGGATGTCCAACCGCCCGCCGATATTGAAAAATTGTCCCGCCTGAATTTCAGGGGGTTGTTGGGCCCACCCGGTGCAACAAAGCAATCAGGCCGTGGCCAGCATCAGATGTCCGATACCGGCCTTGGCAGGCCGGACCTTTATCTCAATGTCGTAGCCCAACCTGGTCAGACAATCCATCAACTTGCGCTCTGAAAGGTTGGTGAAGTCGCCGCGCATCATGTCGGAGACTTTGGGCTGCGTGATTCCCATTCTTTTTGCGGCCTCCTGTTGGGTCATTTCATGATTTCGCATGGCCTTCCTGATCTCGATGACCAGGCCAGTCTTGATTTTGAGCTTGTCTGCCTCAGGCAGGCCCAAATCGGCAAATACATTGCCAGAGCTTCGCTGTATTTCCACACCTTTGATCAGTCGAGATTTCATTTCCGTAACTCCTTGACATACAACTCAGCCAGTTTGAGCCGTGCCTGCACGACGTCCATGTCTTCTTTCGGCGTAGCGATTCCGCGCTTGCTCTTTTTCTGAAAGCAATGAAGTACGAACACAGCCTCTGTGAATTTGACGGTGTAGACGGCGCGATAAGTGCCCCCCGCATCATCTTCCAACACCTCAAGAACGCCAGCACCGCCAAAGCCCTTGAGTACTTTCGCGGCATCGTGCTTGTCTCCGGCCTGTGCCAACGACAATGCGAAGCCAAACATCCGGCGAATGTCTGCCGGCAGGGCCATCAGGTCTCTATGGCTACTTCCGATCCATTCAAGCGGTTTTTCGGTACTTGGCACGTGTTCCAATATACATGAACTAGTATAGACATAGATTCGGCCGGGGCCTTGCTCCTGACGGTCCGGCGTTGAAGGCCAACCGAGCTCCTGCATCCGGAGTGACGCGGAACCACCATGGAACCTGCCACCCGCGTCGAATCGCGCGTCCGATGGCACGCACCAATCGGTCCTTGACCAGGCGCACGGCACAGAAATGGGCGTGTGTTCAGGTGCACTGCATGCAGGCTCCAGCGGATTGCAGACACTGCACCAGACCGCGCCGACAGGCGTAGAGGTGTTGCGTCATTAACTTTCATCTATCCTGAGCGACGCCCCGGAAGATGAAAGAAACTGTGGGGTGGAGTAGGTGGAGCGTGACTCCGGCTAAAATCCTCACGATCAATGGGATTTTTAACTAACAAGACCCAAAAATAATAAATCCACACGAACAAGAGGATTCATTGCCTAACGCGCCTGTTTGTCGCAGAATCCTCACATGGGTAAGGATTTGCCATGAAGATTCCTATCGACAATGCAGCAGCCATCGGCAAGGTCGTGCGCGCCAGCCGCAAGGCACAGAAAATCCGCCAGGACGATGCCGCAGGCAGCATCGGCGTCAGCGAGAATTTTCTGGGCAAGATCGAACGCGGCAGCGAATCCGTGCAGTGGGGCAAGCTCTTTCGAGTCCTTGAAGGGCTAGGCATCCGGGTCATGGTGGATGTACCTGAGAGCGTTGGTGCCTATTTGAACCAGCCAGCGTATGACAAGGGCAAGCCATGAATGGCCGGTCTTTGCGAGCATCGATCAATCAGACGGCGGTTGGCACCTTGCACGAAGTGGCTGGCCTCTGGAGTTTTCAATACGTAGCAGACTGGTTGAGCAACCCTCGATGCTTCGCACTCAGTCCGCATCTTCCACTGACGGCAGAATCCTTGCTGGACGGTGCAAGCAAGCGCCCCGTGCAATGGTATTTCGACAACCTGCTGCCGGAAGAAGGCCAACGTGTTCTGCTGGCCGGAGATGCCAAGCTGGATGCTGCAGACGCCTTCGGCTTGTTGGCCTGGTACGGTGCGGAATCAGCAGGGTCGGTGACCTTGCTGCTGCCGGATGCCGCGCCGCAAAAAGGCGAGCCTCTGCGACCATTGCCGGACGATGCCCTGGAGACCCGCATTCGTCAGTTGCCCAAGGCACCGCTTACGCATGCAGCCATCAAGCGCATGTCGCTGGCGGGTGCCCAGCACAAGCTCGCAGTCGTGCTGCAAGATGACGCGCTTTTTGAACCCGCTGGCGCCACACCCTCTACCCATATCCTGAAGCCAGATCACCCGGATGAGGAATATCCCCATTCCGTGATCAATGAATGGTTCGTAATGCGGCTGGCCAAGCGACTGGGGCTTGATGCGCCCGGTGTGCACCGTCGCTACGTGCCATCACCGGTGTACCTGATTGATCGCTTTGACCGGATTCCAGAGGGTCAAGGCTGGCAACGCCGACACGTGATTGACGCATGCCAGTTGCTGGGACTGGATCGCAGCTTCAAATATAGCCAGGGCAGCATGGAAAATCTCGCAGCACTGGCCAATGCCTGTCGCAGCCCGGCGGTAGCGCGTTCTCGGCTCTTTGGCTGGCTGGTGTTCAACGTGCTCGTCGGTAATGGCGATGCCCACCTGAAAAACCTGAGCTTCCTGGTCTCGCATGAGGGCGTTCAGTTGGCACAGTTTTACGACCTGCTGAGCGTCGCCACGTATGAGACAACCGCCTTCGACAAAAATGGATGGCCCGCACAAACCCGGCTGGCGTGGCCGATTCTGGGCGTGCGGCATTTCTCGGACATCAACCGTCGCCTGCTGCTGGAGGCAGGTGCATCGTTGAATCTGGCCAAAGGCACCGCCGAGCGCCTGCTTGAAAATCTGCGCAGCCGCGCTGTACGGGAGGCGCAAGCGCTGTATGCCGAGGTCGAAGCTGAAAACGCCCAGATCGCCCACGCGCGCCCCGAGTTGTCTGCGACGATGGCAGGCGAATCTCGCTGCCTGAGGGCTTTTTTGCACACCGTGCTCAAAGAGACGACCAGGCAGATAGCCTGAGCATCGCGGACGCGGGTTTGGTTCGCAGCAGCCTGCAGCGCTTCGATTCTGCGCTTTCAATAGTCGTTTGGTGCAGGGTACCGCCCCACCCCCAACTTTCTGGTCATCTGCGGCGTGTGTTCATTCGATCACCTCGGTCGCCCGAACTCGCAAGGCGGGCGGAATCGTGATGCCCAGCTGCCTGGCGGTCTTCAGGTTGAGCACCAGTTCGAAGACAGTCGGCTGTTCGATCGGCAGCTCACCGGGCTTGGCGCCTTTGACGATGCGGTCCACGTAGCTGGCCGAGCGCCGGATGATCGCGTCCCGATCAGGGCCATAACGGAGCAGGCCGCCTTGTCGCGCGCCCGCAGGGATCGTGCTGACAACGGGCCAGCGTTGTGCCACAGCGAGACCCAGGATCTTCGGGACCTGCGGGAGGATCCACGAGGACGGCCCCAGCACCACTGCCTGCGCTTTGGCTTTCGCCAGTTGCGCGAAAGCCGGCTCAATGTCCTGCGGCCGGGCAACGTCGACGATGATGGCTTCGACTCGAAGCTGCTCGGCCGTGCCAGGCTCGTCACCAAGCCCGTCGACAACGGATCCCCATTCGCCAGAACGATCGGCGTCGTCGGCGCGGCCGTCGCCGCCGCCCTTGCAGATGTGGAGGGTTCTGCCACGATGAGTGCGGGCTTCTTTGCCGCAATCTCTTGTGCCAGCGCTGGCAGACGCTCTCGCTGTCCGTCCGCATGCCGCTCTTCAAGCACATACTGGGCGCCAAGCTTCCAGCCCAGCGCAGCCATGCCTTCGTTGAAAGCATTTACCCCGCCGCGGCCGGTGTCGCGATGGTTGGTGCTTAGCCAGCCGATCACCACCGGCGGATTCGCCTGCGCGCGCAGGGTGCTTGTCCAGGCCAGCGCGGGCCATGCGGCGCAAGTTACGAGCCACCTGCGGCGTGGATTCATTCGATCACCTCGGTCGCCCGAATCCTGATGGAGGGCGGAATCGTGATGCCCAGCTGCTTGGCGGTTTTCAGGTTGAGCACCAGGTCGAAGACGGTCGGCTGCTCGATCGGCAGGTCACCGGGCTTGGCGCCTTTGAGAATGCGGTCCACGTAGTAGGCTGAGCGCCGGAACAGCGCTACGCGATCGGGGCCATAGCTGAACAGGCCGCCTTGTCTTGGGGTCGTTGAGATGGTGCCAACAACGGGCCAGCGTTGCGCCGACGCAAGCTGCTGGATTTTCGGCGCGTGCGCGCGGAACCACGAGGCCGACAAGATCACCAGCGCCTGCACCTTGGCATTTGCCAATCGCGCCATCGCTGGCTCGATGTCCTCCGGCCGGGCCATTTCGGCGATAACGGCTTCGAAGCGAAAGCGCGCGGCCGCGCGACGAATGTTGATCACGTTGGCGTCGTGGGCGCGGATCGTCGGGTCCGCCAGAAACCCCACGCGCTGCAGCTTCGGCAGCGTCTCCACCAGCAATTCGACCACCTTCTGATTCAAATCGACTGAGACGGTGCTGAGCCCTGTGATCATGCCGCCCGGCCGCGCCAGGCTGGTCACCAAGCCCGACGCCAAGGGGTCCCCGCCTGCCAGAACGATGGGCGTCGT
>JANOTG010000511.1:0-10378 GCA_031416215.1 Betaproteobacteria bacterium
GCAGAAGATGGGCATTCACGAGTGGAGCTTTGACAACGATGTGTCGCAGGCGTCCCGCTTCAAGGTGCCATGGGCCAAGGCGGAGCAGGCGCTGGCCAGTATCCGCGTCGAGGTCGAACTGGGCTTCGACGCCGCGACGGCCTTCAAGGAGGCCGCTCGCTGCCTGAACTGCGACGTCCAGACCGTGTTTGCCAAAGACGCCTGCATCGAGTGTGATGCCTGCGTGGATATCTGTCCCATGGACTGCATCACCTTCACCAGCAACGGCGAGGAGTCCGATCTGCGGACACGGCTGAAGGCCCCGGCACTGAACCTGGCGCAGGATCTCTATGTGTCCGGCGGGTTGAAAACCGGTCGCGTGATGGTGAAGGACGAGGATGTGTGCCTGCATTGTGGTCTGTGCGCCGAACGCTGTCCCACCGGGGCCTGGGATATGCAGAAGTTCCTGCTCAACACGACGCAGGCTGGTGGGGCATGCCGCGACAAAAGCAGCGAACTGGAGGCGGCATGAAGCGCATCGAAGCGGTCAATGACTTTGTCATCAAGTTCGCCAACGTCAACGGCTCGGGTTCGGCCTCGGCCAACGAGCTGTTTGCCAAGGCGATCATGCGCATGGGTGTTTCGGTCAGCCCGCGCAATATCTTTCCGAGCAATATCCAGGGTTTGCCGACCTGGTACGAAGCCCGCGTATCGGATCAGGGCTACCAGGGCCGCCGCGGCGGCATCGACATGATGGTGGCGATGAATCCGCAGACCTGGGACGCTGACGTCGCCGAAGTCGAGCCGGGTGGTTATCTGTTTTACGACAGCACCAGGCCGCTGCCGGCGGACAAGTTCCGCCCGGACATCCATGTTCTCGGCATGCCACTCACCGAGATTTGCAATGCGGTGTACTCCGATCCGCGCCAGCGACAACTGTTCAAGAACATCGTCTATGTCGGTGCCCTGTCGATTTTGCTGGACGTCGACGCCCAGGTCATAGAACAGTTGTTCGCCGAGCAATACAAGGGCAAGGAAAAACTGCTGGATTCCAATGTACGGGCACTACATCTGGGGCGGGACTTTGCGCGCGAGAACCTGGCGGCGCCGCTTGGTATCCGGGTGCAGCGGTCGAACAGCGTCGGGCAGCAGATTTTTGTCGATGGCAACAGCGCCGTAGCACTGGGATGTGTCTACGGCGGTGCCACGGTGGCGGCCTGGTACCCGATCACGCCTTCGTCGTCTGTTGCCGAGGCGTTTCAGCGTTACTGCGCCAAGTACCGGGTGGATCCGGTGACAGGCCAGAACAACTATGCCATCGTGCAGGCCGAGGACGAGATCGCATCCATCGGGATGGTGGTGGGGGCAGGGTGGAACGGGGCGCGCGCGTTCACGGCCACCTCCGGGCCGGGCGTATCGCTGATGACCGAATTTATCGGGCTCGCCTATTTCGCCGAGATACCGGTGACCATCGTCAACGTGCAGCGTGGGGGACCGTCGACGGGCATGCCCACCCGAACCCAGCAGGCCGACCTGATCAGCTGTGCCTATGCCTCGCACGGTGATACCAAACACGTGATGCTGTTCCCGCAAGATCCGCACGAGTGTTTCGAACATGGAGCAACAGCACTGGATCTGGCGGACCGATTGCAGACGCCGATTTTTCTGATGACCGATCTGGACATCGGTATGAACCAGCGGTTGTGCGAGCCGTTTTATTGGGACCCGGCGCGGCAATACGATCGCGGCAAGGTCATGAGCGCCCAGGAGTTGGAGGCAGGGCGCGATTTTGGCCGTTACAAGGACGTCGACGGCGACGGCATCACCTGGCGGACATTGCCCGCCACCCACGCCAGCAAGGGGGCGTATTTCACACGCGGTACCACGCGAGACCCCTATGCACGGTATTCCGAGCGCGGGCCGGACTACCTCTACAACGTCGAGCGCCTGTTGACCAAGTTTCGGACTGCGGCAAACCTGGTACCGGCCCCGGTACTGCGTCCGGCGGTGCAAAAGACACGCTGTGGCGTGATCTATTTCGGCTCCACCAGTCCGGCCATGCACGAAGCGCTCGATGTGTTGACGCGCGGCGGCATCCATGTGGATGCGCTGCGTCTGCGCGCGTTTCCATTTCCAGAGTCGGTGGCCAGTTTTGTCGCGGAGCACGAGGTGGTGTACGTGGTGGAGCAAAACCGCGATGCGCAGATGCGCCAGTTGCTGGTCAATGAGCTCGGCCTGGACCCGGCAACCTTGGTACCGGTCTTGCACTTTGACGGTACACCGATCACGGCACGTTTCATTACCGGCGCGATTTCCGACCATGTCAACCTGGTACGGGTTGACCTGCGGCGTGGGCCGAGGGTGGCCGCCAGTACCCCGGAGTCTGCAGCATGACCTACATCAGCAAGCCGAAAATGCACCATCCGTCGCTGGTGCGCAACAAGGTGGGTTACACGCGACGCGACTATGAAGGGAAGGTGTCGACGTTATGTGCCGGTTGCGGGCATGACTCGATTTCCGCTGCCATTGTCCAGGCCTGTTGGGAACTCGACATCGAGCCGCACCGGGTTGCCAAGATGTCGGGTATTGGCTGCAGCTCCAAGACACCAGACTATTTCCTGGGCGCCTCGCACGGTTTCAATACGGTGCATGGCAGGATGCCGTCGGTCCTGACGGGCGCCAACCTGGCAAATCGCAGTCTGCTGTACCTCGGCGTATCGGGCGATGGTGACTCGGCGTCAATCGGCCTGGGCCAATTCGCGCACTCGATGCGCCGTGGTGTGCGCATGGTGTACATCGTCGAGAACAACGGTGTGTACGGTCTGACGAAAGGCCAGTTCTCCGCCACTGCCGATCAGGGCTCCAAGAGCAAGAAGGGCGTACTCAACAGCGACAGTGCAGTGGATCTGGTCGGATTGGCACTACAACTGGGCGCAACCTATGTGGCACGCAGTTTTTCGGGCGACAAGGAGCAACTGGTGCCCCTGATCAAAGGCGCCATCGGTCACGGCGGAGCGGCGTTCATCGACGTCGTGAGTCCGTGCGTGGCATTCAACAACCACTCCGGCAGCACCAAGAGTTACGACTACGTGCGTGAACACAACCAGGCGGTCAACCGCATCGATTTCATCACGACCGGCTCCGAGATCACGGCCAACTACCCGGCGGGCAGCGTTGTGGAGGTCGAACAGCATGATGGCACGACCCTGCGTTTGCGCAAACTGCAGGCGGACTACGACCCTCGGGACCGGCTGGCGGCCATGAACCATGTACAGACCCACCAGGCGCGCGGCGAGGTCGTGACCGGATTGCTGTATGTGGATAACGACGCCAGCGACCTGCACGCGGTAATGAATACCAGCGCGGCAGCACTGAACAGTTTGGGTGAGGCGCAGTTGTGCCCGGGCGCCGGCCTGCTGGAACGTATCAACAACAGCCTGCGCTGAAAGGCATCCAAGCGGTACTGGCGGCTTGCATCGGCCATGTGGATCAGTCGAGCGTGCGCGCCTGGCGCGCTCGGGCCCGCTCCAATGCTGCGGCGATGACCTGTCGCTTGTGTTCCAGAACAGCGGGGGCCGCGACAGGGGAGTGCGACGCCAGGTCGCTCAATTTCTCTTGTGCGCGTCGTGCGCGTGCCGGCTCCAGCGCGGCAATGCTGGCATCACGGCGCTGTTGGAACGCCGCGTAGCGGCTGCGCGCCTGGTCGGCCAGTTCCACCGACCACGCATCCCAGCCGGTGGTCTCGCCACTGCTATTTTCCAGCTGGATGCAGTCAACCGGGCAGGCTGGCAGGCACAACTCGCAGCCGGTGCAGTAGCGCTCAATGACCGTATGCATGCGCTTGTTGCTGCCGACGATGGCATCGGTCGGACAGGCGTTGATACACAGGGTGCAACCGATACACCAGTCCTCATCGATGAACGCCACCATTCGGGGGGACTCGATACCATTCCCGGGGTTCAGTGGCAGCTCAGGCAAACCCGTGACGGCGGACAGACGCTTGATCCCGGCCTGCCCTCCGGGCGGGCACTGGTTGATGCCGGCGGCACCGCTTGCAATGGCCTGGGCATAGGCCTGGCAGTCCGGGTACCCGCAGCGTGTACATTGGGTTTGCGGCAGCTCGGCCAGAATCGGCAATGCGTCCAACGGCATCGCCCGCCACCCTAGCGGTTGACGTTTTTCTTCGTGACAGGCACCTGTCTGCCGCGTGCCACAGCCGCACCTTTTGCAGCTGGCTTGGCGACGATGTGCTGACCGATGATGAATTCCTTGACTCGTGGGTATACGACTTCGCGCCAGCGTCGGCCGGAAAAAATGCCATAGTGTCCGGCGCCGTTCACTTCCAGGTGACGTTGCCTGTGCGCTGGTACTCCGCTGCAGATCGAATGCACGGCTTTGGTTTGGCCGGAGCCCGAAATATCGTCGAGTTCACCTTCGACCGAAAGCAGGGCCGTGGTTGTGATGTCTTGCGGCCGAACCCGCTCCGTGAGTCCGTTCGGGTTCTTGACATCCCAGGTGCCATTCACCAACGCGAAATCCTGGAACACGATGCGGATCGTGTCGAGGTAGTAGTCGGCGTCCATGTCCAGTACGGCGTTGTACTCGTTGTAGAACTTTCGATGCGCCTCGGTGCTGGCCCCGTCACCCTTGATCATGTCCTGAAAATAGTCGTAGTGGCTTTTTGCATGGTTGCTCGGATTCATCGCAACGAAGCCCGAATGCTGCAGGAAACCCGGGTACACGCGGCGGCCGGCACCCGGAAAGTTGCTGGGGACCCGATAGATGACGTTGTTTTCGAACCACTGGTAACTCTTGTTCATTGCCAGGTTGTTCACCGCCGTCGGCGACTTTCGGGCGTCGATCGGGCCACCCATCATGGTCATCGTCAACGGAGTCGTCTCCTTGCGTGACGCCATCAGCGACACTGCAGCGAGTACCGGTACCGTGGGCTGGCAGACACTCATGACGTGGCAATTGCCATACGTCTTCTGCAGATGGCGGATGAATTCCTGCACATAGGCGACGTAATCATCGAGACAAAACTGCCCCTCCGTCAGAGGCACAATGCGGGCATTTTTCCAGTCCGTGATGTAGACCTTGTGGTCTTTCAGCATGGTCTGTACGGTGTCACGCAACAAGGTTGCGTAGTGCCCCGACAAGGGCGCGACGATCAACACCGCCGGTTGCCCTTTCAGACGTTGCAGCGTTGCCGGGTCGTCGCTGAATCGCTTGAAACGGCGCAACTCGCAAAACGGCTTGTTGATCTCCACGCGTTCATGGATGGCGACCGCGACACCTTCGACATCCACCGTGCGAATGCCGAACTCCGGTTTTTCATAGTCCCGCCCGAGGCGGTGCATCAAATCAAAGCCGGCCGAAATCCGCTGCGCAAACGGGTTTTGCCCAAACATCGAAAGGGGGTTGGCAAAGGCCTTGGACGCGGCGTTGGCCATGTCCGAGAACGGCTCCATCATCGAACGCTGGGATTCATATAGTTGGTACAACATCGGTAACACGCCTTTTTGTTTGCTGCACCGCAATATATCAGTTGCCGACCCTGCGGTGTTGGTGTGTCGGCCCAAAATTCTGCATGGCACCCAAGCGGTAGTAGGCGCCGGGTTATTCTCGCGACCGCAGCGGCATGTGATGGTCTAAACTCGACATTAGCCAGAAATTCAATCAAACCGCGAATGAGTGTCCAGACAACCGTTGTATTCGCCGACTTGATGGGGTCCACCGGAGTCTTCGAAACCATCGGAAATGCCCTTGCCTCCCGGGTGGTGACGCGGTTGACGCAGTGGATCGGCGATATCGTGGTCGAGCACAAGGGGCGGGTGGTAAAGACCTTGGGTGACGGAGTGCTCGCGGTGTTCCCGAGCGCATCGAATGCGATCAATGCCGTTGTTGACATACAACGCAGTCACCAAAAAAGAATCGCCAATGCCAACTCGGCAACCCGCATGCCGATCCGGATCGGTGTGGCGCGTGGCGATGTCGAATTTGTGGACGGTGATTGTTATGGAGATGCGGTCAACGTGGCTTCGCGCCTGAGCGACCTCTCCGGGCCGCACCAGATCTGGGTCAATCAACTCTCGTTGGAAGGGTCGGTCGAAACCGAGGGAGTCCGCTTTCGCCCACTGGGGCCGATCACCATCCGGGGCAGGGCGGAGCCATGCGCCGTATTCCAGGTCGAATGGCATGAGAACGTCACCAGTGATTTTTTGACGATGCAGGCGTCGCTGGATTCAAAAAGCGGCGACATCGACAAGGATGTGTTGGGTGGCGAGATCGAGCTGGCATGGCTGGATGTGCGCAAACGGTTCCGGTCATTCCAGTTGCCCATCCATATCGGTCGCGTCAACCAGGCTGAATTCGTGGTAAACGACCCACGCGTGTCGCGGGCTCACGCGCGCATTGACTGGCGCAACGGCTCGATCTTGCTGGTGGATGTCAGCACCTATGGAAGCTGGATCCGATTTTCGGGTGGCGGCGCCGACCTTTTGTTGCGGCGCGAGGAATGTGTGCTGCATGGGCGCGGTGAGATCGCGCTGGGCGCATCGTTTTCCGACCTGAGTGTTCCAACTGTGATGTTTTCGGTGTCGTGAGTGCCGAGTTGCCGTGCGGGCGGTAACTTGATTCGTTCGATCTGCGGAATGCAAGCGTTTGCTGTATCGAGTCAATCTGGGCATTTCACAGCACTTGACTTTACATAATATACATCGTATTAAATTATAAGTTCTGTTCAAAAATGGACTGCGACACAATAAGACGAATGAATCGCTAACCGCATGATCCGAGAATCTGATGTCTGATCCCTCCCTCCCGGTTCCCCACCAATGTCGACTGTCGCACGTCAGCCTGGAGTATTTCCAGTCGGGATATGGCCCACGGCACATTCTGTTCATCCACGGCCTCGAAGCTTCGGCACGCATATGGACAGGCGTGCAGATGGCCTTGCCACCCGAGAAGTACACCATCGTCGCTGTCAACAACCGCGGCGCCGGACACTCGGATGCGCCACCAGACGATGCCGAATTTAGTGTCGAGGCATTCGCAAGTGACGCTTATGCACTGACGCTTGCGCTCGGGTGGTCGACGTTCAGCCTCGTCGGTCACTCCATGGGCGGCGCAACTGCGGCACAGATGGCGCTGGACCAACCGAACTGTCTGGAGGCGCTGGTTCTACTCAATCCCGCCAATGCTGACGGTCGACAAGGCAGCCAGGAGGAACTGGAACGCCGAATTGCCCTGTTTCTGCACATGCGGCGTGAGCGCCTGGGGCAATCTCAGGTTGCGCGCGGGTCACCGGAGGGAGTTGCCCCGTCCGCTTGGCGCTGTCAGCTGGAACTCGACATGGCGAACACGGTGGAGCGACGACTGAGAGGATCGTTGCGCTCCCTGCACGCCCTGCGAATCGCCGATCGGATGTCCTCCATTGCTGCGCCCACCCTGCTCGCCTGTGGCGATCAGGACGATGTCATCGCTTTGACAGACATGCTACGCACCTGGTCTGCACTGCCGGCAGGTTCCGGTTTGCAGGTTTGGCATGGCGTCGGGCATTCACCCAATCTCGACCATCCTGAACAAACCGCCAGCCTGTTGGATCAGTTCCTCACTCGCGCGCGCAGTGGCAAAAACTGATGTCCGATCGACCGCTGGGCCGGGTCTACCAGGTTCCTTTGGGTTGGCGGGCACGAACAAAAGCGGCGATGATTTCTGCTGAATCGGCCCGATTGTTCCGCTGCGCGAAGTCAATCGCTGTCAGAGACTGGTCGTTCTTCAAAAGCGGGTCAGCGCCCTCCTCCAGCAACAGCTTTACGGCCGACGGGTTGCCATAAAACGCCGCCATCATCAACGGGGTTGTGCCGTTGGGTGAAGCTGCGTCAATGTAGGCATGGTTTTCCAGCAACACGCGCATGGCGGGCAAATGCGCCTTCGTCGCTGCATAGTGCAACGGCGCCCAGCCTGGCTTGTTGACATCAGCACCTTTGGCAATCAGCCGCTGGACCATGTCGGTCATGCCGTTGAGGGCTGCCATCATGAGCGGGCTTTCGTCGGCCGCGTTACGGTGCTCCACCTTGACCTTGGGTGCCTGCAGCAAAGCGACCGCAGTCTTGGCGGATTTTTCCCGGACTGCCAGGAAAAGTCCGTGTTGGCCCTTGGGGTCCAGTGTATTGGGGTCGAAGCCACGCGCCAGCAGGTTGCGCATCGCCACTTCATCGTCCACTGAAATAGCCTGAAAAAAGTCTTCGTACGATCCGGAAATTGCTTGAGAATTTCCAATTAAAACAAATGCATACACGAGATACTGAATAAAATACTTTAAATATCTCCACGGTAATCGTGCGCCGGAAATTGTGTGCCTCATAGTGCCACCCGTTGAAATAGCTGATCGAAGTTGTCGCTCGTCGCCAAGGCCACCTGACCTGTTTCCAAACCTTTGACCAGCGCGATTTGTTGCGCCACGAACGGCACATAGGACGGATTGTTGGTCCTTCCCCGATGCGGCACAGGAGCCAGATAAGGGCTGTCTGTCTCGATCAGCATCCGGTCCAGCGGCACGTAGGCCACGACATCGCGCAGATCCTGGGCACTCTTGAAGGTGATGATGCCAGAAAAGGAAATGTAAAACCCGGCGTCGAGCACTGCGCGTGCGACCTCCAGGCTTTCGGTAAAACAATGGAAAACACCGCGGGGCGCGGGAGAACCCGTCGTCATGCTTTCCAGGCGCAGTATGTCCATGGTGTCCGCGGCTGAACTTCGTGTATGCACCACCAGCGGCAGATTCGTTGCCTGGGCCGCGCGGATATGAATCCGAAACCGTTGTCGTTGCCACTCCATGTCAGCCAAAGAACGACCGGCCAGCCGGTAGTAATCCAAGCCTGTTTCGCCGATGGCGACAACCCGAGGCAGCAGCGCGCGCTGCGTCAGGTCCGCAACGCTGGGTTCGTGCACCCCTTCGTTGTCCGGATGGACTCCGACCGTGGCCCAGAAGTTGTCGTGTCGCAATGCCAGCGCGTGGACTTGGGCAAATTCCTCCAGCGTCGTGCAAATACACAGCGCCCGCGTCACATGTGCCGCTGCCATTGCCAGACGGATCTCAGGCAGAGTCTCGCTGAATTCAGGGAACGTCAGGTGGCAATGTGAATCGGTGAACATCAGTCTTCCAGCGCCGTTGGTGCCAACACGCCACCCCGGTGCGGTGCAGCGGCAGGATTGTCAGCCGTTCAAATGGTCTGTGTCGCGCGATCCGACCCGACCAGGGCACCGAGTATTTCCTCGATCTTGATCTTCAGCAGCTTGGATTTTTCGTCTCTCGGAAACTGAATCCCCACACCCTGGGTGCGGTTGCCCGCAGCTTTGGCCGGGGTCACCCACGCGACCTTGCCGGCTACCGGGTAACGCTGGGGATCATCGGGCAGCGACAACAGCACATAGATATCGTCCCCCAGCTTGTACTCGCGTGCCGTGGGAATGAAGATGCCACCCTCAACAAAAAGCGGAATGTAGGCCGCGTACAAGGCGGCCTTCTCCTTGATGGCCAACTGGATGACGCTTGGGCGCGGCGATGTGGGTGACGTACTCATGGTTTGGCTGTTAACACCTTGAGTTTAGGGCGTTTTTTGCACGGTCCAACAGCGCCTCCGACATCAGGCCGGGGTTGAACGGGTGTTCAGCTGTGCGCCGGGCGCGGGACAGTTCCTTCCCCCAGTCGCTCAGCACGGGCAAAGGCGCTGGGGACGGCAGGTCATGCAGGGCAAAAAAGCGGGGCTGCGCACCAACTGCCCGCAGTTGCAGGTCGTGACAAATTTTTTGCAGCAGATCGATCAATTCCGCAGCGGACAGTTTCTGCAGTGCCGAGTCGTCTCCTTGATGCAGCGCCTTGGGTATCGATTGCCAACGGATTCCAGCCTGTGCTGCGCTTGCCAGGCGCAGGGCGTCGCGTGGTCGCTCGCCGCTGGCGCGCAGCACCGTACCAGCGACGTCAGGCGAAACACCACGCGCGAGCAACCAGGCAATCGCATCACCTTCTTCGGGCCACGCCATGGAGTGCGCCTGACAGCGACTCCGAATGGTTGGCAACAACTGGTAGGCGGCTTCGCTCGCGAGCACAAACCGCACGCTGCCCGGTGGTTCCTCAAGCGTCTTGAGCAAAGCATTGGCGGTCGTGCTGTTCATGCGTTCCGCCGGATACACCAGCACCATTTTCCCCTGGTCTGAACCACTGGTACGTTGCGAAAACTCGAGCGCATCGCGCATGGCGTCGATCCGAATCTCCTTGCTCGCCTTGCGCTTCTTATCGTCAATTTCAGACTGCGCCTTTTCACCGAGTGGCCAACCCAGTTCCAGCAATACGGTTTCCGGCATCAGGACAAAAAGATCGCCGTGGGCCTGTACG
>JANOTG010000512.1:0-1730 GCA_031416215.1 Betaproteobacteria bacterium
CATGCAATACAACCCTTTGACGCGGCGTTATTGGCTGGACAACGACCCATCAGTGAACTACCTGGTCGCCACGCAACGCCCGTTGATCCCCGGATGACGTCGATCGGGCAGTCACTGCTGCGACCGGTGCAGGTCGTGTTGTTCGACCTGGACGGCACGCTGCTCGATAGCGCCGGTGATCTGGGCGCCGCTGCCAACCAGGTCCGCCAGTCGCACGGCTTGCCCGCACTGCCGCTCTCAAGTTACCGCCACATGGCAGGTTCCGGCGCGCGCGGCATGGTGGCGGTGGCGTTTGGCCTGGCTCCGGGTGATCCGCAGTACCTTGCCTTGCGTGACGAATGCCTGAATCATTACGAACGCTGCATGACCGAACGTACCGTGGTGTTTGACGGTGTCGCAGAACTGATCGCCGCCTTGTGCGAGAAGCACTTGCGCTGGGGTGTGGTGACCAACAAGGCAGCGCGTTTCACCAAACCACTGACCGCTGGAATGAACCTGTTTTCCAGCGCATCAACGATCGTGAGTGGGGATACCACGGCACACACCAAACCACACCCGGCGCCGCTGCTGGAGGCCGCCCGCCAGTTGTCCGTCAGGCCTGGCGCGTGTGTGTATGTTGGCGACGACGAGCGCGATATTGTGGCCGGCCGGGCTGCAGGCATGCAGACCGTGGCGGCGAACTACGGTTACCTGGGCGCGAACACCGATACCGGACGATGGGGCGCCGACGCGAACATTGATTCCCCGCTCCAGCTTCTTTACCTGCTGGGTCGTCTCGGGGAAACAAGCCAGCGCGGTGAGCGCGGTCTCGTCTCATAGGAGCCTGTCGGGCTCCCAGCTGCCAAAAACCGCGGGGGCGCTGGCACAGGTGCGACGCTCGGCGGCCAGCCACATCTGCTGGCGAAAGGGCACCTGCGGGTTCAGATAGACGCGCTGGTAGCTGCGTGCCACCGAGTCCGACATGGGTCGACCACCGATGCGCAGGGCACGCACCTGCCGGGTTGAGGAGAGCATCAACACCTGGGCCTCGACCGCTGCAAATTGCAGTGTTTCGGAGAGGTTGATGGCGCCCCATCCAGCGACAAAAATCGCACGTTGTTGGCCCAGCGCCCGTACGATCTGCTCCACTGCCTGCGGCGTGCCGAGCGGGTAAGCCAGGTCGATGCGCGAGACACTGTCCAAGAAGATGCTTCCGTATTGGTAAAACGTGGCCAGGGGCGATGTGTGCGATGCCAAGGCAGTGTGGCAGGCGGCACTGGTGAATGCGATGCCTGCTGCGTCTGGTCGGGCGCGGTAAATCGCGGCGTGCAACGACGCGAACTCGGCAGCTTGCGCCCCCGGCGCAATGACCTGCCCATCCATGTCAAACAGACTGGCATCGGACGGCCGGGCATCTTCCGGGCAATCCGGCCCGGCCAGCCAGAACGCTGCACCAGAAGGATCGCGCCCACTCAATTGGGCCGTCAAACCCTCGGACGGAAACTCGCAGCGCAGCATGCGGCGCGCGATGGCGATGTCTCTTGGCAAGTGGCTCACGCTGGCATGTTCCCCGTGATCGTCGTTGGTTCGCTGCCCATGGTGCCGGGCCGATTGACATCATGATAATCTTGTCGCACCAGCCGGCGCCCGACCGGGCCAACCAGGAGCAACCCGTGCGCACTGCCATCATTTCCGCCGATTCCCATGTGCTGGAGCCGGGCAATCTCTGGCAGCACCGGCTGGACCGAAAA
>JANOTG010000513.1:0-1684 GCA_031416215.1 Betaproteobacteria bacterium
ACGCATGACCTCGACCTGTTGTGGCAGGTTGCCGACCGGGTTGCCGTGCTGGCCGACGGCCGGGTGCAGGCTGTGGGATCGATGGCCGAGCTGGCAGACAACGACCACCCGGCGGTACAGCAGTTTTTCGAGGGCGCGCGCGGCCGGGCGGCACGGGCGGGAGTCGGCAAGGTGCGGCAGCCGGCGCCACTGGATGTCGATGCGGAGGCCCTATCGAAACCAAAGTGAACTACGCGCTGGTGGGTGCCTTTGTCCTGTCATTGGCGGCACTGCTGGTGATCGGTCTGTTGTGGTTGGCCGCCGGCGGCGCCTTCCAGACCAGGTACGACCTGTACCAGGCGACCGAGGACGAATCGGTGGCCGGACTGAACCTGAATGCGCCGGTGAAATACAACGGCGTCGATGTGGGCAAGGTGCGCGAGATCCACCTCGACCCGCTCAATCCTGCGCTGGTGCATCTGCTGTTTGCCATCGAGCGCGGTACACCGATCAAGGTCGATACCGTGGCGGTGCTCCGCACGCAGGGCCTGACCGGCATCGCCTATGTGGAACTCAGCGGCGGCGCCAGGGACGCCGAGTTGCTGCGGGCCATCCCGCCGAACCGCTATCCCGTCATACAGACCAAACCTTCACTCAGTGCCCGGCTGGAGAACGTGTTGACCAATGTGCTGGCCAAACTGGATGACACGTCGAGCAGCATCAACGCCATACTCAGCGCCGAGAACCGCAGCGCTTTTGGCAATGCGCTGGCCGATATGGCCACGGTGGCACGCACCATTGCCTTGCGCCGGGACGCCATCGACAGTGGCTTGTCGGCAGCGGCTCGCACGTTTGCGCAAACGGCCAGCGCCAGCGCCCAGCTCACACCGGCGCTTGAGCGCGTGAGCCGGGGCGCCGAGGCGGTGGAGAAAATGGGCAACGAAGTCGCCACCACCAGCGCGAGTGCCGCCAAGACGGTTGATCAGGTGGGTGCCGACCTGCAGCGCTTCAGCAACGACACCTTGCCCGAACTCAAACGCCTGCTGGTCGAACTCGGCGCATTGTCGGTGTCGCTGCGCCGACTGAGCGAGCAAACCGAACGTGATCCGCGCGGCCTGTTGTTCGGCCGCAAGCCGGTCGCGCCCGGGCCGGGTGAGGCCGCTGGCCGTCCGGGGGCACCCGCTCCATGATCGGGCTGCGCCTGCACGGCAAGCGGCTCGGTGCGTTATGCCTGCTGCTGGTGTTGTCCGCCTGTTCGGCGCTGAAACCCAGCGAGACGCCACAACCGGCGTATTACACATTGGACGGTCTGCCATTGGCGCAACCGTCAGGCGCAGCACGCAGCGGCCCGACGCTGATCATCGGCCTGCCCTCTGCCGCCGCCGGATATGACAGCCAGCGAATTCTCTATGTGCGCGAACCACACCGCCTGGAGTATTTCGCCCACAGTGAATGGGTCGATCCACCGACACGCATGATTGCCGCAGTCCTGCTGGCCGGCCTGCAGAACCACGCTGCATTCGGCGCCGTGGTGGGCGCCAGCGGGTCGGCGTGGGGCGAACTGCGACTGGACACCGAACTGCTGCGACTGCAGCATGATTTCCAGACCCGGCCCAGCCAGGTGGTACTGACCTTGCGCGCCACGCTGGTGCAGGACAAGGCCCGGCGGGTGCTGGCAGTGCGCCAGTTTGAAGCCCGGGTGCCA
>JANOTG010000514.1:0-8300 GCA_031416215.1 Betaproteobacteria bacterium
TCAACGTGGACGAACTCAACACGCTCAAGGGTTAGTCAGCACAATGAGTCAATCCCTTTCCGCCTCGACCTTGCTCACGGTGGCGTTGGCGCCGCTGGTGGGCGCCCTGGTGGCCGGTGTATTCGGCACCGCTTTCGGCGGTAACCGGATCGGCCGCGGCGTCAGCCACAGCCTGACCATTGGCGGCGTCCTGCTGGCTTTTGTATTGTCGGCACAGACCCTGTGGAGCGTGGCCATGGAGGGCGCGCGCTTCAACCAGACCATCTACACCTGGATGGTGGTTGGCGGCCTGAAGATGGAGATCGGGTTCCTGGTCGATGGCCTGACGGCCATGATGATGTGTGTCGTGACCTTTGTCTCGCTCATGGTGCACATCTACACCATCGGCTACATGCATGAGGACGACGGCTACAACCGCTTCTTTGCCTATATCTCGCTGTTCACTTTTTCCATGCTGATGCTCGTCATGAGCAACAACATGTTGCAGCTGTTTTTCGGCTGGGAGGCGGTGGGCCTGGTGTCGTATTTGCTGATCGGATTCTGGTTCAAGCGACCGACCGCAATTTTCGCCAACCTGAAGGCATTTCTGGTGAACCGTGTGGGTGACTTCGGCTTCATCCTGGGTATCGGTCTGGTGCTGGCTTTCGCCGGCACCCTGAACTACAGCGAAATTTTTGCCAAGGCCCCTGAGCTGGCGAAGATCACCTTTCCCGGCACCAGCTGGATGTTGATCACGGTGATCTGCATTTGCCTGTTTGTAGGCGCCATGGGCAAGTCGGCGCAGTTCCCGCTGCATGTGTGGTTGCCCGACTCGATGGAAGGACCGACACCGATCTCGGCTCTGATCCATGCGGCGACGATGGTCACGGCCGGTATCTTCATGGTGGCGCGCATGTCGCCATTGTTCGAACTGAGTGATACGGCGCTCAATTT
This sequence comes from Betaproteobacteria bacterium, assembly GCA_031416215.1. Taxonomy (GTDB): domain Bacteria; phylum Pseudomonadota; class Gammaproteobacteria; order Burkholderiales; family Burkholderiaceae_C; genus CAISIP01. The sequence continues at coordinate 934 of JANOTG010000514.1, forward strand.
TGTGCTGGTCATTGGTGCCATCACGGCGCTTTTCATGGGGTTTCTGGGCATCATCCAGAACGACATCAAGCGCGTGGTCGCCTATTCGACACTGTCACAACTGGGCTACATGACCGTCGCGCTCGGTGCATCGGCCTATTCGGTGGCAGTCTTTCACCTGATGACCCACGCTTTTTTCAAGGCGCTGTTGTTCCTCGCTGCCGGCTCGGTGATCATGGGTGTGCACCACAACCAGGACATCCGCTGGATGGGCGGTCTGCGCAAGTACATGCCGATCACCTGGATCACGGCGCTGCTGGGCTCACTGGCGCTGATCGGCACTCCCCTGTTCGCCGGCTTCTATTCCAAGGACAGCATCATCGAAGCGGTCCACTTCAGCCAGCTGCCGGCGGCTGGTTTTGCGCACTTTGCTGTCATGGCCGGCGTGTTCGTCACCGCGTTTTATTCGTTTCGCATGTATTTTCTGGTGTTCCATGGCAAGGAGCGTTTCGACCAGAAGCCGGATGCGCACCACGGTGATTCGCATGGCCACCACGGCGCACACCAGGCGCCACATGAGTCGCCCTGGGTCGTGACCGTGCCGCTGGTGTTGCTGGCCATTCCGTCGGTGGTGATCGGTTTCATGACGATTACACCGATGCTGTTCGGCGATTTTCTCAAGGATGCCATCACGGTCAACGCCGCCAGCCACCCGGCGATGGCCACCTTGGCCAAAATGTTTCACGGGCCCCTGGCGATGGCGCTGCATGCGCTGGGCACCATGCCGTTCTGGCTGGCGCTGGCCGGCGTGGCGGCGGCCTACTACATGTACCTGGTCAACCCTGCGTTGCCGGCGGCCATCAAGTCCAAGGTGATGCCGCTATTCACGCTGCTCGACAACAAGTACTACATGGACTGGTTCAACGAAAACGTGCTGGCGCGGGGCGCCCGTGCGCTGGGTATGGGCCTGTGGAAAGGTGGCGACGAGACATTGATAGATGGAACACTGGTCAACGGCTCCTGGAAACTGGTGGGGTGGGTGTCGTCGGTCGCGCGGCAACTGCAGACCGGTTACCTGTACCACTATGCGTTGTCCATGATCCTGGGCGTGTTTGTGCTGATGACGTATTTCGTCTGGCGCTAGGAGAAAAATAAAAATGGGTTTGTTGAGCCTGGCGATCTGGTTGCCGATTGTGGTGGGGGCCATCCTGTTGGCGGTCGGCCGCGACGAACATGCCGGTGCGGTGCGCTGGGTGGCGCTGGTGGGTGCCCTGGCCTCCTTCCTGGTGACGCTGCCACTGCTCGACGGGTTCAAGCTCGGCACGGCCGAGATGCAGTTTGTCGAGATTGCGCCCTGGATCGGCCGCTTCAACGTGAACTACCACGTCGGCGTGGATGGCATCTCGGTATGGTTCGTATTGCTCACCGCCTTCATCAACCTGGTGGTGGTGATCGCCGGCTGGGAGGTGATCACGCGCCGCGTCAACCAGTACATGGGCGCCTTCATGATCCTGAGCGGGCTCATGATCGGGGTCTTCTGTGCCCTCGACGGCTTGCTGTTTTACGTCTTCTTCGAGGCCACACTGATACCGATGTACCTGATCATCGGTATCTGGGGCGGGCCGAACAAGATTTATGCGGCATTCAAGTTTTTCCTTTACACGCTGCTCGGTTCGCTGTTGCTGTTGATCGCGCTGATATTCCTCTACACCAAGTCGGGTGGCAGTTTTGACCTGTTGACCTGGCACAAATTGCCGCTCGGCAGCACTGCCCAGACATTCATCTTTTTTGCTTTTCTGGCCGCGTTCGCCGTCAAGGTCCCGATGTGGCCGGTGCATACCTGGCTGCCGGATGTCCACGTGGAGGCCCCGACCGGCGGCTCGGCGGTTCTGGCCGCCATCATGCTCAAACTCGGCGCCTACGGCTTCCTTCGTTTCTCGCTGCCGATTGCACCCGATGCATCGCGCGAGTTGGCGGGCATGATGATCGCGTTGTCACTGATCGCGGTGGTCTATGTGGGGCTGGTGGCGATGGTGCAGCAGGACATGAAAAAGCTGGTCGCTTATTCGTCGGTGGCCCACATGGGCTTTGTCACGCTGGGATTCTTTGTCTTCAGTGACCTTGGCGTGGCGGGCGGTCTGGTGCAGATGATTGCCCATGGTTTTGTGTCGGGCGCCATGTTTCTGTGCATCGGCGTGTTGTACGACCGGGTGCATTCGCGTGACATTGCCAGTTATGGTGGTGTCGTCAACACCATGCCCAAATTCACCGCATTCGCGCTGCTGTTTGCCATGGCCAACTGCGGATTGCCCGGCACCGCCGGTTTTGTCGGTGAGTGGATGGTGATATTGGCCGCAGTCAAGGCGAATTTCTGGCTTGGTTTTGCGGCCGCCAGCGCGCTGATCTTTGGCGCTGCCTACACGCTGTGGATGTTCAAGCGCGTTTACCTGGGGGCTGCGGCGAACGACGATGTGAAGGCCCTGACTGATATCAACAACCGGGAGTTCCTGGTGTTGGGCTTGCTGGCCGTGGCCGTGCTCTGGATGGGCATCTATCCGAAACCGTTCACCGACGTGATGGACAGCTCGGTGGCGGCCTTGCTCAAGCATGTTGCCCTGACCAAGCTGAATTGAGAGACCTGTTCGATGATTGACAACTACAGCTGGATCACGGTCTACCCTGAGATCGTCTTGTTGACGCTGGCATGTGTGATCACCCTGGTCGACCTGGGCGTGCGCAGTGCCGGACGCAATCTGACCTATGGCCTGACCGTTGGCACCCTGTTGCTGGTGGCGGTGATGCAGGCCGGATATGCCCTCAGCGGCTTGAACCAATACGGTTTTGGCAAGATGGTCGTGAGTGACCAGATGGGCAACTGGCTGAAGTGTTTTGCCAGCATCGCCGTGCTGGTTACGCTGGTGTATGGCCGCCCCTATGCCGGTGCGCGTGACATGTTGCGCGGCGGCGAGTTGTTCACGTTGTCGCTGTTCGGCCTGCTGGGCATGTTTGTCATGATCAGCGGCAACAACTTCCTGGTCATCTACATGGGGCTGGAATTGCTCACCCTGAGCAGTTACGCGCTGGTCGCCTTGCGCCGCGACAGCGGCGTGGCGACCGAGGCGGCGATGAAGTATTTTGTGCTGGGCGCCATGGCTTCCGGCTTTTTGCTGTATGGCCTGTCGATGATGTACGGTGCCACCGGCACACTGGACGTGAACCTGGTGGCCCAGGCCATTGCCAGCGGCCAGGTGAAACACCAGGTGCTGGTGTTCGGCCTGGTGTTTGTGGTCTCCGGGCTGGCCTTCAAACTCGGCGTCGTGCCATTTCATATGTGGATACCCGACGTCTACCAGGGCGCGCCCACGGCTGTGACGCTGCTGATCGGTGCTGCGCCCAAGCTCGCGGCATTTGCCATCTTCATCCGGCTGCTGGTGGAGGGCATGTTGCCGCTGGCGCTGGACTGGCAGCAGATGTTGATGCTGTTATCCATCGGCTCGCTGCTGATCGGCAACCTGGCCGCGATCGCGCAGACCAACCTCAAGCGCATGCTGGCCTTCTCCACCATTTCACAAATGGGATTCGTGTTGCTCGGCATGATGTCCGGCGTCATCAACGGCAACACCATCTCGTCTTCCGATGCCTACGGCGCAGCGATGTTCTACGTCGTGACCTACGTATTGACTACGCTGGCCACGTTTGGTGTCATCCTGCTGTTGTCGCGTCGCGGTTTCGAGAGTGAGGAGATCGCTGATTTCGCCGGGCTCAACCAGCGCAGCCCGCTGGTGGCGGCGATCATGGCGGTGTGCCTGTTTTCGCTGGCCGGCATCCCGCCCATGGTGGGTTTTTACGCCAAGCTGGCGGTGCTGCAAGCGCTGATCTCGTCCGGCCAGACCGGGCATATCGTGCTGGCGGTGTTCGCGGTCATGATGTCCCTGGTGGGTGCGTTTTATTATCTGCGCGTCATCAAGCTCATGTATTTCGACGAACCGGTGCATACGGCAGTCATCGAGGCGCCAGCCGATGTGCGCATGGTGCTGACCATCAACGGCGCCCTGGTGTTGCTGCTGGGCCTGTTGCCCCATTCGCTGATGGCCCTGTGTGCACGCTCGGTCGCCGCCATGATGGCAGGGTGACGCGCGCGCCATCCGTCCGCGTGGAGCCCGTGTGACGATCGAGCCGGCCAGTTCCCCGGCCACACTGTCGGGCAATGGGCACCCCACAGATGCTGCTGGGAAGCCACAGCATCCACACCTCATCGAGACAGGCTTGTCGAGCCGCGACATGGTGCGCGGCGACTTCCTGCATGCGCGCCATGACACCGTGCGCCTGCCCGATGGCGGCGTGGCGACGCGTGAATACGTGGTGCACCCCGGTGCCGTGATGGTGATCCCGCTGCTTGATGACGGTACGGGAGCTTTTCGCGTGGTGCTGGAGCGCCAGTTCCGCTACCCGATTGGCCGCGTCATGATCGAATTTCCGGCCGGCAAGCTCGACCCCGGAGAGGACCTGCTGCATTGCGCGATGCGCGAGTTGCGCGAAGAAACCGGTTACCGTGCGCGGGAATGGGCCCACGCTGGCGTATTGCACCCCCTGGTGGCCTACTCCACCGAGTTCATCGACATCTGGTTTGCGCGTGGCCTGACGATGGGCGAGCGGCAACTGGATGCGGGTGAATTCCTCGACGTGTTCAGTGCGACGCCCGATGAGTTGGCTCGCTGGTGTCGAGATGGCGAGGTTACCGACGGCAAGACCTTGGCCGGTGCACTCTGGCTGCAGAACATGCTGACGGGTGCATGGCCATTGCAATGGCGCCGCAGCAATGATGCAGGGGCTGCAGGATAATGCGCTCATGAAAGTGCTGGACCTGCAATGCAAGCTCGAACACGTGTTCGAGGGATGGTTTGCGTCCGAGGATGATTTCGCCTCCCAGCTCGCGCGCGGGCTGGTGAGCTGCCCGATGTGTGGTGATGCCGGAGTCAGCAAGAAGCTGAGTGCTCCGCGCCTGAATCTGGGCGCGGCCCGGAGCGAAGCACCGGCGGCGGCAGATGTCGTCACCAACGAGCCGTCTGCCGCAGCCTTGCAGGCGGCCTGGCTGGAAATGGCGCGGCGCGTGCTGGCGCAGACCGAAGATGTGGGCGAGCGTTTTTCCGACGAGGCGCGGCGTATCCACTACGGTGAAACAGCGCAGCGCGGCATTCGCGGCAAGGCGTCACCAGCACAAACCGAGGCCCTGCTCGAGGAGGGCATCTCGGTGCAGCCGTTCATGCTGCCGGAGGCGCTCAAGGGGCAGCTGCAGTAGTAGCGGCGCAGGCTCCCGGTGCGCCGGGCAGCGGTGGTGCGGTGACTCAACTGGTGAACTGCAAGGCCGCGAGCCGGGCGTACACGCCACCCTGGGCCACCAGTTGGGCGTGGGTGCCCTGCTCGACGATGCGGGCGTCCTCCAGCACGATGATGCGGTCCGCTTTTTGCACCGTCGCCAGGCGGTGCGCAATGACCAGCGTGGTGCGGTTGCGCATGGCCGATTCGAGCGCCGCCTGCACCATGCGTTCGCTCTCGGCGTCCAGTGCGCTGGTGGCTTCGTCAAGCAGCAGCAGAGGCGGGTTTTTCAATATGGCGCGTGCGATGGCGATACGCTGGCGCTGGCCGCCGCTCAGGCGCACGCCGCGCTCGCCGAGAAAAGTGTCGTAGCCTTCCGGCAGCTGGACGATGAACTCGTCGGCGAATGCGGCCCGTGCGGCGGCATGGACCTCGTCATCGCTGGCATCGGCCTTGCCATAACGGATGTTCTCCATCGCGCTGCTGGAGAAGATCACCGCGTCCTGCGGCACGATGCCAATCTGCTGGCGCAGCTGCTGCAGCGCGAGCTGGCGGATCGGTGCCCCACCAAGATGGATGCTGCCCGACTGCGGGTCGTAAAAGCGCAGCAGCAGCTGGAACACCGTGCTTTTTCCGGCGCCACTGGGCCCGACCAAAGCGACGGTCTCGCCCGGCTGCACAAGCAGGCTGAAATGCTCCAGCGCACTTTTCAGCGGGCGTGACGGGTAATGAAACACGACATCGCGGAACTCGATGGCGCAGCCGGATGCATGGGCGGGCAGCACCACCGGGTCGCTGGGTGAGGTAATCCTCGAGTGGCTGTCGAGCAACTCCATCAGCCGCTCGGTGGCGCCGGCGGCGCGCAACAAGTCTCCGTAAACCTCCCCGAGGACGGCAAAGGCACTCGCCAGGATGATCACGTACACCACGGTCTGGCCCAGATGGCCGGCGCTGATACGCCCGGCCATCACCGCCTGGGTGCCCTGGAACAGGCCCCACAACAACGCCGCCGACGTGGCAATGATGATGAAGGCCACCAACGCCGAGCGCGCCGTGCTGCGCCGCACGGCGACCCGGAATGCGTTGTCGGTGGAGGCGTCGAAGCGGTCGGTTTCGCGTTGTTGCGCGTTGTAGCTCTGCACCACCGGTATGGCGTTGAGTATCTCGGCCGCAATGGCGCTGGAGTCGGCCACCCGGTCCTGGCTGGCGCGCGACAGCTTGCGCACGCGCCGGCCAAACCACAGGCTGGGGAGCACGATCAGCACCAGAATGCCCAGCACCTGCACCATGACGTAAGGGTTGGTCCAGACCAGCATGCCCAGCGCACCCACCCCCATGAAGGTGTTGCGCAGGCCCATGCTCAGGGATGACCCCACCACGGTCTGCACCAGCGTGGTATCGGCGGTCAGGCGGCTCAATACCTCGCCGGTTTGGGTGGTTTCGAAAAACTCGGGGCTCTGGCGCAGCACATGGGCGTAGACCGCATTGCGCAGATCCGAAGTGACGCGTTCACCCAGCCAGCTGACCATGTAAAAACGTGCCGCCGAAAAAAGACCGAGCGCCACCGCCACCGCAAAAAGCTCCATGAAATGCGCGCGCAGGGCCACCACCTGCTGTCCCCTGTCGGCGCTGGAGGCGCCACTGGCCATGCCACCGTCGATGAGGCCACGCAGCGCGATCGGAAACGCCAGCGTGCTGGCCGCCGCCAAAACCAGAAACAGCACCGCCAATGCAATGCGCCCGCGGTAGGGACGCAAAAAGGGCAACAGGCCGGACAAGGAGCGGGGACTTTGGGCTTTGGCGCGTTCAGATGTCATTGGGAAGAAATGCGGGGGCGGGCAGCGTGTGCCCTAGCGTAACAGGCGGCCGTGCGGCGCTTACAACACCAGGGGCCTGGCGTAACCTGTCATCTCGAGATAACCGCGCCCGACATGGCGCCGGTTGCTGTCGAACAGGTCACACAGACCCTCCCAGTACACCGTGCCGGTCGATTGGCGGCTGTCCAGCTCCTGGTTGTCCAGCAGCGCGCGCACCACATAGTTGTCCGCCGGTGTGCGCAGCAGCCACTCGAC
>JANOTG010000515.1:0-2980 GCA_031416215.1 Betaproteobacteria bacterium
TTTTTGGCTGGTGCAGCTTTCTTCGCTGGTGCAGCCTTCTTCGCTGGTGCGGCCTTTTTTGCGGCCGGTTTTTTTGCAGTTGCCATAATTTTCTCCTTGATCAAATAACAAAGAGCACTTCATGCGAGTTGGATTGCATGAAGCGATTCATGGTGTTGGGCATTGACCCAGCATCATGAACGCGGTGACACAAGCCGCCGCCACACCCTGCAGGGTTGGCCAACGTCTTGTGAAATTGAAATACCACAAACATCGTATCCATCAGTCCCAGGACAAAGCACCGCCAGACTGGTACTCGATCACACGGGTTTCAAAAAAGTTGCGTTCCTTCTTCAAATCGATCATTTCGCTCATCCACGGAAACGGGTTTTCCTCGTTGGGATACAGCGGCTCCAGGCCAATCTGGGTCGCACGCCGGTTGGCGATATACCGCAGGTACCCCTTGAACATGGAGGCGTTCATTCCGAGCACGCCGCGCGGCATGGTGTCTTCGGCGTATTTGTATTCCAGTGCAACCGCCTCGGCAAACAGGTCCTTGATCTCGGACTTGAACGCAGCCGTCCACAACAGCGGGTTTTCGAGCTTGATCTGGTTGATCAGGTCGATGCCGAAATTGCAATGCATGGACTCGTCGCGCAGTATGTACTGGTACTGTTCGGCGGCACCGGTCATCTTGTTCTGCCGACCCAGAGCCAGGATCTGGGTAAACCCGACATAAAAGAACAGGCCCTCCATGAGGCAGGCAAACACGATCAGCGACTTCAGCAGCTTCTGGTCGTTTTCCAGCGTACCTGTGGTGAAGTGCGGATTGGTCAGGGTCTCGATGAACGGGATCAGGAACTGGTCCTTGTTGCGGATCGATTCCACCTCGTTGTAGGCACTGAAGATCTCGCTCTCATCAAGCCCCAGCGACTCCACGATGTACTGGTAGGCATGGGTGTGTATCGCCTCCTCGAAAGCCTGGCGCAGGAGAAACTGGCGACACTCCGGCGCCGTGATATGGCGATAACTGCCCAGCACGATATTGTTGGCGGCCAACGAATCAGCAGTAACGAAGAAGCCCAGGTTACGCTTCACGATACGCCGCTCATCTTCGGTCAGTCCGTTCGGGTCCTTCCACAGAGCGATGTCGCGCGTCATGTTGACTTCCTGCGGCATCCAGTGGTTGGCGCAACTCGCGAGGTACTTCTCCCAAGCCCATTTGTACTTGAACGGAACCAGTTGGTTCACATCCGTCTTGCCATTGATGATGCGCTTGTCGGCAGCGCTGACACGTCTGGGCGCCTGCACTGCAGCCGGTTTGGGCAAACCCGCATGGTGTGCCGGTGCCAGTGTCACGGCGTCATGGCGCGCAAGAACTTCAGACAATTGGCGCGGTAGCTCCATCGGGCGGCTTGATGGCAAGCCGCGGTTGGGCAAGGATGGCGATGTGGGCTTGACTTCTTCGTCCCAGGTCAGCATAGATATTTCCAATCAACGAATTATCAGAGCAGCGGCGTGAAATGAAAAGTGTTCATTCACATCACACCGTCATAGTGTTGTGCATTCGCATCGCATCGTGCGACGGCGAATGTGCGGCGGCCGCCATTCACTGACAGGCCTCGCAGGTGGGGTCGTCAATGCCGCAGAACCTGATGTCTGTTGCAGCTTGTGTCGCCATCTGCAGCTGTGCCGTGACCGCTACCTTTTCCAGAGCACTCAACGCCAGTGTGCCGCCCGGCCCGTCGCTGCCCGAAGACACGGAGTTCATGCGCCCGGCACTGACGGTGGACTTCTCGGCGTGGGTCGCGGACTGGGTACGCAAATAGTAGGTGGTCTTGAGCCCGCGCAGCCAGGCCAGCTTGTAGGTGTCGTCGAGCTTCTTGCCTGATGCACCAGCCATGTAGATGTTGAGTGACTGCGCCTGGTCAATCCACTTCTGGCGACGACCCGCAGCCTCGACCAGCCAATGGGCCTCGACCTCGAACGCCGTGGCATAGAGCGACTTGATCTCTTCTGGCACGCGGTCGATCGGGCGCAGCGAACCATCGAAATGCTTCAAGTCCATGACCATCACATCGTCCCACAGGCCCAGGCGCTTGAGGTCATGCACCAGGCAGGAGTTGATGATGGTGAACTCGCCCGACAGGTTGGACTTCACCGACAGATTTCCGAAACACGGCTCGATCGATGCGTCGACACCGATGATGTTGGAGATGGTCGCGGTCGGCGCAATTGCCACGCAATTCGAGTTGCGCATGCCGTCCGTCGCGATCTTGCGGCGCAAGGCGTCCCAGTCCATGGTGGAGGAACGATCGACCTCCACAAAACCGCCACGCTCCTTCTCCAGCATGTCCAGCGTATCCATCGGCAATATGCCGCGGTCCCACAACGAACCGGCATAACTCGAATACCGGCCGCGTTCACGCGCCAGTTCGGTCGAGGCCCAATAGGCGTAATAACAGACCGCCTCCATCGACTCATCGGCAAACTGCACCGCCTGCGCACTGGCGTACGGCAGGCGCAGTTTGTACAGGCTGTCCTGGAATGCCATCACACCCAGCCCCACAGGGCGATGCCGCACATTGGAGTCGCGCGCCTTTTTCACCGCGTAGTAATTGATGTCGATCACGTTGTCGAGCATGCGCATGGCTGTCGTGATCGTGCGCTGCAGCTTGGAATGGTCGATTGCGCCATCCTTGATGTGCTGCAGCAGATTGACAGAGCCCAGGTTACAGACCGCCGTCTCGGTGTCACTGGTGTTGAGGGTGATCTCGGTGCACAGGTTGGACGAATGCACGACCCCTACATGCTGCTGCGGGGAACGCACATTGCAGGCGTCCTTGAAGGTGATCCATGGATGCCCGGTTTCAAACAGCATCGTCAACATCTTGCGCCACAGGTCCGCCGCCGGCAGGGAACGCGAGGGTTTGATTTCGCCACGCGCCGCCTTCTGCTCGTACACCACATAGGCACGCTCGAAATCGGCGCCAAAACGGTC
>JANOTG010000516.1:0-7278 GCA_031416215.1 Betaproteobacteria bacterium
GCGAGGTGTTGAGGCCCTCCTGTGCCCGCATCGCGCTGCCATGCTCGATGTGAAAGTTCTCGTAACCCGACTGCAGGGGGTTGAAGCTCGATATCTCCTGCATGCACTCGGCAACCAGGATACGGAGGTGTTTTTTGGGCATGCTGATTCCTTTGGTCTGGCGGGTTCAGGTGGGCAGGCTTTTATCGGCGACCCGCAGGCAGGCCACCTCGTGCTTGTCTGCTTGCAGGGTCAACGCCGGGTCTTCGGTCTGGCAGCGTGGCTGCACATGCGGGCAGCGGCTGGCGAACCGGCAACCGACACCGATGGAATCCGGATCCGGCATGTCGCCACGGATGATGACCCGCGTGCGCCGCTGCGACGGGTGGTCGCTGGGCAGCGCCGCAAGCAGGGTTTGGGTATACGGATGCAGTGGCCGTGCGAACAGCTCGGCGCTGCTGGCGACCTCGACGATGCGCCCGAGGTACATCACCGCCACGCGGTCGCTGATATTGCGCACCACGGCCAGGTTGTGCGAAATGAACAAATAGGTGAGCTTGAGGTCGCGCTGCAGCTCGCGCATCAGGTTGATCACCTGGGCCTGCACCGACACGTCCAGCGCCGACACGGCCTCGTCGGCGACGATGAATTCCGGCTCCAGCGCCAGCGCCCGGGCGATGCCGATGCGTTGCCGCTGGCCACCGGAAAATTCATGGGGATACCGCTGCAGCGCGCTGATGGGCAGACTCACCAGCTCCAGCAGTTGTTGCACCCGTGCGGCACGGCTGCGCGCGTCACCGACGTCATGGATGATCAATGGCTCGGTGATGATGTCCCCCACCCGCATGCGCGGATTGAGCGATCCATAGGGGTCCTGGAACACGATCTGCATGGCGCGGCGTTTGGCGCGCATGCCATCGGGTCCGAGTCGGGTGATGTCCTCGCCGTGGTGCAGGATGCTGCCCGCTGTGGGTTCGATCAGGCGCAGCAGCAAACGCCCGGTGGTCGATTTGCCACAGCCGGACTCACCCACCAGCCCCAGGGTTTCGCCAGCGGCGATCTGCAGGTCGATGCCGTCGACAGCACGCAGGGGGGCCGACGCCGGCGTGAGAAAACGGCGCGGCCGCTCGAAAAGCTTGCGCAGGCCACGCGCCTCGATCAGCGGCGTCGCCGCCATCAGACGACCTCCACGGGACTTGCCAATGTCTCGAACGGCACCACGCAGGCGGCCCGGTGCCCGGGCCCGACCGGCAGCAACGGCGGAACCTGCCGGCAGGCATCACGGGCCAGCGCACAACGCGGCGCGAAGGTGCAGCCCTTCCCCATCTGCCCCACCGCCGGCACCGTGCCCTCGATGGTGCTGAGCCATTGCGAGCCGGCCGATATCTTGGGCCGCGACGCCAACAGGCCGCGCGTGTAGGGATGCGCCGGACGATCAAATATGTCCAGCGCCGACCCGGACTCGACCACGCGTCCGGCATACATCACCGCCACCCGGTCCGACATCTCGGCAATCACGCCCAGGTCATGGGTGATCAACAACACCGACATGCCGCTGTCTTTTTGCAGCTTGCGCACCAGGTCCAGAATCTGCGCCTGGATCGTCACGTCCAGCGCCGTGGTGGGCTCGTCGGCTATCAGCAGTTTGGGGCGTCCCGCCAGTGCCATGGCGATCATCACGCGCTGGCGCATGCCGCCAGAGAGCTCGAACGGGTAGGCGTCGATCTGGCGCTGCGGGTCGGGCATCTCCACCCGCTGCAGCAGGGCGATCGCTTCAGCACGGGCCGCCGCGCCCTGCAGCGCCAGATGCCAGCGCAGCACCTCGCCGATCTGCTGGCCCACCCGCATCACCGGGTTGAGCGAGGTCATCGGCTCCTGGAAGATCATGGCGATGTCTTTGCCGCGCAGTTGCCGCATGGCCGACGCAGGCAGGGCGCGCAGATCCTGCCCCTGCAAAAAAATCTGGCCGCTACGCACCACGATCGGGTCGGGCAGCAGGCCCATGATGGACAGGGCCAGCATGCTCTTGCCGGAGCCGGACTCCCCAACCACCCCCAGCACCTCGCCCCTGGCAAGCTCCAGATCGACCGCGCTCAGGATTTCGGGGCCGCGCGGGCCCAAGGTGGTGGTGAGCTGGCGCACCTCCAGCATGGCAGCGTGGGCCTGGCTCATGTCAAGACACCTTCACGCAGCGCATGGCGGAGCTGGAGGTTGACACAGGATGTCTCATCGGTTCACCACCATGCGCGGGTCCAGCACATCACGCAAACCGTCGCCCAGCAGGTTCAGCCCCAGCACACTGAAGACAATCGCCAGGCCGGGTGCCACCGTGATCCAGGGTGCGGCGACGATGAAGTCGCGCCCATTGGCGATGATGGCGCCAAAGGTTGGCGTCGGTGGCGGCGGGCCGACGCCGATATAGGACAAGACGGCTTCGTTGAGGATGGCCACTGCAAACACATAGGTCATGCGCACCACCAGGGGTGCCAGCGCGTTGGCCAGCACATGGCGCAGCAGGATGCGCGCATGGCCGGCACCCAGCGCCCGCGCAGCCTCGACATACTCCATTTCGCGCACCACCATCACCGACGCGCGCACGATCCGTGCGGTATGCGGTGTTGCGGCGATCGCCAACGCGATGATCACGTTGGTGACCGACGCCCCCAGCACCGAGCTGATGGCGATCGCCAGGATGATTGACGGGAAGGCCATGAAAGCGTCCATCAGCCGCATGATCAGGCCGTCCGTGCGGCGGAAGTAACCTGCCGTGGCGCCGATCACCACGCCGCCAATACCGGTGATCAAGGCCACCATGAAGCCGATCTGCAGCGAGATGCGGGCACCGTGCAACACGCGGGAGAGAATGTCACGGCCAAAATGGTCGGTGCCCATCCAGTGCTGCAGGCTGGGCGCGACCATGCGTGCGCGAAAGTTGCCCTTGAGCGGGTCGTAGGGCGCCACCACATTGGCCAGGATCGCCAGCAGTGCGATCAAACCCACCAGCGCCAAACCGATCATGAAGGAACGGTTGGCCAGCAGGCGCCGCCCGAAAGACGGGCGCCCGGACGCGGCGGTTGCGCCAGACGTCGTGGCGTTGTTAGTGCCCATGGTGGTGGTCAATGCGCTCATCCCAGCCGCACCCGCGGATCGATCACCGCGTACAGCAGGTCGACCAGGATGTTGACCGTGAGGTAGATCAGCGCCAGGAACAACAAGCCGCCCTGGATCACCGGAAAGTCACGCGACAACACGGCGCCGATGATCAGGCGGCCCATGCCGGGTATCGAGAACACCTGCTCGATCACCACGGCGCCACCGAGCAGCCCGCCGATCATGATGCCCATCACGGTGACGATCGGCACCATGGCATTGACCAGCCCGTGGCGCACCACGACATAAGGCTCGGGCAGGCCCTTGGCCCGCGCCGTGCGCACGAAGTCCTGCCCCAGCACCTCGAGCATGCTGGAACGCGTCATGCGCGCCACAAAACCCATCTGCACACAGGCCAGCGTGAAGGTGGGCAGGGCGATGTGGCGCGCCCACTCCCACGGGCTCTTGGCGAACGCGACATAGTCACCGGGCGGAAAGATCGGCAGCAACACCGCCACGCCCCAGATCAGCACCAGGCCGAGCCAGAATTCGGGAATCGACAGGCCCAGCAGCGCCAGCGTCATCATGCCCTGGTCGGCCGCCTTGCCGTGGCGCACCGCAGCCACCACGCCGGCAGCCACGCCAATCAGCACTGCGAAGAAAAACGCCAGCAGCGTCAGCGACAGGGTCACCGGCAGGCGCTCGAGGATGGCGCTGGTCACGCTGCGGTTGAGCAACAGCGACGTGCCCAGGTCCCCCTGCAACAGCCGCGCATACCACTCGCCCATGCGGATCAGAAACGGTCGATCGAGGCCAAGCTCGCGGCGCACCCGCTCCAGCGCTTCGGCCGTGGCGCTGGCATCCAGGAAGATCGAGGCCGGATCTCCCGGCACCAGCCAGAGCAGGCCAAAGGTGATCAGGGAGACCAGGAACAGGACCGGAACGGACGCGAGCAGTCGGCGAACAATGAATCGACCCATCAAGCCCCTTTGCTACTTACCGTGCATCAAGATGCCGGAGTAGTCGTGAAGATTACGTCGCGAGCGGTCCGAGGTGGCGCCGAGGAGCGCAACCGTACGACCGTACGGTGAGCACCGCAGACGCCAGATCGGCCCGCGCAGCAGGAGGATTCGCGACTACTCGAGCCAGGCACCCCACATGCGCGGGATGCGGTAGGCCTTGAAATTCTTCAGCTTGGAAGAAGCCACTTGCAACATGCCGTAATTGCCGATGTTGGTCGCGATCGCCTGATCGGCCATGTGGTTCTCGAAGTCGGCGAACATTTTTTTCTGCGCGTCGACATTCATCTCACCGTTCAGCTTTTCAAACAACGTGTCGATCATCGGATCGGCCTTGCGCTGGCCCTGACCCTTGACCCAATGCGACATGGCAGACGCCGGGCCCTCGTAGGGCTCGATGCCGAATCCATGGGTCCACATGTTCCAGCCCTGGTCGCTCTTGAGGCCGATGCCGGAGGTCGTGGGCCAGTCTGCCACCTTCACCTCCATGTTGATGCCGATCTGCGCCGCCTGCTGCTGGATCACCGTTGCCACATCCACGGTCGGGCGGTCGTTATGGACGATGAAGGTCAGCTTTTCGCCCTTGTAGCTGGACTTGGCCAAGGTCGCCTTGGCCGCGGCAAGATCCTGCTTGAAGGGCCTGCGGCCTGAATGGTAGGTCGAGCCGGCATAGACCCAGGCCTGATCGATCCGGTGGTTGTCCGGGAACGCCACGCCCATGATCTCCTCGGCATTCAGCGCCTGCTGCATGGCAAGACGGAAGTTCAGGTCGGCACCAATGCCCTGCGACATGTTGTATTTGAGAATCTGAGACGCAAACGGCAACATCGAGATGACCTGGAAATTGGCGTTGCCGCGCAGACGTTTGGCCGTCGTGGCGTCGGTGGTTTCGTTGAACTGCACCTGCCCCGCCTCCAGTGCCGCGTCGCGCGCGCCCGCCTCGGGCATGAAGCGGAATGTCACGGTATCAATGTACGCAATCTTGTTGCCGGCAAAGCCGTCGCGCTCCCTGTAAGCCGGGTTCGGCCGGTAGTCGTCAAACCGGGCGATTTTCACATGGCTGTCGGGCTTGTACTCGACAAACTTGTAGGGCCCGGTGCCAATCGATTCGGCCTTGCCCATCTCCTTGGCGGCTTCTTCGGCCGGCATGATGGCGATCGGCGCACGCGGGCTCGAGAGGTTGCCCAAGAAGGTGGACTGCACGGTCTTGAGCTTCACGGTGACCTGGTTGGCACCGGTTGCTGCGACCGAGTCGATGGCGCCAATCAGGCTGGCTGATGCGCCTGCCTTGCGGTAACGCTCAAGCGAGGCAACCACATCGGCAGGGCCCATGACCTTGCCATTGTGGAACCTGACGCCCTGGCGCAGGGTAAACACATAGCTCAGGCCGTCGGGGGAGATCGTGACGCCGGTGGCGAGGTCAGGCACCGGGCGCGCGCCCTCGTCGCGCGCATACAGGGTCTCGAAGATATGCAGGTTGACATTACGCGCCACCTGAGCCGATGTGGCATGGGGATCCAAAGACGGAGGCGCCGCCGTCATGGCGATGACGACGTCGCCGCCTTTTTTCTGCGCCACCGCAGGCCCAACGGCTCCCAGCGCCAGTGATGCGGCGAGGGCCAATTGAAGGAATTTCAGTTTCATGAAAAATTCTCCTGGTGTTGTGCCCCGTTCGTGGGCTGTGTTGTCAAACTTGCCTCTTCGACCCGTTATTCATTCATTTGCCGTCCTCGCACCGTCACGCGCCGCCTTCGCGCAAGAACCCGGCTCACAATCATTGAACCCGGTTTGAGAATAGCATATTTAATAAACGTATACAATCTGCGTGTGCCTCAGTGCACCTCAGTGCGACGCAGCGGGTATCACCGGCAGCATGATGTGTGACGGATAAACACTGTCATGCAACACGGTCTGGTGCGCGATCTCCCAGCGTGTACCGGTGGCGACATCCTCGCCCGTGTTCAGGTTGCGGTCGAAGCGCGGGAAGTTCGAGCTCGATATCTCCAGACGCAGACGATGGCCGGCGAGAAACACGTTGCTGGTCGGCGCCAGTTCGATCCGGCAGCAGACCGTCTCGCCCGGCGCCAGCAGGCGCGCCTTGTCGAAACCGTGGCGGTAACGCAGGCGCAGGATGCCCTCGGCGAGATGGATCGCTTGCCCGCCCGGGTGCACATCCACCAGTTTCGCAGTGAAGTCCGTATCTGGCGCTGATGAACGACCATACAGCACCACCTCCAGCGGGCCGGTCACCTCCAGGTCCTGCTCCAGCACCACGCTGGTGTAGACCAGCACGTCGTCGCGCCGCTCCACCGGCCGCTGGTCGATCGGACCCGGCAGCACCTGGTCGACGGCAAACTTCATCTGCGTCCAGGTCGTGTTGTTGCCACCGAGTGTGGGTACCGGCCGGTCCGGGTCGTAGTCGAAATGGTCGGGCCTCTGCTCACCCGGCAGCGTCGGCGACAGCAGTCCGTCGCCATGCAGCGAGTTGGCATGGCCATCGCTGTGCAGGTAATACGGTGTAAATACGGTGCGCGCCAGCGGCCACTCGGTTTCACCGCGCCATACATTGGCGCCCATCACGAACAGCCGGATCGGCGGCTCGTCCATGATGCCGTTGTCGACCCCCTTGAGCCAGTGGTCGAACCAGCGCAGATCCTCCGCGTTGAGGTCGACCAAGGCGTTCGGACCGAAGTCGATATCGCCCAGCCGCGAGCCCTCGGGAATATGGTGCGTCCAGGGCACCACATAGATTTTCTGGTTGTTGCGGGCGTGCTGCGAGTAGGCCCGTTCACGCAACCCGTTCCACATGCGAAAGCTGGCAGCGGTGTAGGCGTCGTACCAGCCGCACTGCTGCACCACCGGCACGGCTATCTGGTCCAGCTTGTTCTCGGTGTTGATGGCCTGCCAATAGGCATCGTCCTCGGAATGCCGCAGCCAGTCGCGAAAAAAGGGTATCTCGCGTCCGATTGCAAGCACGTCGGCGTCGATCAATGGCAGCGTGCGGTAGAACTTCTGGTTGCCAAACAGGTGGGCACAGCCGCGCTGCGCGAAGGCGACATTGGTCGCAAAGGTGATCGCCGCCATCAGCGTAATCGCCCACTGCACGGCGCCGCCGGTGTGGTGGTAGTCGCCGTAGTAGTCGCCCATGATCACCTGGGGCGCCATGGCGGTCAAATGCGGGCTGCGGTGT
>JANOTG010000517.1:0-1943 GCA_031416215.1 Betaproteobacteria bacterium
CCCATGACGCCCAGGCCGACCAGGAACATGGCATAACTCTCGGGCTCCGGTATTGGCGCGGCGCTGACCAAGATGCTGCCGCTGTAGGCGCCGCCGGCAGACCCGGTGGTGACCCCGCTGATCAACAGAAAATAGTTGCCGGCGGCTGTCGGGCTGTAACTGAAATGCACCTCGTTGTTGCCATCGCTGAATACCTTGGCCAGCAAAATCTCGTCCGCGTCGAACCCGCTTGTTGCTCCGCCAGGGTTCGAGTAGAGGGCAGCGAAGGAGAAGGAGCTGCCGAGGCCGAAAAATGGCAGCGGAACGTCAATGACGCCGTATGTAGTGGAGGGTGTTGGCGCGGCAAGAGTGAACGACAATATTTCGCCAAAGACAACGGAATTGCCGACGACGCCACCGTTGAAGTTTTTCACGACACCTGGCGTCAAAACGCCGAGTTCCTGTACCGCCGCTTGGGAGCCGGCTGCGGCACCCGCGAGCAGCGCGGAACAAACGGCGTTTTTCACCAATGACACCATTTTCATGCTTTTCCCCAGTTGAATTCAATGTGGCGGTGGATGACAGTCAACCGGCCCAGTTGAGAAGTGTCCACGCCCTCAAGCGATGTGCCAATAGTCCGTTCGACCTATTTTTCGGCCGCCCAACTCCAAGTCGTGTCAATTGGTCACAGTGACGATGGCTTGCGCGTACATGGTCAATAGCCAACGCGCCCTGATCAGCTACCGGAGTCAAGCGAGAACTGCGCATGGCGGTCTTGCGCCAGCCGTTGCACCAGTTGTGGCAACGCCAACTGCAGGCCTGCCTTGAGAGAGTGTGGCGGGTTGATGACAAACATGCCACTTGCAGGCAAGCCGGGGCGTTGGTGTTCGCCCATGGCGTCGGTGGTGATCTTGCTGTTCTTCACGCTGAGCGTGGCATGCAGCCAGGCGCGCCCCGCTTTCATGGCTGCCGTCTTGAGCTTGCGTGGCAGGTCGTGTGCTTCCGGCCGCGGGATGATGGGATACCAGATGGCGTAGGTGCCTATGGCGAATCGCGCCAAGGCGTCCGTGATCATCGCCGCGACCCGTGCATAGTCGGTCTTCAATTCATAGCTGGGGTCGCTCAGGACCAAAGCCCGGCGCTGGGGCGGTGGCAAGAACTTCTTCAGACCTTCGAAACCATCCTCCCGCAACACTGCCACTTGTCGCCCGGCCTCAAGCTGGGCCACATTCGCGCTGAGTGTCTTGGAATCGGTCGGGTGCAGCTCGAACAGCTTGAGTTTGTCGCGATCACGCAACAGGCGCTGGATAATGAAGGGTGATCCCGGGTAGATCTTGAAGCTGCCCTTTTGGTTAAAGCTCTCGACCAGGGTGATGTAGTCATCCAGTACCGGGCAGAAACGCGGGGCATCGGTTGTTTTCGCATGGGCCGGGTCGCCGCCAGCAAGCGCCGATTTTGGAGCAACCAGTCTGGCAAAGCCATTGGCAGCCTCCCCACTGGTTTGCGCGTAGTCGCCGTCCAGACGATACAGGCCAGCGCCGGCATGGGTGTCGAAAACGGCCAGCGGTGTGTCCTTCTGCACCAGGTGGCGGATGATCGCCAGCAGCACCATGTGCTTGAGCACATCGGCGTGGTTGCCGGCGTGAAAGGCGTGTCGGTAGCTGAACATGACACGATGGTAACCCGCACCTGGCCAATCCTTCTTATAATGTAAGGCTTCGCAGCGCTCACGTGGTTCCGCGGCGAAGACCAAAACACCCACCTAAGAGATTCCCTTTAGAGGAACACCGACCGTGGAAAAGAACCCGTACAAACCCTCTACACCAAGAGAAAACTCATGACCAAAACGTTCAGCGCGAAACCCGCTGACGTGACGCACGAGTGGTTTGTGATTGACGCGACCGACAAGGTCCTCGGACGAGTAGCCAGCGAAGTTGCTCTCCGTTTGCGCGGCAAACACAAGG
>JANOTG010000518.1:0-3294 GCA_031416215.1 Betaproteobacteria bacterium
CTGGTGGTGCTGCTGATCGGTGCCACCACCGTTTTCGGCGAGTTGCAGGACGCGCTCGACCGTATCTGGCGCGCCCCGGCACGCGCGACATCGAGCGGACTGGTAACGCTGGTACGTACCCGTCTGCTGTCGTTCGGCATGATCCTGGGGATCGCGTTTTTGCTAATGGTCTCCCTCGTTGCCGGGGCCGGCATTGCAGCGCTCGGAAAATGGTGGGGGGGCTGGTTCGAGGGCTGGGAGGTGCTGGCACAGATCATCAACAGCGTCGTCGGCTTTTTGATGACCACAGTCGTGTTTGCGATGATCTACAAGCTGATGCCACGCGTCAGGGTCAGCTGGGGTGATGTATGGGTCGGAGCCGTCGTGACGGCGCTGCTGTTCACGGCGGGGCGCTTCCTCATCAGCCTCTACATCGGCAAGACCGGTGTCGCGAGTGGATTCGGTGCTGCGGGTTCGGTTGCCGTGGTCTTCGTGTGGGTCTACTACTCAGCTCAAATTTTTCTGGTCGGCGCCGAGTTCACCTGGGTCTACGCCCAGCGCTTCGGCTCGCGAAGGGATCATGCCGAGCCCACACCGGAAGATGCGCGCATCGCACCGCCGATTCCCGAGCGCAGCACGGCTGGCGCGCCTGCACTGGGAACCGTGGCGGCACATGTCGAAGCCGGGCCTGAAGTAAAACTCCGGTCTGAGGGGCCGCGCCGGTCGGCGGTGCTGGTGCCGGCGCTTACCGGCGCTGTCATGGGGGCAACGATGGTCCTACTGGGGCGGCTTGTTCTTGGGCGCAAGCGCAGGGATTCGTGACCATGTGGCGCTCCGGTGGTCGGCTCACACACGTTGCCGAACCTGACGGTCTACTGAACGACCGACTGCTGCTGGCCGACAGCGGGTGTGCGGGTCTTGAAGGGCAATGCCTTCTCCCGCTGCGTTGGAGCCGTATGATTCAGATGTTGACCCCCAAGGTCTGAGTGTGCGCTGTGGCCGCCAGGGCAACTGTCGCGAACGGCCGGTCCTCACGATCACGGCCGACTTCAAAGGGCAACTTGCTGACAACCACGATTGGCGCTTGGCCGGGAGCGATTCGAGATTCCAGAAAGCTGTCGGTGGTGACCGGCGGCACTCGCTGCACCACAGCCACACAACTTTCTCCAGACCGGGTATTCAGTCCGTCCGGCAGCTAGCGGCGGCAGCAAAAGGCTGGACCAGACTGCGTGCCGAAATTCGGCTTTGCGATCTGCTTGCTTCATAGCAGTCGTAGCTTTTGCAGGCTCGCTGTCAACTCAAGATCCTCGCCGCGATCCTGGAGCGGCCGGTGATCGAGAAGATCCTCACGCACCTGGGATTGCAGGCGCGGACACGCCTCGTTTGCCGGCCCGATGGATGCCCGGCGGCAAGGGGTAACCCCTGGATGGCACCCGGATAGACGCCTATCCCCTCCGTTTGCTGCGGCCGGTGGTGTTCGATGTCGTTCATGCGCGGGAAGCTGCCAGAGCAGTCATGGGTGCCCGACTTGTTCGGCCGTTGTATGGGTACGACCGGGTGGCACCCAATTGCCCCTGCCACAGCGCTGACCGAGCACTGGCTGACAGAATCCAGCCCATGGATTCCTTGTCACAGATTGCGCTGGGCGCTGCCGTCGGTGTCGCCGTCATGGGCCGGCGAACCGCCGTGTGGAAGGCCGCCGCCTGGGGTGCGGTGGCCGGCACTCTGCCGGACCTCGATGTCATCATCGACCAAGGCGACCCCATCCGCAACATGGTGCTGCATCGGGCCGAGACCCATGCCCTGTTCTGCCTGACGCTGTTCTCGTTGCCGTTTGCGGCGCTGGTCGCCAGGCTCAATGGCGAGTGGTCCATGTGGCGGCGCTGGTGGCTGGCCATGTGGCTGGTACTCGTCACGCATCCGCTGCTGGACGCGATGACGGTGTACGGCACGCAGCTCGCGTTGCCGTTCTCGAATCATCCGTATGGCGTGGGCAGCGTCTTCATCATCGATCCGCTGTACACCGTGCCGCTGCTGGTCGGCGGCATTTGGGCCCTGGTCAGCCGCGGTGGCAGACGCGGGTTGGCGGCCAATGCCGTGGGACTGGCCATCAGCACCGCGTACCTGGGCTGGACCTTCGCTGCCCAGCAACACGTCGAGAACATCGCGCGCGCGTCACTCGTGCAACAAGGGCTGCAAGCCGAGCGATTGCTGGTATCTCCGACCGCCTTCAACTCGCTGTTGTGGCGCGTACTTGTGATGGAAGGTGGCAATTACCACGAAGGTTTTTATTCCTTGCTCGATGCCGATCGCACCGTCCGGCTCGATCGCTTCGATCAAGGCGCCCCGTTGGAACGCGAACTGCCACCCATCGACGGCGTACAGCGCATCGCGTCGTTCAGCCACGGTTTCTACAAGTTGCATCAGGACGGCCCGAGCATCCTGATCACCGACCTGCGCATGGGCCAGGAACCGGCCTACGTCTTCGCCTTCGCAGTGGCGCAGCGGCGCAGTCCGCCGGTGCCTTTGGCCCGGATCGAGCAGATCGCGGTCCGACCCGACCTTGCGCGTGCGCTGCCCTGGTTGTGGCGGCGCGCACTGGGCGAGCCGCTGCCGCCGCCACGCTGAGAACGCGCTGCCTGATCGTCCAGACGGATGACTTCAGCGGCATATTCGGCGGCCGGTACTCGAATTCAAACAACCTCGTGACCCACCGCCTTTAGCTTGCTAGCCAAATGGGCAATATGGGCCGGCCCCACCTCGCAGCAACCGCCCACGATCGTTGCCCCCATCCCCACCCAAACCATTGCGAACTCGCCATATTTCTCGGGCGTCAGATCGTGGCGGTGGGTCAGTTCCTTGACCGTCGACGCATCTTTCAGGAAATTCCCCGAGATATGGGTGAAGCCATTGGCATAGGCGCCAAAGGGCAGGCCCAGCGCCTTCAACTCGCCCAAAGCCGCCGCCATCGCCTCTGGAACCGAGCAATTGGCCAGAACAGCCGCGACCGGATAACGCGCCACCACCGCCGCCAGACCCGAGACCGGCTCGCCAGAGCGCAGTTTCGTCCCGTCATGATCATCGACCGAGACCGACAGCCAGACTGGCCGCCCCGAGGCTTGCGCTCCCTCGGCCACGGCTTCCGCCATCGACAGCGAAGCCATGGTCTCGCACAGGATGATGTCGACATGCGGCCCCAGAATCCGCGCCACCTCGGCATATTTCGGCGCTGCCACCTCGACCGGTTCGGCCTTATCGGGTCGATAGGAGGCCTTCAGCGGCCCAATCGACCCTGCAATCCGCACGTTCCTTCGT
>JANOTG010000519.1:0-7854 GCA_031416215.1 Betaproteobacteria bacterium
GGCGCTTTTCAACGTTCTGTACCACATTGGCCTGGTTTATGTTTGGGCGCCTTTGCGTGGGGCGCGCTGAGATTGGGGGGTGGCCCGACGCTGGCACAGACCCGCGCCGCCACGGGGTACCGGCGCCAGGACGGCTCGTGAAAGCGTTGCCCCTGGGCAAACAGAAAGCCGAGCACCGCTTCCTGGTCCGCCAGCAACTGCGGATGATCGGCCTTCCACTGCACAAAGGCACGCCGCAATTCGGGCTCGGCCGCCAACATCTCAGCGGCAGTGTCCTCGAACAGGTAGGTGGAAAAGCGTTCCTTCTTCTCCAGGATGCTGTTGAAGAAGCCCCAGCGGAAGAAGCTGTCGTGCCCCAGGGGCTCCAGCGTTTCGATAGCGTAGCGGGCGCGCGGCTGGTCGAGTGCCACCAGGTAGTCACCGGCACGGGCCTGCACGGTGGTCTGCCGCGTGGAGAGTACGACGCCATCGTGGAATAGACGGCCTTCGTAGGGTGTGGCACGCGATGTCACCGAGTCGACCTGGTACACCCGGGCTTGCAGTTCCTGGTCTTGGATGACGCGGTCCACCTGCACGCCATTCCACTGCAGCCGCTCGGCCACTTCGCGCCAGGCCTGCGGGATCAGATAGGCGCGCGGCGCCGCCACGGTCGCCACCACGGCGCAGCGCTGGTAGACGGCGATGTCCTGCTCCCACGGCTGGCTGCGGTCATAGGCCAGGCGCAGGTAGTGGCCCAGGGTGCTCGGTTGGTGGACCGCCTTGTAACCCCGGAATCGAAAGCTGGCGGGGCGGTCGTAGTCGATGCGCCACAACACCGGCCAGCGCTGGGCGCTTTGCCCATCGTCGCGCGCTTGGCGGCGCAAGGCCTGGATATGTTTGCCGTTGTGGATGGTGAACTGCAGCACCGTCTCGACCAGCGCGCGGGTGGCTGCATACCGGTCGGCAAACGGCTTGAGCATATGCGTCTCTGGCATGAAGCCGATGGTGTGGTGCAGCGCGGCGTATCCGGTGGAAAAGCGTGCGCTGTCCAGCATATGTTCAATGCCCTGGTCCGGTGACTCGAGCACCGGGTGCACATACGGGCAGGTCGGCCAGCCGCGCGCGTCCATCTGGGCATAGATCGCCGGTACCATGGTCTCGCGCAGGAAGTCGCCCAGGCCGCCACCGAGCTTGTCGGTCTCGGTGTGGATCAGCGTCATGGTGTAGGCATAGTCGGCGCCGTTCGAGGTGTGGGTGTCCACCATCACCTCCGGGTCCCAGGTGCAGAAGAAACGGTTGAAGGCCTGCGCCTCCAATGTGTCGCATTTGATGAAGTCGCGGTTCAAGTCCAGATTGCGGGTGTTGGCGCGAAAGCCGAAGGCCTCCGGGCCCAGCTGGTTGACGCGCGATGTGTCGCCGCGATTCAGGCAACCGTCGACGTTGTAGGCGGCGATGAACAGGAACACCGTGTCGTTCAACCGCGCCCGCCGCGCCGGGTCGACACAGAAGTCGCGCACCAGGGCCATGCAGGCATCGATGCCCTCCGGCTCACCTGGGTGAATGCCGTTGTTGTTGAAGAAAACCGGTCTGCCTGCGCGTTTGAGCTGCGCGCGGTCGAAGTTGCCATCGGCGGTGACGACACCGGCGTGTATCGGAACACCACCGTCCGACACGCCGATCTGGAACAGCTGCAGCACGGCGGGGAAATCCTGCGCCAGCCGTTGGTAGAAGGTGATGCATTGCGCCAGCGTGGTGGACTGGTTCTGGTTTCCGGTCTCGAATGGTGTCTGGTAATCGGGCTGGGTGGCGTTGGGCATGACATCACTCTCCGTGGTGGGTGGCGGTCGTGTCTGCGGTGGTGTGTCGGCCCGGGAAACAATTGGCCAGCAACTCGCGGGTATAGGGGTGGGTCACCACGCCCTGGAGCAGATCGGTGGCCCGCAGGGTCTCGACGACAAGGCCTTGGCGCATCACCGCCACACGGTCACACATGTGGGTGATCACGCCCAGGTCATGGCTGACAAAAAGGCAGGTGGTACCGAGATCGGCGCGCACCTCCATCAGCAGGTTCAAAATCTCGGCCTGGATCGATGCATCCAGCGCCGAGGTGGGCTCATCGAGCAGCAGAATATCCGGCTCCAGCGCCAGGGCGCGGGCAATCGCCACGCGCTGGCGTTGGCCGCCGCTGAGCTGGTGCGGAAAGCGGAAGCGGAAGTTGCGGCTCAGACCAACCCGGTCCAGCGCTTGCAGCGTTTTTTGCTCGACGCCCTGAAATCCATGCACCTGCATGGCCTCGCCGATGCAGCGGTCTATGGTGTGGCGCGGGTGCAGCGAGCCAAACGGATCCTGGAACACCATCTGCACCTTGAGGCGGTAGGCTGCGGGCGGCCTGGTGCCTGGCACGCGGGTTTCGCCGCAGACCCGCACTTCGCCGGTCCATTCACCGTCCAGACCCGCCAGCATGCGCAAAATGGTGGACTTGCCACACCCCGACCCGCCCACCAGGCCAAAGGTCTCACCCTTGTCGATGGCAAACGACACGCCGCGTACCGCATGCAAGCGGTCCTTGCCATGGCCATGGTAGATGTCGAGCCCGGTGCATTGGAGCATCGGTTCAGCCGCCATGGTCGCGCCCCTGATGCCCAAGGCGTTGCGCCATCGCGTCGATGTGTTGCCGGTCGATCGTACGCAACGGCTGGCCGCGCTGTGCACCGGTGGGCAGGCAATCCAGCAAGCCCTGGGTATAGGGATGGCGCGACAGAAACAGGTCTTTGGCAGCGCACGCGTCCACCACACGCCCGCGGTACATCACGATCACGCGGTCACAAAAGCTGGCCACCATGTTCAGATCGTGGCTGATCATCAGCAGGCCCATGCCACGCTTGCGTATTTCCTGGTCCATGACAGCCAGCACCTGGGCCCGCACCATGACGTCGAGGGCCGATGTTGGCTCGTCGGCGATCATCAGGCTGGGCGAGGCGATCATCATGGCGGCGATCATCACGCGCTGGCCGATGCCGCCGGAGAGCTGGTGCGGGTAGGCGTCAAACACCCGCCCGGGGTCATCCACCCCGACCGTCGCCAGCATCTCCAGCACCCGCGCGCGTGCCTGTCGCTTGCCGAAGACACCATGCAGCAGGCCGGCCTCCGAAATCTGCCGACCCACCCGCTGCACCGGGTTGAGGGAGAACTTGGGATCCTGCAGGATCATGGCAATACGGCTGCCGCGGATATTGCGCCAGCTGGCGGCGTTTTGAGCCAACAGGTCGATGCCGTCAAATGCCATCCTGTCGGCACGGACTGTGCCCGGTTTACGGATCAGGCCCATGATGGCCCGTGCCGTCATGGATTTGCCCGAGCCCGACTCACCCACGATGCCGACCCGTTCCGCGCCCATCTGCAGCGACAAGCCCTGCACGACGTCCACCGCTCCGGTGGGCGTATCGAAGCGCACCGTCAGGTTGTCGATGAGCAGCTCAGCCATGTTTCGGGTCCAGCACATCGCGCAGCCCGTCACCGACCAGATTGAACGCCAGGCTGCCGAGCAGGATGGCCACGCCGGGTACCACGGCGACCCACCACTGGTCGAAGATGAACTGGCGTCCGGAGGCGATCATGGCGCCCCACTCCGACATCGGTGGCTGCGCACCCAGGCCCAGAAAACCCAGCCCGGCGGCGGTCAGGATGATGCCCGCCATGTCGAGCGTGACGCGCACGACGCTGGATGGCAGGCACATCGGCAGGACATGGCCGAACAGTATGCGCGAGGTGGGCAGCCCCTGCACCCTGGCCGCCTGCAGAAAGTCGCTGCCGCGGCAGGTCAGCGTCTCGGTGCGGGCAATACGTGCATAGGGCGGCCAGGCCGTGATGGCGATGGCGATCACCGCGTTCTCGATGCCGGGCCCGAGCACGGCCACCAGGGCCAACGCCAGCACCAGGCGCGGGAAGGCCAGGAAGATGTCGGTCAGGCGCATCAAGGCGGTGTCGATCCAGCCGCCAAAATAGCCGGCGCAGATGCCGACCATCAGCCCCATCGGCGCAGACAACAAGGCTACCAGCAGCACGATCATCAGGGTCGGCCGGGTGCCATGGATGACCCGGCTCAGCAGGTCACGGCCCAGCTGATCGGTACCCAGCCAGTGCACACCGCCGGGCGGCAACAGCCGCTGGTTGATGTTCTGCCCGTTCGGATCGAAGGGTGCCAGCCAGGGCGCGAAAATGGCGGCCAGCAGGATGGCAATCAGGATCGCCAGGCCAAACAACATGGCCGGGCTGCGCGCGGTGCGCAACCAGCCACGGTACCAGCGGCCGCAGCTGGCCTGCCAGGCAGACTGTGGCGTATCCGTCAATAACCAGTCGGAGCGTGTCATCGGATACGCGGGTCAACCAGGTAACCGAACAGGTCACTGGCGGTGTTGAGCAGGACGAAACACAAGCCCACCAGCAGGGTGCCACCGAGCACTGCTGCCAGGTCGGCGCTGAACAGGGCATTGGTGATGTACAGGCCGATTCCAGGCCAGGAAAAAACGGTTTCGGTGAGCACGGCTCCTTCCAGCAGCACGCCGTAGGACAGGGCGATCACGGTCACCAGCGGTGCCAGCACATTGGGCAGCACATGCACCAGCAGCACCCGCAGCTCGGAAGCACCCTTGATACGGGCTGTCAGCACATATTCCTTGCTCAGCTCTTCGAGAAAAAAGGCGCGTGTCATGCGCGAGATGTAAGCCAGGGAAAAATAACCGAGCAGGGTGGCTGGCAGCAGCAGGTGCATGGCGCCGTTGCGCGCCGCCTCCATGTTGCCCGCGCGCAGCGCATCGACCAGCACGATGTTGCTCCAGGTCTGCAGCGTATACAGAAACGCATCGTCGAGCCGCCCCGGACCCGCCACCCAGCCCAGCTTGGCGTAGAACACCAGCAGTCCTATCAGGCCGAGCCAGAACACCGGCACCGAATAACCAACTAGACAGACCACCCGCAGCAACTGGTCGACCCAGCGGTTGTGGTGGTGCGCCGCCAGAATGCCCAAGGGCACGCCGAACAGGATGCCGATCAGGATGCCGGCCGTGGCCAGTTCCAGCGTGGCGGGAAAGTACTGCTTCAGGTCTTCCACCACCTTGCGCCCGGTCGATGTGGAACTGCCGAGGTCCCCGATCAGTGCCTTCTGCGCGAAGGCCACAAACTGCAGGTGCAGTGGCTTGTCCAGGCCCAGCTCGGTCTTGGCTTTCGCGTAGGCCTCGGGTGTGGCGCGGTCGCCCACCACCTTGAGCACCGGGTCGATCGGCGCCGCGCTGCTGATCAGAAAGGTGATCAGCAGCAGGGCCGCCAGCATCAGTCCCAAAGACGAGCCGGCGCGAAGCACCGCCCACAACGGTGAATGCCGGCGCATCCTGCGGTTCCTGGTAGCCGGCTGTCAGCAGCTTATTTGGTGACGCCTTCGTACTTGATCAGGTCGGCCACCGAGCCCTGGATGTAACCCTTCACCGTATTGCGAAAGGCGACCTGGCTTTGCTCCTGGAACGTCATGATGATCGGCGAGCGCGTCTGGATTTCCTGCTGCAGGCTCTGGTAGGCAGCGATGCGTTTGGCCGGATCGGACTCCTTCAGCGCAGCAAGTGTCCTGGCCGACAGCTCCGGCACCAGCCAGGAGTTGCGCCAGGTGGTGGTGCTCTGGTAGGCGCCGTCGCTGTTGTCGACGTTGTAGGCAAAGGCCTTGGCGTTGGAGTGCGGGTCGAAGAAGTCCGGGCCCCAATACAGCAGCATCGCTTCATGCCGGCGCGCCCGATACCGCGTGATGACCTGTGCTCCGGTGCCCGGCAGCAGGTTGAGCTTGATGCCGGCCTTGGCCATGCTGGCTTGCATGGATTGCGCCATGTCCATGAAGCGCGGGGTGTTGATGAGGTCCAGGTCCATCTCCAGGCTGGTGATGCCGGCTCTGGTGAGGATGCCCTTGGCACGCTCCGGGTCGAGTTTGAACGGGGTTGTCGTCACGGCACCGGCAAAACCCACTGGCAGAAATGCCTGGTGCACACGCATCTGGTTCTTCAGCAGCTGTTTGGAGATGCCCTCGTAATCCACCAGGTAACGCATGGCCTCCCAGATCGCCGGGTTGCGCAGCTTTTCGTGCTTCAGGTTCAGGCTGATGAAGTGCACAGCCGCCTGCGGGTAGTCCTCGATGCGGATGTCGTTGTTCTTGCGCAGCGCTTCGATCTGGTCCGGCCCGAGGTCGCGCGCGATGTCGGCGTCGTTGGACTCCAGCAGCAGCCGCTGGGTTGCAGGCTCGGTCACATTGCGCACCAGCACGTTGGCGATCTTGGGCTGCGGGTTGGCTTGTTTGTTGGCTTCGAGAACCAGTACCTCCTTGGGTTTGTAGAGCCGCAGCTTGTAAGGGCCACTACCGGCGGAATTGCCCTTGAGCCACTGGTTGCCCATGTCGCCAGCCTGCTCGTTGGCCAGCACCAGTTTTTCGTCGACGACGTTGCCCGGGCGTGCCGCCAGTACGTTGAGCACGTAGCCGGGGCCGAAGTCGGCAGTCCAGGCCAGCGTGACCGCGTTGGTTCCGGTTTTTCGCACCATCTGCGCGATGTTGTCGTTGTTCCAGCCCAGCTGCGCCAGGATGAAGGCCGGCGCCTTGTTCAGCTTGAGCACGCGACGGTACGAAAACAACACGTCTTCCGCCCGTATCGGGTTGCCGCTGGCAAAGCTGGCTCCCGGGCGGAAGGTGAATTCGATGCTCTTGCCGTCGGCGCCGGTTTTCCAGCTGGCGGCCACACCGGGCAGGATCTTGCTCGGGTCCCGGGCGTCGTACTGGATCAGGCCTTCGTACATGTTGCTGACCGCCTCGCCACTGGAGAACTCGAAAGCCTCGGCCGGGTCCAGGCTCACGATGTCTTCGATGTTCTTGGCAATGACCAGGGTGTCGCGCGGTGTGGCGGCGATCGCTCCTGCAGACAGCAGCGCTGCCAGCGCCGCGGCGTAAATGCGTTTATTCATCAGGGTTCCTTTCGGGTTGGGTCGGGACAGGTCGAAAAATGGGTCAGTTGGGCTGACTGGCGAGGTATTGCTCGTACTGCAGGAAGGCTTGCACCGCCATCGGCAATGCAGCGCGGCATGGCGTCAGGACATCGCCGCTGTAGGCGCCGGTGGCGTCGAGCAGGTTCAAGGTGCCGAGTTGGCGTGCGCCGTCGAAAACCGGCACGTTGATCACGGCACCCAGGCCGATCGACACAATCGTGTCCAGATCACCAAAATGGGCGCCAAAATCCTGCGGGCGGTTGGCCACAAAACACGCGCCACGCGCCATCGTGGCACTCCAGTCGGACACATCGACCGGCTTGCGGCCCGTGACCGGATAGACCTGCGCATTGGTGGTGTAGATGCGCTCCACCTCTGTGGCGCCCGGTAGGATGCGCGAGACCGTGAAAAGCCGATGTCCGACACTGGTTGCAAGTTGCTGGCTGAGTTGATCCAAGGTGCTGACGTACAAGGGCGGATTTTCGGCTGGCATGGGATATTGAGTTTCGTGAATTTTTTGACAATGGTACAGCGCGTCAGGCCCGCAGCGCTGACCGGCGGCCGCGATCAGGTGGCCCAGATACGCGGCAGCGGGGCCTCCCGTTGCCACAACTCCCGTCGCCAGATGCCCCACACACGGCGCAGCAACTGCATTGCGGGCTCCACCAGCGGGGACAGTACACGCAGCGCCACCACCTGGCCGTTCGGGCTGGTCACACCGCAGGTGTTTTCCAGCGCGTGGCCGGCGCACGCCGTACGCGCGCACTCCAGCGTCTGTTGCAATCGACCACGCGTCAATGCAGTGCCGGCGCAAAAGAACAGGGTCGCCAAACACCGATGGCCGTTCAAGCCCAGCCGGCTGTT
>JANOTG010000520.1:0-2754 GCA_031416215.1 Betaproteobacteria bacterium
GCAATGTCTGCATCGACCTCGGGGTTGAGGGACAGCGTGTGCACCACGACCTGAACTTCGTTGAAGAAGCCCTCAGGAAACAACGGACGGATCGGCCGGTCGATCAGGCGGCTGGTGAGGGTTTCGAATTCGCTCGGGCGGCCTTCGCGCTTGAAGAAACTGCCGGGGATCTTGCCGGCGGCATACGCCTTTTCGAGATAGTCGACGGTCAGCGGGAAAAAATCCTGGCCGGCCTTGCCTTCGGTCCGCGCCACCACGGTGGCCAGCACCACAGTGCCGTCCATGTCGAGCAAAACGGCACCGTTGGCCTGGCGCGCCATCTCACCGGTTTGCATGGTGACCGAATGGGCGCCCCATTGGAAAGTCTTGCTGGTCTTGTTGAACATGCTCATGGCATTTATCTCCTGGTCAAAAATGGGAGGTGATGGCCACCCCACCCGAGCCCGGAGTCAACATGGCAGAACACGATGCCATTCCAGGGAAATTCGGTTTGGCAAACTTCCCTGGAATGACACAGCTTCGCTCTACACCAGCCCTGGCGGGACCAGCATTCTTGAGAAATGTGGATCCATGCCCGAACTTCGTTGCCCCCGAATAACCAACTATCGCGACAACATCCGGGGCCAGGCAACCGGCCCCGGTGTTGTCATGCAGGCCTTGCAGCCTACTTGCGCAGACCCAATTTGGTGATCAGCGCGGAATAACGATCTGCGTCCTTGGAACGCAGGTAATCCAACAACTTGCGGCGACGGCTGACCATGCGTAACAGGCCACGCCGCCCGTGGTGATCCTTGGCATGGGTCTTGAAATGGGGGGTCAGCTCATTGATACGGGCCGTCAGCAGAGCGACCTGTACTTCCGGACTTCCGGTGTCGCCGGCTTGACGGGCGTTGTCCTTGACAACGGCAGCTTTGATGCTGGATGCAATCATGGGTTTTCCTGGTTTGGGAGCGGTCCGGCTGGAACTCGCCCCGGTGGTTCAACTTGCGCCGGGCACTGGAACTGCGCCGGGCGTGTGCTTGTGCGGTATGCAAAGCCTTGAAATTATAACCCGTGGCCAGGCAAGCTGTCAGGCCGACTTGCCATCGAGCCAGTTCCTCAGGCGCTGCGCCCCCAGTACCAGGCGCTGCGGGTCGCGCGACGCGAAACACCAGCGCAACCAGCTTGGTCCCTGGACGTTGTCGGCCAGCCCAAAAGCGGCGCCGGGCGCCAGCCCGAGGCCAGCCTCGGTGACCAGCCGTTTCGCAGTCGCCAGCGAATCACCCGAGCCCGCCAGGCTGAAAAAGGCATACATGCCACCTCGCGCAGTGCCAACCTGCACCTCCGGCATGGCCTGCAGCAGCGGCAGCAGGGTATCGCGGCACAGTTTGAGGTGCCTGACCACCCGTGGTGTCACTTCATCCTGCCGTTGCAGCGCCGCAATCGCAGCCCGCTGCACAAACACCGGGGTGCAGGACGTGTTGAACTCGATCAATTTTCCAATCTGTGGCACCAGGGTTTGTGGCAGCACCATCCAGCCCAGCCGCCAACCGGTCATCAGGAAACTCTTGGAGAAACTGTGCACCACAACCAGCCGATCCTGCGGTTGCGCAAAATCCAGGAAACTGGGCGCGCAGCCATGTGCCGAAGGCTCGTAGTAGAGCCGCTCGTACACCTCGTCGGCGAGTATCCAGGTGCCGGTACTGCGGCAATGGGCCAGAATGCGTTCCTGCTCGGCGCGTGTCAGGGTCCAGCCGGTCGGGTTGTTCGGCGCATTGAGCAGCAACAGCCGCGTGCGACTGGTCACTGTCTTGCGTAGGGCATCCAGGTCAAGCGTCCACACACCGGCCCGAGCCTGCAGTGGCAACTGTTCGACCTGGGCGCCCATGATGGTGGACTGCGCCACGAGGTTCGGCCACACCGGAGTAACGGCTACCACATGGTCACCCGCGTCGACCAGTGCCTGCGCGGCCAGCATGAGACCGTTCACACCGCCCGAGGTGATGGCGATGCGGTCTTCGTCCACCGGCAGGTGCAAGGCCGACATGGCCGCGGCAATGCTTTGGCGCAGCTGCGGCAGCCCGAGATTGTGCGAATAAAAGGTCTCGCCGGCGTCGAGGGACTGCATGGCGGCCTGGCGAATGAATTCCGGCGTCACCTCGTCGCTTTCACCGAACCAGAACGGCAACACGTCGGGGCGACCCATGCCGGCATTGGCGACCTCGCGGATTTTCGATTCCTGCAGGTTTTTGATGACGTTTCGCATGGTTTGTTGAATGGCAATATCGATTGTGGGAAGGCCACCAGCCCGGCCACGGGGCACGCCACATGGCCACGCTGGCCCCTATTTCAAGGGTGTCGACACAACAATATTCCCGCCGCTCAGACTCTTGAAAGCGGCCCGCGCAGTCTCAGCTTGGAAACAAGCGGGGATTGCTGTTGATCGCCGCGCAGTGTACTAGGAGTCACACCATGTTTTTTGCCACCACATCCCCGGCCTTTGTTCGTCGCCCGGGCCTGCCCACGGCGCGCCATCCCCTGCATGCCTTCTTCGACGAGGCGCGACGCGGGCAAAGCCGACTGGCGGCTCCGATCGAACAGGATGCCAGCGGCATCACCCTGCGCTTCGATCTGCCCGGCGTTACACGGGAGCAACTCAGCATCGGCATCGAAGGCACGGTCGTGCGCATCCAGACCAAGGAAGGTGCGCCGCGCGACTATCAGGTGGCCTACGAGCTTCCGACCGAGATCGATGTCGCCACCAGCGAAGCGCGG
>JANOTG010000521.1:0-12601 GCA_031416215.1 Betaproteobacteria bacterium
ATGAAGGACCTGATGGCAGCAGGATGCCGCATCACGGCACATGACACGGTGCAGCTGATGCAGCAGACGTATCGCGAATTTGTCGTCAGCAACTCGCCATGTTTCGCCGAACTGTTCTCCCACCTGCTGGAATCGGACGACCCGCTGGTGTTTCATTGCACCGCTGGCAAGGACCGCACCGGGTTTGCTGCGGCAATGATCTTGATGAGCCTGGGTGTGCCGCGCGCGGTGGCGATGCAGGACTATCTGCTCACCAACGAGCTCTATCGCATGCCGTCCACGGTGGACGGATTCGCCCCAACCGAGGTGCTGGAGGTGTTGTGGCGGGTACAGGAGCCGTTTTTGAATGCCGCACTGGACACGGTCGACAAAGACTATGGCGGTGTCGCCAGCTACCTGGAAAACACCCTCAAGGTCGGCCCGCGGGAGCGGGAGCGGCTGGCAAGCTTGTATTTGCAGCCCGCCGCGTAATCGGGCTCCCGGCCAACGGCGCCGCCTGGAGGCCGCAGATCAGCCGACGCAGAACACCACCAGCTTGTTGCCATCCGGGTCGCGGAAGTAGGCGCCGTAAAACCCGTCGCCGCGTGGCCCGGCGGCGCCTTCGTCCTTGCCACCGAGTTCCAGCGCCTTGGCATGGAACTGGTGCACCATGTCACGCGAAGCCACGGCCAGGCCGATCATCACGCCATTGCCCACCGTCGCCGGTTTGCCGTCGAACGGCGTCATCAGCGCCAGGTTGGGTTTGTCGGGCGCGGCGCCCCAGCCGATGCCGCGCGGCGATGTCAATTGGCGCTTGGCGCCAATCAGTGCCAGCAGGGCATCGTAGAAGCCGGCGGCTTGCTCCAGGTTGTTGGTACCGAGGGTTGCGTATCCGATCATGGGGCCTCCTGTCGTGGTGGAAGGCTGGAAGTCTAGCGGACCTTGGGCGGAGTGGCCGGGCCCGTTCCGTTGACTCGCACGCAGATGCTATGGATACTGCATTCTTGCCCGGCCCGGGCCAACAGGTGATGAGGCGCCCGGGCCGATTTTCATTCAAGTCGTTGGAGAAAAAAACCATGAAACCAGAATTGACGCTACTCGTGTGGGCCGTTGCCCTGGCCTTCC
The DNA here is from genome assembly GCA_031416215.1 of Betaproteobacteria bacterium. Classification (GTDB taxonomy): domain Bacteria; phylum Pseudomonadota; class Gammaproteobacteria; order Burkholderiales; family Burkholderiaceae_C; genus CAISIP01. The sequence goes on from JANOTG010000521.1 coordinate 1,105, forward strand.
TGCAGGTCGTGGTGGTCGCGCATGGGGCCACCATGCAGGTGGGCCTGCCGATGCTGGCCGGCAACCGCGACAACATGCCCGCGATGCAGGGCTGGGTCGGTCGTGCGCAGCGGGCACACCACAACCTGATCGAGAACCTGGTGCTGTTCGCGGTGCTGGTGCTGGTGGCGGTGGTGGCCGGCAAGACCAACGCCATGACCTTGCTCGGCGCCCAGATATTCTTTTGGGCGCGGCTTGCGTATGCGCTGGTGTATTACGCCGGCATTCCCTGGCTGCGCACCGGTATCTGGGGCGTGTCGGTGGCGGGCATGGTGTTGGTTTTTCTTCAGCTGGTCTAGGCTGCCGCCGGCGCCAATGGTGTTTTCATAAAAATGCCCGCGCTCCGTGGCCGGATAGCGGGCATGTGGCCCAACCGCAGGCAATTGGCTACAGACTGTCTGTAAAACTGCGCAGCTTGTCGGAGCGGCTGGGGTGCTTGAGCTTGCGCAGCGCCTTGGCCTCGATCTGGCGGATGCGCTCACGCGTCACGTCGAACTGCTTGCCCACCTCTTCGAGCGTGTGGTCGCTGGTCATCTCGATGCCAAAACGCATACGCAGCACCTTGGCTTCGCGCGGGGTCAGGCTGTCCAGGATGTCCTTCACCACATCGCGCAGACCGGCCTGCATGGCGGCCTCCATCGGTGCGGTGTTGGCGCTGTCCTCGATGAAGTCGCCCAGATGCGAGTCGTCGTCGTCTCCGATCGGGGTTTCCATGGAGATCGGCTCCTTGGCGATCTTCATGATCTTGCGGATCTTGTCCTCCGGAATCTCCATGCGCTCGGCCAACACACTCGCGTCCGGCTCGAAGCCGAACTCCTGCAGGTGCTGGCGGCTGATGCGGTTCATCTTGTTGATGGTCTCGATCATGTGCACCGGGATACGGATGGTGCGTGCCTGGTCGGCGATGGAGCGGGTGATGGCCTGTCGGATCCACCAGGTGGCGTAGGTCGAGAACTTGTAACCGCGCCGGTATTCGAACTTGTCCACCGCCTTCATCAGGCCGATGTTGCCCTCCTGGATCAGGTCCAGGAACTGCAGGCCGCGGTTGGTGTACTTCTTCGCGATCGAGATCACCAGCCGCAGATTGGCCTCGATCATCTCCTTCTTGGCGCCGCGCGACGAGGACTCGCCCTCGTTCATGCGCTTGTTGATGTCCTTGAGCTGGTCCAGTGGCACCACCACACGCGACTGCAGGTCGGTGAGTTTTTGCTGCAGATCCTGCACCGGCGGAATGTTGCGCGCCATGATCGTGCTCCAGGGCTTGCCTGCTGCAGCCTGCTTCTCGATCCACTTCAGGTTCAGCAACTGGCTCGGCACCTTGTTGCCGTTCTTGTCGCGGCCGCTGAAGTCGGCGATGAAGTGTTCTTGCGGGTAGCCGCACTTGTCCACGATGATGCGGCGCAGTTCGCGCTCCTTCTTGCGGATGTCATCGACCTGGCCACGCACCATGTCGCACAATTTCTCGATCGCCTTGGCGGTGAAGCGGATCGACATCAGCTCTTCGCTCAGCGCCTTTTGCGCCTTCACATAGTGCGGCGTGCCGTAACCTTCGCGGTCGTAGGTCTTGTGCACTTTCTCGAACAGATCGCGCAGTGTGTCGAAGCGCACCAGCGCTTCTTTCTTGAGCTCTTCGAGTTTCTTGGTCAGCGCCTTGGAGCCGCCCTTGCCGTCGTCGTCGTCCTCGGCATCGAATTCGTCGAAATCTTCCTCGGCCACATAGTCGTCGGCTTCGTTCGGGTTGGAAAAGCCGTCGACGATGGTGGTGATCACCACCTTGCCCTCACGGATGTCCTCGCCCAGGCGCAGGATTTCGGCAATCGTGGCGGGAGAGGCCGATATCGCCTCCATCATCGCCATCAAGCCACCCTCGATGCGCTTGGCGATCTCGATTTCGCCTTCACGGGTCAGCAACTCGACCGTCCCCATCTCACGCATGTACATGCGCACCGGGTCGGTAGTGCGGCCGAATTCGCTGTCCACAGTAGACAGGGCGGCTTCCGCTTCTTCCTCCGCTTCTTCCTCGGTGGCGGCCGTTGCCGTCGTGTTGTTCAGCAGCAGCGTCTCGGCATCCGGAGTCTGTTCGTAGACCGCCACGCCCATGTCGTTCAACATGGAGATCACCACTTCCAGTGTCTCGGCGTCGACCAGTTTGTCAGGCAGGTGGTCGGAGATCTCGCCGTGCGTCAGGTAGCCTCGGGTCTTGCCCAGCTTGATCAGCGCCTTGAGGCGCTGTCGGCGTTTCGCCAGGTCCTCCTCGGACAAGACGGTCTCATCGAGACCAAACTCCTTCATCAAGGCGCGTTCCTTGGCCTTGCTGATCTTCATTCGCAATGGTTTGACCTTTTCACCACCCTCGACAGTGGGCTCCTCCGCAAACTCGGCAACGATGTCCTGCAGGTCGTCCACTGTCTCGGTGTTGATCGAGCCCTTGGGTTTCGGGCCGCGTTTGGCGCCGATGCGTACTGGGGCAGCGGCGGGGGCAGCGACGGCCTTGGGTGGGCGACCAGGCTTTTTCTTCAACGCCGCATCCACCGCCGTTACGGCGTGGCTGGCAGACTTTTTGGCCTCGCTGGCCGATTTCTTGTCGTTCTTCGCGCTTGGCGCTGCACTGGCTTTTGACTGGGGCACTGGGGGGGCTTTCGGAGCTGGCCTGGTGGCCGGTTTGGCAGGAGCTTTTTTCGTCGAGGTGACCACTTTGGTGACCACCTTCGCCGGGGCGTTCTTGCCGGATTTCACGGCAGTCTTGCTTTTCGCCGGCGCTACATTTTTCGAAACAGGCTTCTTGGACTTTTGAACAGGCATGGCTGGACCTCAGTAATTCAAAGGGACAATGAGAACCGGCGCCGGTTGTGCGGCGCTGCTGGTATGCAAACGGGCAAACTACTTATTGCCGGCAAGATGTCTGGGCGAACATTTGGGGTGCAGTCCTTGCGGAGAAGGTGCCGGTCGAGAACTGTGTCATCGGTTGGCGGTGCCGGAGGTGCTGCTGTCGCTCTTGCGCGGTCAGCCTTGGATTATACCCTGCAACAGCATAGCCGGGTGTTCGCGTATCGCAAGCGGACCATTCTGGCCTTGTGCCCCTGCAGCCTTCAGACCGGTTTCTGCAATGCGGCTTCCAGCTCCAGCCGTCGCAGCTGCAAGGAGCGGTAGCGCCGCAGCGCATCGGGATCGGTGCGCGACTCTGCGATGGCCTGAGTTTCCTGCTGCTTGAGGTGGTCCATCAGCATGCGGGTGATCAGATTTCGCAATTCGCTGCTGGAATCGGCCGTCTCTGCGGTGCCCGCCATGTCAGACATGGCCATCAGTCGTTGTGCCAGCTCTTCCGACGGGTGGTCACGCAGGCCCTCGCGCATCGCACCCCAGGGTTGCGCCCCGTGGTCGTGCAGTTGCTGCTCCAGCCAGACAAAAAGTGGGCCATGGGGTGGCGGCAAGGCACACAACATGGCGTGGTCTTCGGCCGAGAAGACCTCCCAGCTCGCGGGGTGGCTGAGCATCAGCCTCGCTGCGTGGTCCGCCCGGCTGGCTGGCTGCTGGCGGCCTGGCATCGAGCCGGAGCGTGCCGGCGTACTGCGGACCCAGCGCCTGCTCGGCGCTGCATCGGTGGTCTTGCGTGTCGGGCTGTGGCTGGTGCTGCGCAGATCCTGTGCCTGCCACAAGCCGGACAGCTCGCGGGCGCCCAGTTGCACCAGATCGGCAAACTCGCCGAGCAACTGGCGTTTGAGTGCACCATCAGGCATCTGCATCCATAACGGTCGCGCGTTGCTTGCCAGATGGGCGCGCCCCTCGGCGCTGGAGAGGTCACACCCATCACGCGCGGCGTCCACCAAAAAGCGGCTGAGCGGCATCGCTTCGCTGACACAGCGGGCGAAACCGTCCCGCCCGAAGCTGCGAATGTAGCTGTCCGGATCATGCTCGGAGGGAAGGAAAAGAAACTTGACGCTACGCACGTCGGTGGCGTAGGGCAGCGCGCCGTCGAGTGCCTTGCGCGCCGCGCGGCGCCCGGCGGCGTCGCCAACGAAGCTGAACACCACCGAGTCGGTGAAACGAAACAGCTTTTGCACATGCTCCGTTGTACACGCCGTGCCCAGGGTTGCCACCACGTTGGGGAAACCCAGCTGCGCCAGCGCCACCACGTCCATGTAACCTTCGGTGACGAGGACATAACCCTGTTCGCGCACGGCACTGCGCGCTTCGAACAGGCCATACAACTCGCGCCCCTTGCTGAATACCGGCGTCTCGGGTGAGTTGAGGTACTTGGGCTTGTCGTCACCCAGCACGCGGCCGCCAAAGCCGATGGTTTCGCCCTTGACGTTACGGATCGGGAACATGACACGGTCGCGGAAGCGGTCATATCGTTTCTCGTCGCCGCTGTCCGCGTCCTGGGACTGGATCACCAGGCCGCTTTCCACCAGCAACGCATCGTCGTAGTTCGGGAACACGCTGGCCAGGCTGCGCCAGCCGGGCGGTGCGTAACCGAGCCCGAATTTTTGTGCGACCTCACCGCTGACGCCGCGGCTCTTGAAGTAGTCAACCGCCCGTGGCGAGTCCTTGAGGGTGCGACGGTACGCTTCGCCTGCCTTTTCGAGTACGTCGCTCAGTGTGTCCTGCTTCTGGCGTTGCTCGGCGGCGCGCGCCCGGTCCTGCGGCGAAATGTCCTCCTGCGGCACCTGCATGCCATATTGCTGGGCCAAATCGTTCACCGCCTCGACAAAACCCATGCCGGCATGTTCCATGAGAAAACCAATGGCATTGCCGCTTTTGCCGCAACCGAAACAGTGAAAAAACTGTTTGCTCGGGCTGACCGTGAACGAGGGCGACTTCTCGGCATGGAACGGGCACAGACCCGAGAAGTTGGCGCCGGTCTTCTTGAGCTGCACATATCGGCCGACAATGTCCACCACGTCGGCGCGCGCGACCAGCTCCTGGATGAAAGACGGGGGTATCGCCACGGCTGAGATTGTGTCTGCAGAAGGAGAACGTGATGGGCACCAAGTACAACGACCAGTTGCCGCGCAATGCGGCAAATTTTGCCGCCATGTCGCCATTGTCATTTATTGAACGCACGGCCGAGGTCTACCCGCTGCGGCTCGCCGTGGTGCACGGTACGTTGCGGCGAAATTGGGGCGAGTTGTATGGCCGGTGCCGCCAGCTGGCATCTGCATTGCAGCGCCATGGCGTCGGCCGGGGCGACACGGTGGCGGTCATGTTGCCCAACACGCCGCCGATGGTCGAGGCGCACTTCGGAATCCCGATGGCGGGTGCCGTGCTCAACGCCATCAATACCCGGCTTGATGCCCCGACGGTGGCCTTCATGCTCGACCACGGAGAAGCCAGGGTGGTCATCGTCGACCCCGAGTTCGCACCGGTCATGCAGCAGGCCCTGGCATTGCGCAGCAAGGATTCACCGGTGCTGGTGATCGATGTCGAGGACGGGTTGTACGGTCCGGGCACGCCGATTGGCAGTGTCGGCTACGAACAATTCCTGGCCCATGGTGACCCGATTTTTGAATGGCAGATGCCCGCCGACGAATGGGACGCGATTGCCCTGAACTACACCAGCGGCACCACAGGGAACCCCAAGGGCGTGGTGTACCACCACCGTGGTGCGGCGACCAACGCCGTATCCAACATCCTGGAGTGGGACATGCCCAAGCACCCGGTGTTCCTGTGGACTTTACCCATGTTCCATTGCAACGGCTGGTGTTTCCCCTGGACGCTGGCGGCGCGTGCCGGGGTCAATGTGTGCCTGCGCAAGGTGGAGGCGCAGGCGGTGTTTGATGCCATGCGCAGCCACGGTGTGACGCACTACTGCGGCGCGCCGATCGTGCACGGCCTTCTGGTGAATGCTCCAGCCGCGATGAAACTTGGCGTGGCGAAGGGCATCAAGGCCATGGTCGCGGGTGCCGCGCCACCGGCGGCCATGATCGAGGGCATGGAACAGATGGGTTTCGATCTGACACATGTCTATGGTCTGACCGAGGTCTATGGACCGGCCACGGTGTGCGCCAAACACGATGCCTGGAACGGCCTGGACGTCGGCGAGCGGGCCCGGCTCAACGCGCGGCAGGGGGTGCGTTACCACCTGCAGCAGGATGTGCGGGTGATGGACCCGGTGACGATGCAGCCGGTGCCGTGCGACGGCGAAACCATGGGCGAGATCATGTTCCGGGGCAACATCACGATGAAGGGTTACCTGAGCAACCCTGCAGCGACCCAGGAGGCTTTTGCCGGTGGCTGGTTCCACAGCGGCGACCTGGCAGTCATGTGCCCGGACGGTTATATGAAGATCAAGGACCGCAGCAAGGACATCATCATCTCGGGCGGCGAGAACATCTCGTCGATCGAGGTGGAAGATGTGCTGTACCGGCATCCGGCGGTGTTGGCGGCAGCTGTCGTGGCCAAGGCCGACACGCGCTGGGGTGAGACGCCCTGCGCATTCGTCGAGCTCAAGTCTGGAGCGCTGGTGACCGAACTGGAGATCGTGGCGCACTGCAAGAAACATCTCGCTGGCTTCAAGGTGCCGCGCGCAGTGGTGTTCGGCGAATTGCCCAAGACATCCACCGGCAAGATCCAGAAATTCGAGCTGCGTAAACAGGCTGGCTCGGCGGCGGCAATCGACGTGTAATGCCGACAGCCGCGCTCGCGGGTCAGTCACCCATCACGATGCCTTCGCGGCGCGGGTCGGCGCCGCCCATCCACAACGGTGTGCCATGTGCCTGGCCACGGGTGATGGCTTGCAGGCCGCTTGTCATGTTGGCCTCGCGCACCTCGGCGCCACGCGCCTTCAGTGCTTCAACGGTCGCCGCGGGAAAGCGTTTCTCTTCCAGCACCGAGGGCCCGTTGAGTGACGCGAAGTTGGGCAGGTTGATGGCCTGCTGCGGCAACATGCCCCAGTTCAGTACACCGTACAGCGTCTTCGCCGTGTAGTGGATGATCAAGGCGCCACCGGGGCTGCCGCCACTCATCACCAGTGCCCCCGTGGCCTTGTCGAAGACCAGGGTGGGCGCCATCGATGAGCGCGGCCGTTTGCCTGGCTGTACCCGGTTGGCAATGGGGGCTCCGCTCGCATCGGTCGGCGCAAAACTGAAATCGGTCAACTCGTTGTTGAGCAGGAAACCGCGCACCATCTGGCGCGCGCCAAACCCGTCTTCAATGGTCGTGGTCATGGCGATTGCATTGCCTTGACCATCGACGATGGAAATATGCGATGTGCCGTACTCGGCCTGTTCCGGCATGGGCGCGTAGGAGGTCTTCACGCCGCCGGGTGTGCCGGGGCGAGCCACCTTCATGCTCTGGGCGCCGGGTGCCTGACCGATCAGCTTGGCGCGGTCCGTCAGGTAGGCCGGCTCCAGCAGGCTCATCCAGTTGCCGGCCGGTGCTTGCACAAAGGCTGGGTCGCCCAGGTACTGGGCCCGGTCGGCAAAGGCCAGCCGTGAGGCTTCGGTGTACAGATGCAGCCAGTCCGCGCTGGGCAGCCCATCCTGCAATGGCAATGCGGCGGCGTTGGTGTTGCCCAGCAGTCCGAGGATCTGGCCAACCGCGATGGCACCGGAGCTCGGGGGCGGGAAGCCGCAGATCCGGAAGTCATGGTTGTTGGCCCGGTAGTCGCTGCAGATCGGAGCGCGCTTCACGGCCTTGTAACCGGCCAGGTCGGCAAGGCTGAGTTGCCCGGGATTGGTTGCATGCTTCTGCACCTTGTCGACCACGGCCTGCGCTATATCACCCTCAAGCAGCGCCTTCGAGCCGCGTGCGGCGATTTGGCGCAACACGTCGCCGTATGCCGGGTTGCGCAGGTTGTGCCCCACCGGATGTGGCTTGCCATCGGCCTGGTAGAAGTAGGCGGCTGCTACCGGATCTTTCCTGAGATGCTGCTCGGTTCCTAGCAGGCCATTGAGCCGTGCACTCACTTTGAAGCCGCTCTCCGCCAGCGTGATGGCTGGCTCGAACAGCTTGCCCCAGGGCAGTTTGCCGTGTTGTTGGTGTGCCATCTCCAGCATGCGCACGGTGCCAGGTACTCCCACCGACCGGCCACCCACCACGGCATCGTAGAACGCCATGGGTTTGCCGTCCGCGCCCATGAACAATGTTTCCCTCACTGCGGCGGGCGCCGTCTCACGGCCATCAAAGGCCTCCACATCCTTACCGTTGTAGTGCATCAGGAAGGCGCCGCCGCCGATTCCGCTGGACTGGGGCTCGACCAGGCCAAGAACCATTTGCACCGCAATCGCCGCATCGACCGCGCTGCCGCCGGCCTTGAGCACTTGGTAACCTGCGTCGGTGGCAAGCGGGTTGGCCGCCGCGACCGCAAATTTGGTGGTCGCCCACCCGGGCTTCTCGGTGCTGCCGGACGCCCCTTCTGGCTGGTCCGGTACGGTGTAGCTGAAGTGGGATGGCGTCGACGCGCAGCCGGCCAACAACATCGCCAGCGCAACACGGCTCAGCGGGTGTGTGAAGTATTTTTTCATGGGGTGTCCGGTCGGGTCAGCGGGTCGCCAGGGCGGGGCTTGGTTGGACGATTCAGCGCGGCGCCAGCCGGATGGCACCGTCAAGACGAATCACCTCGCCGTTGAGCATGTCATTCTCGAAGATGTGTTTTGCCAGTTTGGCGTAATCGTCGGGTGTGCCCAGTCGGGATGGAAACGGAACGCTGGCAGCGAGCGACGCTTGCACCTCCTTGGGCATGCCGAACATCATGGGTGTGCCAAAGATGCCTGGTGCAATCGTCATGTTGCGGATGCCGTTGCGCGACAGGTCACGTGCGATTGGCAGGGTCATGCCGACGATGCCACCCTTGGAAGCGCTATAGGCCGCCTGGCCGATCTGGCCGTCGTACGCCGCCACCGATGCGGTGGAGATCATTGCGCCGCGCTCGCCGGTGGCCTCGGGCTCGTTTTTACACATGGCGTCGGCGGCCAGGCGGATCATGTTGAAGCTGCCGATCAGATTGACCGTGACGGTCTTGCTGAACGTAGCCAGGCTGTGCGCACCATTCTTGCCCACTGTTTTGTCCGCAGTCGCGATGCCGGCACAGTTGACCAGGCCCATCAGCTTGCCCATGGACACCGCCTTGGCCACCACAGCCATGCCATCGGCCTCCTGCGTCACATCGCACTTCACGAAGGCGCCGCCAATGTCCCTGGCAACAGCTTCGCCTTTTTCGACCTGCATGTCGGCAACCACAACCAGTCCGCCACTGGCCGCGAGCATGCGCGCCGTGCCTTCGCCAAGACCTGACGCGCCGCCGGTGACGATGAATACTTTTCCCTTGATGTCCATGGTGTGAATTCTCTCCTGAAGCTGCTGGTAAATACGTGCCCTGTGGGCGCCTTTTATGATTATGGCGCAGCGACCTGGGGCCGCACCAATGCTGCTGCTACAATTCACAGCCTCGGACATCCTTAGGCGCGTAGCTCAGCTGGTTAGAGCACCACCTTGACATGGTGGGGGTCGTTGGTTCGAGTCCAATCGCGCCTACCAAATCCTGATTCCACACCGACTGGAGTCGGTTTTTTGGCTCGTGGCCTCAGGGTAAACCTTGGGAAATCGCCGCGGATCATTTGCCTAGAATGTCTTGCAGTCGACTGCAAGTCCAATGGCACCTGTCCGTACCGAGGTAACACCCCCATGAAGAACAAGACTCCCGAGGGAGCCCGCAAACAGCAGAGGGTGATCAAGAAATACCCGAACCGGCGCCTGTACGACACCGACACCTCTTCCTACATCACCTTGCAACAGGTGCGCCAGTCGGTGATGGATGGTGAGCCATTCGTGGTGTGTGATGCAAAGAGTGGTGACGACCTGACCCGCAGTGTCCTGTTGCAGATCATCCTGGAGCAGGAGGCGAACGGATCGCCGATGTTTACCGCGCCTGTTTTGGCCAACATCATCCGGTTCTACGGCCATGCCATGCAGGGGTTCATGGGCGGGTACCTCGAGAAGAACATGCAGACGTTGATGGACATCCAGGCGCGCCTGGGCGAACAGTCCAAGGCCTTGACGCCGGAGATGTGGACCCAGTTCCTGGGTGCACAGTCACCATTGGTACAGGGATTCATGGGCAACAGCCTGGAGCAGTCCAAGACCCTGCTGAGCCAGATGCAGGAGCAAATGCAGAAGCAGACCGAGCAGATGCTGGGCAGTTTTGGGCTCAAACGATAAGCCGCGACAATAACCGGATGAATGCAGTCGTTGAATCAGCTACCAAGAGTCCCACCATTGGTTTCATCAGCCTGGGCTGCCCCAAGGCCTTGACAGACTCCGAATTGATCCTGACGCAACTCAGCGCCCAGGGATACCGGACTTCCAAGTCCCTCAGCGGTGCTGACCTCGTCATCGTCAACACCTGTGGCTTCATCGACGAAGCTGTACAGGAAAGCCTCGACTCGATTGGTGAGGCTCTGGCAGAAAACGGGCGTGTCATCGTCACCGGCTGCCTCGGTGCGAAGGCGGGTGTCGATGGCGGCAACCTGGTGCGCCAGATGCACCCCAAGGTGCTCGCGGTGACGGGGCCTCATGCCACGCAGGAGGTGATGGACGCGGTGCACGCCAATCTGCCCAAGCCGCACGACCCGTTTGTCGATCTGGTGCCCAATTCCTTCGGGGTGGCCGGCATCAAGCTGACACCGCGCCACTACGCCTACCTGAAAATCAGCGAGGGTTGCAACCATCGCTGCACGTTTTGCATCATTCCGTCCATGCGCGGCGATCTGGTGTCGCGGCCGATCGGCGATGTGTTGACGGAGGCGCGGGCGCTGTTTGAGGGCGGTGTCAAGGAACTGCTGGTCATCAGCCAGGACACTTCGGCCTATGGCGTGGATGTGAAATACCGCACCGGTTTCTGGGACGGTAAACCGGTCAAGACGCGCATGGCTGATCTGGTGCAGGCGCTGGGTGAACTGGCTGCGCCGTTTGGCGCCTGGGTGCGCTTGCACTACGTATACCCCTACCCGACTGTCGACTCACTGTTGCCGCTGATGGCCAGCGGACTGGTGTTGCCGTACCTGGATGTTCCCTTGCAACACAGCCACCCGGAGGTGCTCAAGCGCATGAAGCGGCCGGCCAGCGGCGAAAAGAACCTGGAGCGTATCCAGCATTGGCGGGCCGAATGTCCGCAGTTGGTGGTGCGAAGCACTTTCATCGCTGGCTTTCCAGGTGAAACCGAAGCCGAGTTTGAGCACCTGCTGGACTTCATGCGGGAGGCGCAGATCGACCGTGCGGGCTGTTTTGCCTACAGCGCCGTGGATGGCGCCCTGGCCAACGCTTTGCCCGGGATGTTGCCACTCGAGTTGCGTCAGGAGCGCCGTGCGCGATTCATGGAGGTGGCCGAGGAAGCCTCAGCCAAACGTCTTCGACGGCGCATTGGCGCGACGATGCAGGTGTTGGTCGACAGCGCGCCCGCTCTCGGGCGGCGTGGTGGTGTCGGCCGCAGTTATGCCGATGCACCGGAGATCGACGGTGT
>JANOTG010000522.1:0-1914 GCA_031416215.1 Betaproteobacteria bacterium
CGTGCAGGTCGGCCTGGCCTGCGGCCTGCGCGGCAAAGCCCAGATCGGCAAGGGCATGTGGGCCATGCCGGACCTGATGGCGGCCATGCTGCAGCAAAAGATCGCCCACCCGCTGGCCGGCGCCAACACCGCCTGGGTGCCGAGCCCGACCGGCGCCACCCTGCATGCGCTGCATTACCACCAGGTCAACGTGGCCCGGGTGCAAAAAGAGCTGGAGAAACTTGACGCCGACGCATCCGCCGACGCACTGCTGAACGGCTTGCTGACCATCCCGGTGGCGAAGAATCCGACCTGGACCGACGCCGAAAAGCAGCAGGAACTGGACAACAACGCCCAGGGCATCCTGGGGTATGTGGTGCGCTGGATCGACCAGGGCATCGGCTGCTCCAAGGTGCCCGACATCCACAACGTGGGCCTGATGGAAGACCGCGCCACCTTGCGCATCAGCAGCCAGCACATGGCCAACTGGCTGCAGCACGGCGTGGTCAGCAAGGCACAGGTGCGCGCCACCTTCAAACGCATGGCCAAGGTTGTGGACAAGCAAAACGCCAGCGACCCGCTGTACAAGAGCATGGTGGCAAATCCGCAGGGAGCGGCGTTTCAGGCGGCGACAGACCTGGTATTCAAGGGCTTGACCCAGCCCAGCGGGTACACCGAGCCGCTGCTGCATGCATGGCGGCGGCGGGTGAAGGCGGCGGCGGGGTAAAAGCGCTCAGGACGGCCCGAGGGGCCGCTCACCCGCAACCGTGGTCCGGTGCAACAGCCGCCGGCTACCGTCATAGTCGTTGATGGCCAGGTGCAGCAGGCAGCGGTTGTCCCAGATCGCCAGCGTGCCTGGTGCCCAGCGCAGCCGGCAGGTGAACTCGGCGCGGCTCGCGTGGTCAAAAAGAAACTGCAGCAGCGCCCGGGACTCGCCCTCGGTCATGCCTTCGAACCGCTGGCTGTAGACCGGGTTCACGAACAGGGCCTTGCGGCCGGTCACCGGGTGCACACGCACCACCGGATGCAGGATTTCCCGGTCGGCTGAGGGGTCGTTGCGCACCATGCCGATGGAGCGGCTGACGGCGACATTCCCGCTTGGCCCTTTGGTGCCATGCGGCCACGCCGTTTGCACTGCACGCAGCGGGTCGAGCAGCTTTTGCATGGCGGGCGACAGTGCCGCGTAGGCCGCATACTGGCTCGCCCACAGGGTGTCGCCGCCCAGTGCCGGCAACTCGAGCGCATACAACAGCGTGTAGCTCGGTGGCTGCTCCAAAAAGGAGAAATCCGAATGCCAGGTGCCGCCAAAGGTGCTGATCTGGCGCTCATCCGCCTCTTTCAGCACGGCGATGATGTCCGGGTGTTCGTCCATATGCCGTATGTAGGGCACGCGCAGCACCGGCCCAAACAGCCGCGTCACCTCGAGCTGCTGGCCCGGGGTCAGCCGCTGGTCGCGGAAAAACAGCACCGCATGGTGCGCCAGGGCGGTGTGCACCTGCGCCAGTTCCGCCGTGCCGGGGTTGGCCAGGTCGATGCCAAAGACTTCAGCACCACAGGCCGGGGCCAGCGGCCGTATCACCAGGGTGTCAGACATGCTGTCATGCTAACGCCATCAGGGATGCGCCTCAAACGCCAAACGCCGGCGAGCTGTAGAGCAGCTTGCCACCGACCCGCATCTCCACCGCCACCTGGTACCGCGCCACCGCTTGGGCATTGATCGCCATGCCAAGGCCTGGCGCATCCGGCGCACGCACCAGGCCGTCGGCGCCCGGTGTCAGATGGTTGTGTGTCAGCGCTACTGCCAGCGCCTTGGGCGCCGCCGGGTATTCACAGATGTGGTGATCGGCCAGGCCGGCGAAGGGCTGCAACGAGGCACTCAGCGCCAGATGCGAGGTGAAGGTGTGGTTCACATAGGTCACGCCCCGCGCCACTGCA
>JANOTG010000523.1:0-4237 GCA_031416215.1 Betaproteobacteria bacterium
TGGACTGCGCCGAGGCATTGACGGAACCCAACGCGATAACGGCCATTGCGGCCACCGAGACCAAAGTGCGACGAAACATGGATGTCTCCTGTTGATTAAATCACCCATTACCTTGCACAGACCGTGCCTGGACGCAAGCCATTGATTTAAATGGAATTTTCCTGATTCATCGACATTGTTGTATTTTTTTCATACACATAGTTTGTATTAAAAACAATCAAAGTGACTGATTTTCATACTATCGTGAAAGTCGTTGGTACAAGGTCGCGCGGGCGATACCGAGCATCTGTGCCGCCGCATGTTTGTTGCCGCCGGTGGCGGCCATCGCAGCGGCGACTGCTTCGCGCTCCACCTCGGCCACCTGTTGCGCCAGCGGCCTCAGGGCGCTACCCGCTGGCCGCGTCAACGACCGAGCAGGCTCTTCGCCCAAGGCGGTCACGGGTTGTGCGACCTGCTCCACGCCCGCCTCGCGCAGCACCTGCGCCATCGCCACAGCATCCACGCGCTGGGTGTCGCTGCGCATGGCGGTCTGCTCCAGCACATTGCGCAGTTCGCGGATGTTGCCGCGCCAGGCTTGTGCACACAACAACTCCAGCGCATCCGCCGTCAGTTCTGGCAGCGCCGCGCCATTACGCAAGGCAATGTCGTCACTCAGCGCCTCCACCAGCGCCGCAATGTCGGAGCGGCGCTCGCGCAATGGCGGTACGCGAATCGGCAACACGTTGATGCGGTAATACAGGTCTTCGCGAAAGCGGCCGTCACGCATCCAGCTGGCGAGATCGCGCGACGTGGCGGCGATCACCCGGGCATCGAACGGCACGACCTTGTTCGACCCCAGCGGCTCGATCTCGCCCTCCTGCAAGGCGCGCAGCAGTTTGGCCTGCAGCGCCAGCGGCATGTCACCAATCTCGTCCAGAAACAGGGTGCCACCATCGGCAATCTTGAACTTGCCCTCGCGCCCCTTGCGTTCGGCTCCGGTGTAGGCGCCGGGCGCCACGCCGAAAAATTCGGCCTCCAGCAATGTGTCCGGCACAGCGGCAATGTTGATGCTCACCAGCGGCCCGCTGGCCCGACTGGAAGCGGCGTGGATGGCATGCGCCAACAACTCCTTGCCGGTGCCGGTTTCACCCAGCAGCAACACCGGGCTGCCGGACTGCGCCGCGCGGCGCGCCTGGCGCTTGACCTCCACCGCCGCGGGACTGGTGCCGATGAAACTGGCAAAGGTGTACTTGAAACTCCGCGCCCCGGCGCTCTTGCCGCTGGCCAGGCTGAGTCGTTGTGTCGCCAGCTCACGCCGGGCGTCGTCCAGATCGCGCTGCATCAGCGCGAACTTCGCGATCAGCGGTGCCAGCGTGGTCTCCGGGTGGTCGAACAAGACGATGCCAATGGCGCCGATCACGGCGTTCGATTCGTCACGCAACGGGATGCGGCTGACGACAAACGTGCCAGCGCGGTTGGTCAGCAGGTCGATCAGGTAGGGCTCGCCCGTCTCCAGCACGCGGCGCATCTGGGTGTTGGGTATGACGTCCTCCACCATGTGGCCGACAAACTGGTCCAGCGATGAAAAACCCAGGGCCGGCAGGAATCGCTGGTAACCCTCGTTGACCCAGACGATGCGCCCACTGCGATCGACCAGAAACATGCCCTGGCTGATGGTGGAGAACAACTGGAACATCGAACGCGCCGCCAGCTCGAGAATGCCTTGGGCATCAAGGGGCAGTGCGCTGCTGGCGTCATGCGCGGTGGCTGGGGGCCGCGCGGGCGTGGTGGGCATGCGTCCATATTAACCGGCGTGCCGTGGCTGCAATACACCCCACCCCCACCCCCACCCCCACCCCCAGCTCCCAACACCACTGCCTGTCGGAGCGACGCGGTTTGCGCGCCGCCCACGGGATCACTTCGGAATGATGACGCTGTCGATGACGTGGATCACGCCGTTGCTGGCAACGATGTCGGTGGCGCTGACCTTGGCGCCGTCGACCGTCACGCCACCCATCGTCGCGACCGTGATCTCCGAACCTTGCACCGACTTGACCTTGCCGGCCTTGACGTCTGCGGCCATGACCTTGCCTGGCACCACGTGGTAGGTCAAGACTGCGGTCAGCTTGGCCTTGTCCTTGAGCAAGGCGTCCAGGTCCGCCTTCGGGATCTTGGCGAACGCGGCGTCGGTTGGCGCAAACACGGTGAACGGGCCCTTGCCCTTGAGCGTGTCGATCAAGCCGGCGGCAGTCAGCGCAGTCGCCAGGGTCTTGAAGTTGCCGGCTCCGACGGCGGTGTCTACGATGTCTTTCGCATGTGCCGACAGGACCATGCCAAAAGCGAGCACAGAAGCGATAAGGGTTTTCTTCATGAGAATCTCCGGTGTAAATACTGCCTTGGGCAGTCGCGCCAAAAATGTGGCGCACCGGAAATGTAAACCAATCAGTCTTTGCGTGAACTGTTAAGTCTAATAATGACCACGCAAGTTTTACTGGAATCAGTAAACATCGCAACGCCTGCGCCGACGAATCAAGCCGCCTTGCGCCTGCGTAACAGCTTGGGCACCACCAGCACCGCCACAATGATCGCCAGCAAGGTGGCGGACATGGGCCGCTCGAGGAAGATGCCCCACTTGCCTTCGCCGATCGACAAGGCGTTGCGCAACTGCGCCTCGGCCAATGGCCCCAGGATCATGCCCACGACCACTGGCGCGGTCGGGAAGTCGAAACGACGCATCACCACACCCACCAATCCAATTGCATACAACAGTACCAGGTCGAAGGCGCTCTGGCGCATGCCGTAGACCCCGACCGTGGCGAAGATCAGGATGCCAGCGTACAGGAGCGGCTTGGGGATCTTGTGCAACTTGACCCACAACCCGACCATCGGCAGGTTCAGGATCAGCAGCATGACGTTGCCGATGTACAAGGAGGCGATCAGCGCCCAGACCAGCGCCGCCGAGGTGGTGAATAGTTGCGGCCCGGGCTGAATGCCGTAATTCTGGAACGCGCCCAGCAGGATTGCCGCCGTGTTGGAGGTCGGAATGCCCAGGGTGAGCAACGGAATCAGGGTGGCGGTGATGGCCGCGTTATTGGCCGCCTCCGGCCCGGCGACGCCCTGAATCGCACCCTTGGTGCCGAATTCGGACTTGTCCTTGGCCAGTTTCTTCTCGGTGGCGTAACTCAGGAACGTCGGTATCTCGCTGCCGCCGGCGGGAATGGTGCCAAACGGAAAACCAATGAAGGTGCCGCGCAACCAGGCCGGCCAAGAGAGGCGCCAGTCACTCCTGCTCATGTGCACGGCACTGAGCTTGTTTTGTGTTTCTTTCGTGCCGCCCTCGTAAAGCACCGCATACAGCGACTCGCCCACCGCAAACAGGCCCACCGCCACCAGCACGATCTCAATGCCGTCGAGCAACTCGGGTACACCGCCGGTGTAACGCGCCTGGCCCGATATCTGGTCCATGCCGATCAGGCCGATGGCCAGCCCGAACAAAAGCGCCACCATGCCGCGCAGTGTGCTGCGCCCGAGCACCGCACTGACGGTGGTGAAGGCCAGCAGCATCAGGCAGAAATACTCCGGTGGTCCCAGGCGCACCGCGAAGTTGGCCAGCAGGGGTGCAAACAGGGTCACCAGCACCGTCGCGATGGTTCCCGCCACGAACGAGCCAATGGCCGATGTGGCCAGGGCCGCTCCGGCGCGCCCGCTCTTGGCCATCTTGTTGCCCTCCATCGCCGTCACCATGCTGCCGGTCTCACCCGGCGTGTTGAGCAGGATCGAGGTGGTGGAGCCGCCGTACATCGCGCCGTAATAGATGCCGGCGAAAAAAATCATCGACGCCGTGGCATCGACCTTGGTGGTGATGGGCAGCAACATGGCCACCGCAACGGCCGGGCCGATGCCGGGCAGGACACCAACCGCCGTGCCCACCGCACAGCCGACAAAACACCACAACAGGTTGATCGGGGTCGCCGCTGTGGCGAAACCCATCAGGAGCTGGTTCCAAAGGTCCATTTCAGTTATTCCAATAGCCACCAAAAGGCGCGCGCTGCACAAGGTTCACTGGTTAAGGCCCACCGCTATCGCTGGCACTTGGGCTGGCTCGATGCCTTGTCCCGGGCCAGCGCGGCGGGTGTCCGCGCCGTTCTGCTTGCAGTCTCGCGCAGATGGTGTTGCAGCACACCATGGGGTTGGCGCGACCCCGGATGCGGGAGTGCGTGACTCTGTGGCATGCGCGAATACTTTCAGCAGACCGGCG
>JANOTG010000524.1:0-3507 GCA_031416215.1 Betaproteobacteria bacterium
CCAAAGCCGGCCCGCTGGGCAAGCTGCTGGGTCACGATCTGCGCGATGGGTGAGCGGCAAAGGTTACCCAAACACACCATCAGCAGGCGGATGCGCGGCGCCGGACGCAGGAATTTCAGCACAGGGGCGCTGGCAGCTTGCTGTGCCTCATTTTGTTCGGTTCAATTCTTCTTGCATCGTCGATGCCAGGCGGGCAAACAATTTGAGTTTGCGCAAAGTGTCGCGGTAACGCTCCGATATCCGCGCCGACACTGCGAGCAGAAACTTGGCGCCGATGGCGGGTTGTTCGGCAATCATGGTTTCCAGGTCTTCCCGGGTCAATACGGCGCACTGGATGTCGGTGCTGGCGGTACAGGATGCCGAACGCGGCCCGGTGTCGAGGATGCCCATCTCGCCGATCAGGCTGCCCGGCCCGAGTACGGCGGTGGTTACTGGTTCGGTCCGGCTCACGGTGATGGTCTCGACCAATACCTCGCCGTCCAGCAGCAGCACCATGAACCCGGTGTTTTCCTGGTCGCCCTCGGTGATGAAGGTCACGCCGGACGGCACTTTCTCCGGCCGCATGTAGCTGACCACAATTTTTGCTTCGATCGCACTGAGCTGCATCAGGGCCGCAGGTGCCGCCAGCAACCGCGCAGCGTGCTCGCGGCTGGACAACTCCCGCTGTACCGGGATGGCTTCAGGTTGGTGGGGCGCAGTGTCCCGATGTTGCGGATCAACCATGGCGTCCTTCTCGGCAGGCGGCCTTGATGCCGCTCTTCGCGCTCATGGTAACCCAACCCATGCAACAACATGGACATGCGGCTGGACGGCTGGACGGCAGGGCCAAGCCATCGGCAGCCGATCAAGTCTTCACCAAAAATGTTCCATCTCCGGTAATAATCACAGCGCGGTGCTTCTCCGGCGCTCGATGTGGCTGGGCCGACAGGGAATGCAAAAAGCAATGAAGAGGGCCAACGGATGACGGATCAGACAGACGATGACGGGCCAGTGAGTGTGGCCGCCGGTGCTGCTGCGCCGGTAACCCAGAAGCCGGTCGCCATATTGACGCAGGTGCACAAGACTTACCACCTGGATTCGATCGAGGTGCCGGTCATCAAGGGCGTCGACATCCTGGTGCGGCATGCCAAGTTCACGGTGCTGAGTGGTCCTTCTGGTAGTGGCAAAACAACACTGTTGAACATGCTGGGTTGTATTGACAAGCCAGACCAGGGCGAGATCATCGTCGCCGATGCCAACGTCGGGACCATGGCCGATGATGTCTTGTCGGACTTTCGGGCCAAGAACATCGGTTTCATTTTCCATAACTTCAACCTGCTGCCGGTGCTCAGCGCCTACGAGAACATCGAATATCCCCTGTTGCTGGCTGGCGCGTCGGCCAAGAAACGTGGCGACCGCGTGCCGCGATTGCTCAAGGCGGTGGGCCTGCTGGATCGGGCCAAGAACTTGCCTGGGCAGCTCTCGGGTGGGCAGCGCCAGCGTGTCGCCATCGCACGCGCGCTGGCCCGCAAACCCAAGCTGGTGATCGCCGACGAGCCAACCGCCAACCTGGACAGCACCACGGGCGCTGCCATTCTGGCGCTGATGCGCCGCATGGTGGACCAATACGAGATATCGTTCATCTTCTCGTCGCATGATCCGGAGGTGATCAAGGCGGCCGACGACATCATCTTCCTGAAGGACGGGCTGATCCAGGGCATCCGGCGCAAGGGCTCGGAGGACGCAGCATGATGATGACCCTCAACCTTGCACTGCGCAACCTGTTGCGCAATCGGCGCCGTTCCATCGCCACCCTGGTTGCGATGGCCATCGGCTCCACCTCGATTCTTCTGTTTGGCGGTTTCAGTGCCAGCATCGAGTACCTGATGCAGACCAACCAGGTGCAGACGGGTGGGCATTTGCAGATCCAGCACCGCGACTTTTTCCGCTACGGCAGCGGGAATCCGAGCGCCTACGGCATTGCAGACTACGGCAAGGTGATCGAGGCAATTCAGGCTGATCCGATCGTTGGTCCGATGGCGCTGGTGATCAGTCCAACCATGCAGTTCAGCGGAATTGCCGGCAACTATGCGGCCGGGGTGTCGCGCACCATCATCGGCAACGGTTATGTGGCGGCCGACATCAACAAGATGCGGCAATGGAACAACTACGAATTGCCCAATCGCGGGCGTGTTTTTGCGCTGGAGGGCGCGCCGCCTGATGCCGCGATTGTCGGCATCGGAGTCGCGCGGGTGCTGCAGCTGTGTGATGCACTCAAGATCGACAACTGCCCAAAGCCAGAGGCTGAATCGAAACCAGCGGTCGATGGCAAGGCGCTGCCGGACGATATCGCCCAACTCAGCGTTCAGGAAGCTTCACAGTCCAATACGTCTGCCCCCGCAAGTCCGCGCAAGATCGAGGTTTTGGTTGGCAATGCGCGCGGCGCACCGAATGTGACGGCACTGGAGGTGATCCGGGCGGAGGATCAGGGCGTCAAGGAGCTCGACGAGGTGTATGTGATGATGCACCTGGCGCAGATTCAGCGGCTGATTTATGGCACTTCGCCGCCAAAGGTGACGTCGATCATGATTCAGTTGCGCCAGTCAGCGCAAATGCCATTGGCCAAGGAGCGTCTTGCCCCGATTCTGGCCAAAATTTCGTCGACCCAACCGCTGGCCGTGTTGGACATTCGTGCACTAAATCCGTTCTATGTGCAAACGCTGCAAATGTTCGACACGCTGTTTGGGTTCATATTCGTACTTATTGGAGCCATCGTCCTGTTTACCGTCAGCAATACGATGAATACCGCGGTGGTGGAACGCACAGTGGAAATTGGCACCTTGCGTGCCATTGGCCTGCGCAGGGCTGGTATTCGAAGTCTGTTTGTGACTGAGGGGGCGCTGTTGGGCGTGTGCGGCGCGATATTGGGGGTGATTCTGGCGCTGACGCTGGCTGCGTTTGTCAACCGTGCCGGGTTGACCTGGTTGCCACCGGGCAATGTGGAACCCTTGCCATTGCTGTTGGTTGTCTATGGGCAAAGCGCCTTGATCATTGGTACGACGATCGGCTTGATCGTCATTGCGGTTCTGTCTGCGTGGTGGCCGGCTTACCGGGCCGCTGATCTCAAGGTCGTCGAGGCTTTGCGACATGTGTGAGTGTTCTTGAACGAGAGGTGGCGACGATGAAAATCCTGTTCAGTTTGTTGTTGGCGCTGGCTGCGCCTTTGGTATCTGCGGCACCCTCGGGCGACGAGATACTCGCCGCCAGTGACGCGATTCGCAACCCCGGTCGCTCGTTCAGCGTGACCGTGACATTGACCGAGTTCCAGGCCGGCAAACAGGTGGACACCAGCACGCTGACGAGTTATTCGCGCACGCAGCAGCAGGGCGGGGCATTTGCCACGCTGATTCGTTTTGTTCTGCCCGCCCGCGATACGGGAAAGCTGATGTTGAAGAACGGCAACGACATGTGGTTTTACGACCCGGTTGCCAAGACCAGTGTGCGCTTGTCGCCCCAGCAGCGGCTGCT
>JANOTG010000525.1:0-13227 GCA_031416215.1 Betaproteobacteria bacterium
GGCGCCACCCGGCATTGTCCCACCCGAACAGCCTTCGGCGCGACGGCCGGCGGCTCAGCGCGCGACTATCCATTTGGCCGCCTTTTCGGCAATCATCAGCGTCGGCGCATTGGTGTTGCCGCTGGTGATGTCCGGCATCACACCGGCGTCCACCACCCGCAGACCGCGTATGCCGCGCACCCGCAGCCGGGTGTCGACCACGGCCATCGGGTCGTCGGGCCGGCCCATCTTGGTGGTACCGATGGGGTGAAAGATGGTGCTGGCGATGTCACCTGCCAAAGTGGCGAGCTCGTCATCCGTCTGGTACTGCACACCGGGCTTGAATTCCTGCGGCTTGAAGCGCGCCATGGCGGGCTGGGCCACGATGTTGCGCGTCACACGCAGCGAATCCGCCGCCACCTTGCGATCTTCGTCGGTACTCAGGTAGTTCGGTGCAATGAGCGGCGCGTCCGCATGGCTTGCGCTGCGCAGGCGCACCGTGCCGCGACTGGTCGGGTTCAGATTGCAGACACTGGCGGTGATGGCGGCAAAGGTGTGCAGGGGCTGGCCGAAGGCATCCAGGCTGAGCGGCTGCACGTGGTACTGGATGTTCGGGTACGGCATGTCGGGGCTGCTGCGGGTGAACGCACCGAGCTGGGACGGTGACATGCTCATCGGTCCGCTGCGACGCAGCGCATATTGCAGCGCGATGCCAGCCTTGCCCCACCATGAGTTGGTAATGGTGTTGAGCGTCGGCGTGCCCTGCACCGTGAACACGGCACGAATCTGCAGGTGATCTTGCAAGTTAGTGCCCACACCTGGCAAATCGTTCACCACATCGATGCCCATCTGTTGCGTCTGCGCCGCTGGCCCGACCCCGGAGAGAAGCAGAATCTGCGGCGTGCCAATGGCGCCGGCGCTCAGAATCACCTCCCCGCCGCCGGCCAGCATGACACGCTGCCCGGTTTGGCCAGCGCGCACCAGTTCCACACCGGCGCAGTACAAGGCACCGTCCGCAGCGCGGTCGAACAACAGACGGCTCACGTGGGACTGGGTCCACAGGCTGAAATTGGGGCGCTGCACCGTGGTGGGACGCAAAAACGCCTTGGCAGCGTTCCAGCGCCAGCCGCTTTTCTGGTTCACGTCGAAATATCCGACGCCGTTGTTGTCACCGCGGTTGAAGTCGGTCGTGGCGGGCAGGCCGGCCTGCTGCGCAGCCTGGGAAAAGGCGTCCAGCACGTCCCAACGCAGGCGCTGCTTCTCCACCCGCCATTCACCGTCGGCACCATGAAATTGCGCCACCTGGGCGTCTGCGACGGCACCCGCGTCGAGCTGGTAATAACTTTCGTGGGCCTTGAAATCGGGCAGGCAATTGGCCCAGCTCCAGGCCGTGTCGCCTGTCACCGTGGCCCACCGGTCATAGTCACGCGCCTGACCACGCATGTAGATCATGCCGTTGATGCTGGAACAGCCGCCCACCGTCTTGCCACGCGCGTACAGCAGGGTCCGGCCATTCAGCCCGGCCGTCGGTTCGGTGTGGTACATCCAGTCGGTACGTGGATTGCCAATGCAGTAGAGGTACCCGACCGGAATGTGAATCCAGTGGTAGTTGTCCGGGCCCCCGGCCTCCAGCAACAACACACGTTTCGTCGGGTCGGCGCTGAGCCGGTTCGCCAGCAGGCAGCCAGCCGTGCCGGCACCAACCACGATGAAGTCAAAAGGTCCGCCGTCGTTATTGCTCATTGCTTCATCTCCCGCAGCAGCCAGGCCTTGAAGGCCTGTGCCGCCGCATTGGTGTGGCTGCCCTGCGGGGCGATCAAATAATAGGCCTCCTTCATGGGAAGCATGGTTTTCAACGGCCGCACCAGCCGCCCGGCGGCGATCAGGTCGCCTGCCACAGTGTCATGTGCCAGCGCCACGCCCAGGCCTTGCAGTGCCCATTCCAGGCTGACCGCCCAGGTGCTGGCGCGGTGCACCACAGGCCGCCCGGCGACCTTGTCCCCGCCAGCGGCCTTGAGCCAGGTGTCCCAGCTCTGCAAGGTGCCGGGCAGGTCGAACAGGCGCATTTTCTGCAGCTCACGCACAGTACGAATGCGCCGTGCCAGCTCGGGCGTGCACACCGGGAACACGTTGTCGCGCGTCAGCCGCTGACCGACCCGGCTTTCCCACTTGCCCTGGCCGAACACGATCTCCACGGCTGCCGAACCGTCCGGTTTCTCCTGCGGCCAGATCGAGGTCGCCAGATTCAGCTGCACCCAGGGAAACTCGTCCATGAATCGGCCCAGGCGCGGGCTGAGCCAAAACACGGCGAACGACAGGTTGACGTGCAGTTCCAGCACATCCGGGTCGTTGCGTCCGACCAGTAACGCCGTGCCCTCCTCCAGCGTGGCAAATGCAGCCTGCACCGTGGGCAAATAACCCCGACCCTCGTCGGTCAGCTCGAGTCCGCGCACCCGCCGGTTGAACAGGGTGCGGCCGAGGGCATTTTCCAGGCTCTTGATTTGCTGACTGACGGCCGACTGGGTCATGTGCAACTCCTGCGCCGCAGCCGTGAAGCTCAGCGCGCGCGCGGAGGCCTCGAAGGCGCGTAACCAGTTCAGGGGAGGCAGACGGGGCATGGGCGATTCAAATTAGCCGGGCAGTAGGCGTGCTAATCTTATAACGTCAGTTTCCTCGTTTGCCAGCCCCGCTCCAAACCGTCAGACTGGCTGGTTTTTTCATTCATCCAAACACACCATGACAAACATGCAGCAGCTCCGCATCGGCTTTATTGGCCTGGGCTCACTCGGCGAAGGCCTGTGCAACAGCCTGGTCAAGGCCGGCTTTCCGGTCACCGTGACCGACCTGAACAAAGAACTGGCGGCGCGCCTGATCCAGGCCGGCGCGCAGTGGTCCGACGACATCGCCGGTGTGTGTCGCGGCGCCGACGTGGTGATCACGGCACTGCCCTCACCGGCCATTTCGCGCAAGGTGGTGGAAGGGCCCGGCGGCGTCTTCGACAGCCTGCCGCGCGGTGGCATCTGGGTGGAAATGAGCACCACCGACATGGAGGACCTGCAGCGCCTTGAGGCCGCCGCCACACAACGCGGCATCCATGTTCTGGAATGCCCGGTCACCGGTGGTGTGCACCTGGCCAATTCGGGCGAAATCACCGTGCTGGTGGGTGGTGACCAGGCGATATTCAAGCGCGTCGAGCCGCTGCTCACCACCATGGGTGGCCAGATCATCTATCTCGGCAAACTGGGCAGTGCCTCGGTGGTCAAGGTGGTCACCAACATGCTGGCCTTCATCCACCTGGTGGCAGCGGCCGAGGCGATGATGGTGCCCGCCAAGTACGGGGTTGATCTGGACGCCGCCTACCGCGCGATTCGCGCCAGCTCGGGCAACAGCTTTGTGCACGAGACCGAGTCGCAGCTCATCCTGTCGGGCAGCTACAACGTGAAGTTCACCATGGACCTGGCCTGCAAGGACCTGGGGCTGGTCAACAGCATCGCGCAAAAACTCGGCGTGCCGCTGGAGCTGGGAAGCATGACGCAGCAGATATTTACCCGGGCCCGCGGCCTGTTTGGCGGCAACGCCCAATCGCCCGAAGTGGCGCGCATGATCGAAAAGGCCTGCAACCTGGAGTTGCGTGCACCGGGTTATCCGGCCGAGTTGCTGGCCGAGGACGGCGCACCGCGGCCGTCCGGCACGAAGGCGAAGGCATGACCCATCCTGTGTCAACCCCACGCTACAGCCATTGCCTGGTGGGCGTTTCTGCATGACGACATTGACACACGCCGAGTGGATCGAGCGGGCCAAGGAACTGTGCGTGGCCACCGGGCTGTTCATCGATGGCCGCCACACGCCAGCCATTGCGGGCGAGACATTTGACTGCATCAATCCGGCCAACGGCAGCGTGCTGGCCCATATGGCCAAGGGGCAGGCCGCAGACGTCGCCGCGGCGGTCGCCAACAGCCTGACGGCATGGAACGACCGGCGCTGGCGCGGTCTGGCGCCGAGGGCGCGGATGGCGGTGTTGTTCCGCTTCGCCGACCTGGTGGAGCAGCATGCGCACGAGCTCGCGTTGCTGGAAACACTGGACATGGGCAAGCCGATCAGCGATGTGCTGAACATCGACCTGCCCGAGGTGCAGAAGACCATCCGCTACTTTGCCGAGTGCATCGACAAGATCGAGGGTGCCGTGACACACACCGACGCCTCGGCTCTCCACATGATCGTGCATGAACCGCTGGGTGTGGTGGGTGCGATCACGCCGTGGAACTACCCGATGTTGATGGCCATGTGGAAGATTGCGCCGATCCTGGCGGCGGGCAACTGCGTGGTGCTCAAACCGGCCGAGCTGGCGCCGATGTCATGCCTGCGGCTGGCGGCATTGTTTGTCGAAGCCGGTGGCCCGCCGGGCGTTTTCAACGTGGTGAACGGGCTGGGTGGCGAAGCCGGCAAGGCCTTGGCCCTGCACCCGGATGTGGTCAAGCTGTCGTTCACCGGCTCCACCGCCGTGGGCCAGTTTGTGCTTGGGTATGACGGGCACTCCAAGATGAGGCGGGTGGCGCTGGAGACCGGCGGCAAGAGCCCGCAGGTGTTCTTCGACGACCTGTACGATCTGGATGCGGCCGTCGAGCGCGCCGTCGGCGGCATCTATGACAACGCCGGCCAGGTCTGCAACGCCGGCTCGCGTCTGCTGGTGCAGCGCGGCATCCATGATGAATTCGTGAAGCGTTTCATCGCGCGTACCGCCCTGGCCTACCGCCCCGGTGATCCACTGGACCCGGCCACCACCATGGGCCCGCTGGCCAGCCAGCAGCAACAGCGCAACGTGTTGACCCGTATTTCGCGCGGCCTGCGCGAGGGCGCACAGCTGGTGATGGGCAGCGCACGTGCCAATACAAACGCGGTGGGCGCTTTTGTCGAGCCGGCCCTGTTCGTCGGTGCGACCAGCCGCAACTCGATCGTGCGCGAAGAAGTATTCGGCCCGGTGACCGCAGTCACGGCCTTCGACACCGAGCGGGAGGCCATGGCGCTGGCGAACGACTCGGTCTATGGCCTGGCGGCCGCAGTCTGGACCAGTGATCTGCAAAAAGCCCACCGCTGTGTCGCCGCGCTGGAAGCGGGTGTGGTGTGGGTCAACTGCTTCGGCGACGGCGACATGACGCAACCCTTTGGCGGCTACAAACAGTCCGGCAACTCACGCGACAAACACATGATGAGCCTGCTGTCGTACACGCAGAGCAAATCGGCCTGGTTTAATTTGGGGTAAGTGGGGGGCCGGGTTGCAGCGTAACCCGACACCCACGAAAGGTGGGTTCCTGGCGGTGAATTTGCCGCCGATGCGCTTGCACCTGTGAGATGACGTGGTCCATCGGGTGCGCTGCCGTCTTCGCCATGCGCCGCGCGCCGCACGAGGGGCAACCCCCCCGGCGCTTGCAGGTGTTGCGCCAACGGCTTGATGTGGCCGCACTGCCCGCAGCGCAGGCGCAGGAAGCCGTGCGTCAGGATGCCGCATTCGAAGAAGGCGCCGAACTCGTCACGGTCGATTTGCGGTAGCCTGGCACCGGCAGCGTCTTCGGTCGAGGCGAAGAAACTGTGGAAATGCTGCTGCACCAGGCGTTACAGCGTGGTCAACTCGGAGCGGTGGCGCGCGTAGTGGACCGGGGCACCATCACAATGTGCCCTCCCGGTCTGGCGAGCGTTGGTTTGCACGCGCTGGGCATGGTTCAGTTCAGAGTGCGGAAAGAAGTACGACTGAGGAGTGTTTGTTCAGTAGTCGTACTGCGCCGCAATGCCGCCGCGCGACTCTCCGTTGACCTTGCCCTGCATGACCAGATCCAGTTCGGTCGCGAGCTTGGCGTCAAGGCTGCGCAGTCGTTCAAGGTCTTGGCGCGCACGCTCCAGGTCGCCCTGCTGCGTGAACAACACGCCCCGATACATATAGGCCTGCGCCAGCACCGGGTTGAGCGCAATGGCGCGGTTGTAGTGCGCCAGCGAAGCAGCGAAGTTATGCCGCCCCTGCATGCGCAACGAAAACGCCAGGTTGTTGTGCGCCTCGGCCAGCGATTCGTCCAATGCCAGCGCCGCCTCGAACCGGGCCCGTGCCGACGCGAAGTCGCGTTTGAGGAGCAGGGCAACACCGTCGTTGTACAGCGGCACGGCACGGGCGCGCGCACCTGTACCCGGCACCGGCAGCGGATCGCTTTCGACCGCCAACGCCGCGCCGGCGGCGCACATCGCCAGAGCCAAACAGGCGTCGGCGACCAAACGCAGACCTGAATTCACTGCATCACCGAGCGGCGCGCCAATTGCAGACCACTCATGCCAGTGTCGGTCTGTGCGGTTTGTACCGCGATCTTGTCGCTGTACCTGCGGGCGCGCGCTGCATCGCCGCTGCGCTCGGCCGCCAGCACAGCCCCGGCCATAGCACGCAAGCGGTTCGGTTCCTTGGCAAGCACAGCCTCGAATTCGCGCAACGCCGCGGCTGCGTCACCACTCTCGAGCAAGACAGTGGCCAAAATCTCACGCGCCGGGAGCAGAGGACCTGGTGTCACGACGTGCTTTTCACTTGCGTCTTCGCGCTCGGAAGCCTGACGCAGCGCTTGGATTCCACTGGCCGCGTCGCCTGCCTTGAACGCCGCAAAACCGCGCACCACGTCAATCTGTATGCCCATCTGATCCGCCCAGTAGCCGATCTTGAGTTCTGTGGCGCGATCACGCAGTCGCCCCAATCGGGACAGTTCGGACTGGACCGCCGCGCTATCGCGCAATGCCGCAGCACCCAACCCGCGCGCGAATGCATTGGACGCTTCGGCCTGCGGGTATTTGGACCATGGATAGGCATCAGCCGCCGGGAACATGCCGACCTTCGCTGCAGCGCTCCAGTCGGCACGCTCAAGCGCAAGGCGGGCAGGGATGGCAGCGTAGGCATACGCTGCCGCAAAGTTGTCTGGGAAATTGGGGATGGCCTGCGACTTGTCACGCACCGTTTGGGCTGCGCGGTCCTGCCCCATCTGCAATTGGGCATAGACCATGTAGTCATAGGCATGCAGGGTGTTGAAGCCTGCGGCTGTGTCCGATTTGGCCGAATCGGCATTCGCCGCGACCGAGTCGGCCCAGGAGCCCACGCGCGTGAAAATATGAGAGGGCATGTGCTGCGCATGGGCCGCAGCTGGCGCGATCTTGGCGTAGCGCCGGGCGGCATCCAGACCGCGCGCGGCCAGCGGCGGGTAGTCGTAGCTGTGTATCAGGTAATGCGCCGCACCTGGATGCTCGGGCTGCTTGCTGAATTGCGCCTCCAGCTGCGTCGCCGCGCGCAGTTGGTTGCTGTACTGCTTGTCTGCTGGGTCAAAGGTTGCTGACAGTACCAGGCTGTGCAGGATGGTGGCCTCGCTGTCCTCCGGGTAGCGCGTCGCGACCTTGCCCATCGCCGTCTCCAACGCCACAGCGCGGCTACGATGCGCAAGTTTGTCTACGTCCTGGAAGAAAACCGCCAACGCGTCCACATAGTCGCGCTCGCGCTGGGTTTTCAGCCCCGTTTTGCGTGCTTGCTCCATCAATCCTGCGCCATCGGCGAGAGTCTTGGCCGGCAAATTGCCTGGCCACGCGAAGGGGTTGTCCAGCGAGGCAAAGGCCTGTAACCAATGCACCATGCCGCAGCCGCTGTCTGCCGCCAAAGCGCGATCCATCGGGGCCTTCATCTGCGCCCAGGCGAACGAGTGGTAATAGGCTATGGCCAGATCAAACTCTTGCTGCGCTTTGGCGTTGCACTCCACCTTGAAGTGAACCTTGCCGAGCTTGCCGTCCACCTCGTGCGCTGCGGCAGGGCTGGATGCCAGCGCGGCGGATAGGGCCAGCGACAGAAAAAGCGAAGCGGATGTATGTGCCACGAAGACCTCCTGAAGATGATGTGGGTTGCCGACATATTGCGCGCATTCAAATAGGCTGTCAATTCGCGATCGACTTTCGTGATCGACATGCGCCATCGGCGCGCGGGCTCAGCGCCGCGAACTCAGCAACCATATGCCGCAGACCAGGGCCGGAGTGGCCATCAGCATCAAGGCCGACGGTGCAAGGCGCCATGCCCAGGCAGACGGAGGTCAAGCAGACCCTGTGCGCCGACATCGATGGTTTCAGCCTGCACGCTGCCGTGCGGGTGGAGGCAAACGACCGCAAGCGGCTGGAGCGGATAGTGTTTCAAACGCCCTTTTTCTGCCCCACGACACTCCGAATACGGCAGAACAGGGGGAACACAGCGCCCGACGCGCTTGAATCTGGTCGAGGGCGAGTGCGCGGTTCATCGATTTCATCGCCGCATTACCGACAGCCGATTTGTACCTTCAGCGACTGCTCTGGAGCATGCAGATCGAAAAGTCATGTGACCGGGTTCAGTCTGTAGAAGACTGCCAGCCATCGCCGAAGCAGCCCGTCAAAATTGAAATTCTGCAATGGAGGAAATCGTGCACCCGCGTTGCAACGACTGCTTTCTCTCATGAAAGGCCGCCTTCCGGAAGTCGAATTGCGTTAATTGATTGCCGATCAAGAGTCCTTGGCAGCGGGCCGAATACGAAACTCGGCCAGTAACACGGTTGCTCGGCATGTCGATGCGCCACTCATGCCGGCGCGGGACCCAATAGGTGCAGTGATACATAGGGCTGGTCGCCCTCGACCCAGCTATCGTGCGGCGTTGACGTGATGTAGAAGGCTTGGCCTGGCAGCAGGTCCAGCCGCTCGCCAGTTTCGTACAGCACCACCCCATGTCCCGAAATGACGACCCCGGTGTGCGGCGCATGGCATAGCGCCGTACCGACCAGTGCCGAGTTGTGTTCGGACCATTTCCATCCAGGCTGGTAGGTCGCGCGGCCAAGGCTGACGCCCGCCAGGTGGACGATCTCGAAGCGCCCGTGTGGGAAGGTCCGCACCTCATCGGGCTTGTCGAAATGCTTGAGAGTGGTGGCCTGCATGGACGGACTCCGTTGACAGTGGTGGGTAATGCCGGGTTGATCGAGCCGGTTAAGCAGGTTCCCGATAGACGTCGGTACTCAGGTAGCGCAGCCCCGAGTCACAAATGATGGTGACCACGTTTGCGCGCGGACCAAGGCTGCGCGCGACCCGGATCGCTGCCACCACGTTGGCTCCTGAGGAGGTGCCACCGAAGATACCTTCCTCGCGCGCCAGTCGCCGGGTCATTACCTTGGCCTCCTGCGTCGTGACGGGCTGGATCTCGTTGACCTGATCTGGACGCCACAGCGGCGGGATAAAGCCGATGCCGATGCCCTCGATCTTGTGCGAACCCGAGGGCCCGCCCGACAACACTGCGGACTCTGCCGGCTCGACAGCTACCACCCGAATTTTCGGATCGTGCTGCCACAGCGCATGCGTCACGCCATGGATCGAGTGCGCCGTGCTAACGGAGTGCACGAAAGCGGTCACCTCACCCCCGGTCTGGCGCCAAATTTCTTCGCCGAGGGGCAGGTATCCCTGCGTCGCATCGTGGTTGTTGAGCTGATCGCAGTACCAGTGCCCAGGTCGACGGCTGATATCGGCGGCCGTGTCGATCATGGCCCTGATCAGCGTCTCGGTGATCTGCTGGTTGTCGCTGGGCACGTCTGTAATGTGGGCGCCGAAGGCCTGCATGGTGCGGCGCTTCTCCTCGCTGAAGGCGTCCGAAAAGACGATCTCTAGGCCATAGCCCTTGGCGGCGCAAACCAACGCCAGCGAGATTCCCGTCGTGCCGGCGGTGTATTCGACCACCGTGCCGCCTGGCCGCAGGCGACCATCGGCTTCGGCATTGCGAATCGCCGCCGCGGCCATCCGGTCCTTCATACTGCCGGTCGGATTGGCCCATTCCAATTTGGCAAACACACGCCCGCATCCAGCCGGCACCACCTTGCGCAATTCAACCAGCGGCGTATTGCCGATGCTGCCAAGGACATTCTCAGTGACGAGTGGCATAGGTAGTCTCCATCGCGTGAAACGGGATCGCTAGCGACCAGAATCAGCATACATCACATACTCAGTTTTGTAGCCGATTGTCGCCGCCTCGTCCCGGAATGCAGCTTCTTCGCTTGATCGGGGCCCGGCGTCAGGCGTTTCGTTCGAGAGCCGACCGGTGCCTGGACATGCTTGTTGCGCTTGCCTCCTTTGCGTCGACCAATGCCACGCAACGAAGGTCTGACGCGAGGCGAACACTGGGCATCGCCCATCGACGGGTTCATCAAACCAAGCGACTCGAGACGGTACAACGACCGGTTTCTGGCAGGCAGTTTCGATATCTGTAGACCCGCTTTCAATCTGAAGCCGAAATTCCACGTCCCCAATTGGATCATCCATGTTGGTTGAAAACAGGCCCTGTGACCGCGCCATACGCAATGTGGGCGACATCGCCCCATCCCGGGAGCACTGAACAACTCCCGCCAGCTAGACCTGCACTGCCGTCGTGCTGGCTATCTTGCTATCCAGTGGCTACCCAGTCCAAAACACACCCTCTACAACAAGCTTTTCAGCCGCAACAAAGCCTCGCGATCAATCTTGTCCTTTTCCCTGAAGCTGATCTTGGACTTGAGCAGCCCCTCGATATCCAGCGTGCGGATGTGTACTCCGTCCACGGTCAAGGTGCGCACGTGGTCCTGCAGGCTCTCGTAGGTATGGCCGTTGGCAGCAAACAGCAGATCGATCAGCAGGTCGTCCGCCACGCGGATGTTCTCGGGCTGATCCGCGGATTCATGACGCAGATTTTGGGCGGTTCAACAGCCGGGCCACATCCAGCTGGCGTTGGTCGTCCAGGGCATTGAACACCTTATGCGATGCGCGCATGACACCGATGACGCGCGGTGGCAACAGTGCCGGACCGATCCGGTCCAGCGCGGCACCCCGACGCAGTGCCTGCACCGGATCCACTATGAACTCGGTGCGAACTTGGGTGCCAACGATGCGGGTCATGGTCTGTATCTTAGTTCGACAGGGTCGATTGCAAGAGCCCCATCGGGAGTCGGTGCCTTTGCCCAATGGGTGGCCTCGAATGGAACCGAGCTTCTGCCATTGACGTTGCCTGGGCTTTGTCTAAGATGGCAGCGCAACTTGAGCAACACGATGACCACACTGCGTCGCCCCAACATCATCCTGATCCTGGTCGACGACATGGGCTTCGCCGACCTCGGTGTCATGGGATCAGAAATCCGCACCCCCACCATCGACGCCATGGCGGCACGGGGCGTGCTGCTCAGCGCCATGTACAACTGCGCGCGTTGTTGCCCCACCCGCGCGTCGCTGCTGACCGGGCTGTACCCGCACAAAGCGGGCATCGGCCATATGGGCGCCAACCTTGGCACACCGGCGTACCAGGGATTCCTGCGCGACGATGCCGTCACGATTGCCGAGGTGCTGCAGGCCTCGGGTTACCGCACCCTGATGTCGGGCAAATGGCATGTCGGGGGCGACCTGTGGGCGACCCGGGTCGACTCCTGGCGCCCTGGCAGCCCCGGTCAACCGACCCCGCGCCAGCGCGGCTTCGACCGCTTCTACGGCATGCTGGACGGTGTCACACACCATTTCTCGCCGCACTGCATCATGGAGGACGACCGGCGGATCGAGGTGTCGCCGACCGAGTTCTATTTCACCGACGCCGTCACTGACAAGGCGATAACCATGGTGGAGGAAAGCACGGCGCTGGACCAGCCGTTCTTCCTGTACCTGGCGCACCATGCACCGCACTGGCCGATACATGCGCGCGAAGACGACATCGCACGTTACGACGGCATCTATGCGAAAGGCTGGGACGCCATCCGCACCGCCCGCCATGAGGAAATGCTTTCGCGCAAGGTGTTGCAGCACCCCTGGGCGATCTCGGCGCGCGACAGCGATGCGCCGCCCTGGGCCGACGTGCGCCAGCGCGACTGGGAGGCCAACCGCATGGCGGTCTATGCGGCGATGGTGGACCGTGTTGACCAGTCCATCGGCAGGCTGCTGGCAGCGCTGAAGCGCCTGGGTCAGTACGACGACACGCTGATCCTGTTCCTCTCTGACAACGGCGGCTGCGCCGAGTTCATGGCGGAAGACGGTTGGGGCAAGTTCTATCCCACGGTGCACAACGACGGACGCAACATCCAGATTGGCAACCGGCAGGGTCTGCGACCCGGTGGCCCATTGACTTTCATGAGTTACGACCTGCCCTGGGCCAACGTCTCCAACGCGCCGTTTCGCTCGTTCAAGCACTGGGTGCATGAAGGCGGCATCTCCACGCCACTGGTAGTGCAATGGCCCCAGCGCATCCAGCAGCCGTCGATCGCCCACACGCCCTGCCACGTGGTGGACATCATGCCCACCATACTGGAGGCCGCCGGTGTCGCCTACCCGCGCCAGTTCGGCGAACACGCCATCCAGGCGGCTGACGGCGAGAGTCTGTTGCCGCTGTTGCAGGGGCGCAGCTGGGCACGTCAGCAGCCGATCTACTGGGAACACGAAGGCAACTGCGCAATCCGCAGCGGCAATCTCAAGCTGGTGCGCAAGTTCGTCCAGCCCTGGGAGTTGTACGACATGGAGGTGGACCGTACCGAACTGCACGACCTGGCGGCAGCCAACCCGGCGTTGCTGCAGCCGCTGCTGAAAGACTACTCGGGCTGGGCGCAGGCGGTGGGCGTGATGGACTGGGGCCTGGCAATGCCGATCCTGCAGACACAGTGGGCGATGGACAACATCCACGGTTGAGCCGGATGCCACGGCGGCGCAACGTCCGCGCGGTGTGTCACAACTCCCCCGGCAGCATCATCGACAACACATCGGGCTCGATCAGGTCCCGAAGTGATCCATCAGCCCGCATCCGGCCCCATTGCCACGCCAGGGCAGTCACCAAGGCCAGTGCCACAATTCCCCAGCGCAGCGAACGGGACCGGCTGCGCAGGCGCAGCGCCGCCGCCGGCCCATTCACTGTCGGCGCGGCAGCGTAAACCGTTGTCCTCCATTGCGCCATGACCCGGTCTTGCAGGGCTTGCACACCCACGCTATCAGACCGGGACAACGCGTCCTGCAGCCGCGCGCGCAAGCGCTCATCGGCACCCTGCTCGGGCCCGGCTTGTGTTGACGGGTGATGGTTCATGTTCACTCTCCTCGCAAAATGTCGCGCAGGGCGCGCTTGGCGCGATGCAGCAACTGGTGGGCGGCATTGACCTCGATCTCCAGCGCACGGGCGATCTGCGCGGTGTCGGCATCGGCATAGGCCCACATGGCCAACGCCATGCGCTGCCTGGGCAGCATGCTGGC
>JANOTG010000526.1:0-4319 GCA_031416215.1 Betaproteobacteria bacterium
AACGTGCCAGCTGATTCAGCTGGATGATGGGTAGCAGCACGGCGAGCACAATCAGCAGCACGACCACCCCCATGCCGACGATCAACGCCGGTTCGAGCAGTGTCGCCAGTTGCAGGGCCCGGCGTTGCACCTCGTTCGCCAGTTGTGCCGCCGCACGCCGCAACATCTCGGGCAGCTGTCCGGTTTGTTCGCCCAGGCGCGAGAACATCGCCAACAGCCCCGGAAAACGCCGGTGTTTGGCCAGGGCGGAGGCCAGGGGTGCGCCCTCGCGCACCATCACCAGTGCGGCCATGGCGTCGGCCCGCATGGCGCGATTGTTTAGGGTCTCGGCAGCCGCCTGCAGAGCTTTCAATATGGGCACACCGGCCGCCGCCAGGATTGCCAGGGTATTGGCAAAACGCGCAGCGTTGTAACCGCGCGCCAGGCGTCCGAGCACGGGCAGGTTCAAAAAAGCTGCATCAAACCGCAGCCGGTAGGCTTCGCGGCGCAACAGTTGCTGCACCAGGAGCGACAACAATGCCAGGCCTGCGGCGGTGCTCAACCCGTATTCACGCACCAGGCGACTCAGCCCCAACATCGCCACCGTCAGCCAAGGCAAGGCCTTCTTGCTGCCAACAAAAACATTGGCCACCTGGGGCACCACGTAGCCGACAAGAAACATGACGATCACAATCGCCACCACGGTCACGATCATCGGGTACAGGGCGGCTCCAAGCAATCGCGCTTTCAGGGCCTGCTGCTCCGCCAGATCGTCGGCGAGCCGCTCCAGCACCAGACCCAGCCCGCCACTTTGCTCACCAGCGGCGACAACGGCGGTGTACACCGTAGAGAACTCACGCGGATGCAGCGACAGCGCCTTGGCGAAACTGCTGCCGGCATTGACCTCGGCGCGCAAGCCCGCTACCAGGTCGCGCTGGCGCGGGTTTTCCGCCTCGTCACACAAGGCAGTCAATGCGCGCTCCAGCGGCAAGCTGGCCGCTACCAGCCCGGCCAGTTGCCGCGTCCAGACTGCCAGCGTCTGGGCATCGAACACGCGGCGCACCAACAGACGGCGCGCCGGTCGCGCCGGGTCGGATGGGTTGGCTGCCTGCACAGCAGAGTCGCCACCTCCCACCAGCGCGACCTGCAGCGGCACCAGAGCCTGGCTGCGCAACGCGGTACGGCATGCGCGCGCGGTCTCAGCCTCCAGCACACCTTTACGTGTCTGGCCCTGGGCATTGACGGCCTCGAAAGAATAAGCGGGCATGGCTCGGTCAGAACTCAGTCACGCGTCACGCGGATCACTTCTTCCTGACCCGTGATGCCCTGCTGCACCAGGCGTTCACCATCCTCGCGCATCAAGGTCATCCCGGCGCCGATGGCGGCATTGCGAATATCGGCCTCGGACGCGCTCTCGTGGATCAGCACGCGGGTCGCGTCATCGGTCACGAACAACTCATAGATGCCGGTACGCCCGGAATAACCGGTGCGCCCGCAGCGTGTACAGCCAGCGCCGTGACAGGAAACACACCATTTGCGCACCAGGCGCTGGGCCAGCACGCCCAGCAGCGACGAACTAAGCAGGAATGGCTCGACACCCATGTCGATCAGCCGGGTGACGGCACTCGCCGCATCGTTGGTGTGCAGAGTCGCCAATACCAGGTGGCCGGTCAGCGAGGCCTGGATGGCGATCTGTGCGGTTTCGAAGTCCCGGATTTCACCGACCATGATCACGTCCGGGTCCTGACGCAGGATGGCGCGCAGCGCAATCGCAAACGACAGGTCGATCTTCGGATTCACCTGGGTCTGCCCGATACCAGACAGCTCGTATTCGATCGGGTCTTCCACCGTCATGATGTTGCTCGATCCGGCGTCCAGACGACCCAGTGCGGCATAAAGGGTTGTGGTCTTGCCGGAGCCGGTCGGGCCGGTCACCAGAATGATGCCATGGGGTTGACCGATCAATTCCTGGAAACGGCGCAGTGTCGCACCCGCCATGCCCACCGCTTCCAGGCTCAGGCGTGCACCACTCTTGTCCAGCAATCGCAGCACGGCCCGTTCACCATGGGCGCTCGGAATGGTGCTGACACGGACATCCACCGCGCGGGTACCGATACGCAGGCTGATACGGCCGTCCTGCGGCAGGCGTTTCTCTGAAATATCCAGCTCGGCCATGATTTTCAGCCGCGAGATCAACGCGGCATGCAGCGCCCGGTTTGGCTGTACCACCTCGCGCAGGGTGCCGTCGACCCGGAAACGCACACTGCTGTGGCGTTCGTAGGGCTCGATATGGATGTCGCTGGCGCCGTCCCGGGCGGCCTGGGTCAGCAGTGCATTGAGCAGCCGGATGATGGGCGCGTCGTCGGCCGCTTCCAGCAGATCCTCGACCGCCGGCAACTCCTGCATCATGCGCTGCAGATCGGCGTCGGATTCGACCTCACTGGCGACCAGCGCGGCGCTGGACTCGCCCTGCGCATAAGCCGCGCTGATGCGCTGGATCAGGTCGTCCATCGGCATGGCGGTGATGCCGGCCGTCGGGTTTTTACGCAACACCTCGCTCACCGCCTCCAGCGAGGTGCCGGAATGCAGCACCAAGGTCAGGGCGGCGCCATCGTCCTGCAACAGCAGTTGCTGCTCGCGGGCAAAGGCGTAGGGCAGCGGGAACTTCATGTTGTCACCGGCTGGGGGCGACGGCCTTGTCCGCCGCCGGTGCGCGCGGCGGCGGTGGTGCGGGCAGCACCGGCGCGGCATCGACCTGCACCAACGCATTGGGCCGCGGTTGGGCCTGGTTCTGGCCGGAGCGCATTGATTCGTAGCGGTCCAGCGACAGGCTGTCGACGGCGGCGGCATCACGCACCACAACGGGACGCAGAAACACCATCAGGTTGGTCTTCTTGCGCGAGCGCGACTCACTTTTAAACAGGTTGCCGAACAGTGGCACGTCTCCCAGGCCGGGCACCTTGTCCTGGTTGCCGGCATACTCGTCCTGCAACAGGCCGCCGAGCACGACTATCGCGCCGTCCTCCACCAGCACATTGGACTCGATCGAACGCTTGTTGGTGATCAAGCCGGTTGATGAGTTGATGGACGACGCCTGCACGCTGGAGACTTCCTGAAATATGGCGAGCTTGACGGTTCCGTTTTCGCTGATCTGCGGCTTCACCCGCAGTGTCAGTCCGACATCCTTGCGTTCTATGGTCTGAAACGGATTGACGGTACCGCTGCCACCGGACGTGGCATTGGTGAACGAGCCAGTGACGAATGGCACGTTTTGGCCGATCACGATCTTGGCCTCTTCGTTGTCCAGCGTGAGCAAGGTTGGGGTGGACAGGATATTGCCGTCACCCGTGGATTGAAGAAAGCGCGCCAGGAAACCCAACACGTAGACACCGTTGGTCCGGTTGACAGCCCCGATATTGAGCCCGGTGCCAGGCACACTGTTGCCTGCGGCTCCGCCTGCCGCCAGGTTGATGATGTTGTTGCCCCCGGTGCCGAAGTTGGTGCCCAGGATGCCGATCGTGCCGTCGCCATTCTTGCCCAACGCGCCCTGCCACTGGATGCCGAACTCGGCTGCCTTGTCGGCATTCACCTCGGCGATCAGGGACTCCACAAACACCTGGGCGCGGCGTGCATCCAGTTGGTCGATGACGGCGCGCAACTGGCGGTACTGCGGCTCCGGTGCCGTGATCACCAGCGAATTGGTAGCTGGATCGGCCTGGATTTGCCCGCCGGTAGAGGGTTGAGCGGAAGCCGCCGCGGCAGCTCCGGCAGCACCGGCGACAACCACCCCGGGGACGGTCGTTACCGGTGTGCCCGCCAAGGCGGCGCGCAGGGTGGCCGCCAGTTTCACCGCGTCCGCGTTTTTCAGGTAGACGACATAGATGTTTCCGGCCGCGTCTTTGGAGCTGGGCTGGTCGAGCCGGTCCACCAATGACCGGACCTGCGCCAGCAACGCCGGATTGCCGGCGCGCACGATCAGCGAGTTGCTGCGCGGCTCGGCCAGCACCACGGTGCGAAACGCACTGTCGACCTGGCCCTGACCGGCGCCCGACCCGGCCTGGCTGGGCGTCAGGCGCGCCACCAGGATCGCGAGATCGGAAGCCAGCGCATGTTTCAGCGGAATCACTTCGACGTCGGTCGCATTGGGCAAGTCCAGCGCGGTGATGATGCGCGCCAGCCGCTGCAGGTTGTCGGCGTAGTCGGTGATCACCAGCGAGTTGTTGCCGGGATTGACGTTGATGGTGTTGTTCGGGCTGATCAAAGGCCGCAGCACCGGCACCAGGTTGTTGGCGCGCTCATGGTTGAGCGGGAAGACCATGGTCGCAATCTGATTGCCGCCA
>JANOTG010000527.1:0-1974 GCA_031416215.1 Betaproteobacteria bacterium
CCTGCTTCTCTCGCTTGACTGGCCAGCGACGCAACGCCATGCGTCCTGGACGGTGCCAATGTCACAGACGGTAGGTGCGCCTTGCGGTGCCGGCGCACAGGGCGGCGCGTTCATCGCTGGACAGGGGGGCAGCCAGCCGCTTGAATGCATTCCACAACACGGTGTAGCTGCAGCCGCTGCGGTCCACCGGGAAGTTGCTCTCGAACATGCAGCGTTGCACGCCGAATACCTCGAGGCAGGTCTCGAAATAGGGCCGCCAGGCATTGGCCAGCATGCTGGAGCTGGGCGGCTGCGGCAGTTTGCGCCAGCCGAATCCGGCCAGTGGCATGGCCAGGCCGCCGAACTTGAGCACGACGTTGGGCAGGGGACCCAGTGTTTGCAGCGCGGTGCGCCATTGCATGAAAATTTCGTCACGCTGGTTGGCATAGGTGCCAAGGCCCAGAACGCCGCCCGCGTGGTTGACCACGACCGTCAGTTCAGGGCAGGCAAGGGCCAGGTGTGCGACATCGCCGAGCTGATGAAAATACGCCCAGGCATCAAACACCAGGCCGCGCCGACCGAGGCGGCTGGCGCCCGCCAGTACCTTGGGCTCGCGTAACATTCCCGGTCGTGTCGGATAAGCGGCGTGGATGGCCGGGTCGGCATCCCATGCGGTGGAGTAACGCACGCCGCGCAGACGGCCACCCGCTGCATCGGCATGCGCGTCCAGCACGGCATCGACAACGCCGCCCAACGACAGGTCGGCAAAAGCGATGATGGCGGCGGCGATGCCTTGACCGAACGCGGCGGCCTGCTCGGCCACAAATTCGGTCTCACCCACCGGTCGCAAGTGCTCGGCGCCACTGCTGCGGTATTGAGAAAGGCATTCCACATAGGCTGACGCCAGAAGATGGTGGCTCGCCGCATCCTGCGCGAACTGCGCTGGCAGGTAAGTGTGGCCACCACGGTCCCACAGATGGTGGTGCGGGTCGACGATGGCTGTCTCGGGGTCGATCACCGCTTCCTGGCGTAGGGCCAGCCAATCCTCCCACTGTCGCGTCCGGTCAGCCGCCGCCGGCGATGCGGGCACCGTCATACCGAGCGGCCACCGTCCACGGAAATGGTCTGGCCATGGACGTAGTCCGCCAGGGGTGAGGCCAGGTACAGGCAGGCACCGGCCATATCGTCCGGCGTGCCCAGGCGACCGGCCGGGATGCCTGCGAGGCGCTCGCGCAGTCGCTGTTCATCGTTGATCGTGATCTTGGTGAGTTTGGTATCGACGAGTCCAGGCGCAACACCGTTGACCCGTATGCCCTTACGCGCCCAGGCTTGCGCCAGCGTGGCGGTGAGGTGGATGGCTCCCGCCTTGGAGGCTGCGTAGGCCGGGTTGCCCCGGGTCGCGCGTATGCCACCGACCGACGAGATGGTGATCAACGACCCCTGGCGAGCCGCCAGCGCGTCACGAAACTTCTCGGCGCAGGCCATCAGGCTGTTGAGATTGATGTCGATGACGCGGCGGAAGGTGTCGATCTGAAACTCCTTCCCGCCGTAGGCCACCGTGCCCTGGCACAACACCAGCACGTCCAGCGGTGCAGGCGACGGGGCGGCGGCGACGGCGGCAAAATCGGCCACGTCGACCTGGCAGTAGTGCAGGTCTGTCAGGTCTGAGCCTTCATCGGCACGATAGTCTTCCGAAGTGGGACGTGTACCCCACACATGGACTTGCGCCCCGTGGCGGCGAAACGCCTGTGCGATGCCGTTGCCGATGCCGCTGGAGCCCCCCACCACCAGCACGGTCTTGCCGCGGAAGTCGAGTGGATTGGGGATGGCTGCCGTGCCCATGTCAGACCGGGCAGACCGGGTTGAAGACCGGCTGGCGCTTTTCCTCGTAGGCCTTGAGGCCTTCCACCACATCCGGCCCGGAGAAGCCGAGTATTTCCAGCGACAGCGAGTTCTCGAAGATCGGCCAGGCCATGGTCAACCAGTTGTTCATTG
>JANOTG010000528.1:0-3025 GCA_031416215.1 Betaproteobacteria bacterium
CAAAACTGAACTTGGCGAACAGGTCGGTGTAGTTGTTGATCGCAAACTGCATCTCGTTGATGGGTTTGCGGTCGTTGATGTTGACGCGGATTTCCTGGTCCGGTTTGGTCGGGTCGACCATCGTGGCCATGATGCCGATGCGCCGCACCTGGGCCATCGGACGCAGGTTGCCCTGCTCGTCGCGTGTCATGAACAAGTGCAGCGGCTTCTCGTGGCCGCTGACTCGGACCGACTTCTGGCTGTAGGGCAGAAAACTGGGCGGGAACTGGCTGATGGCGCTCTCCGTCTTGAACGACGACATCACCAGCCAGAGGATGGGCGCGAACATCGTCACCAGACCGACCATCAGGTAGCCGTAACTCAGCCAGTCGGTCCAGTCCAGCCGGCCCCGGCCGCTGGTTCGTGTCAGGAACTTCACAATCGCCATCTCAGCGCGCCTTCTGACCGGCTTCACTGGCGCGCGTGAGCCGCAGTTGCACAAAGGTCAGCAGCATCAGCCCGACTGCCAGCACCAGGGATGCGGCTGCAGCCAGGCCATACAGGTGAATCTGCTCGGCAAAACCGGTCTGGTAGATGAACTGCACGATGAAGGTGGTGGCTGAGCCCGGGCCGCCGCCGGTGAGCACAAAAACCTCGTCGAAGATCTGTACCGCACGGATCATGGCCAGCACCAGCACCACGATCAGGTTTGGCATCAGCAGTGGCAAGGTGATGCGGCGCAGCGTGCGCCAGGGCGAGGCGCCATCCATCTCGGCGGCCTCGTACATGTCCTTGGGAATCGCCTGCAGGCCGGCCAGCAGGATCAGCGTGTAAAACCCCATATGGGCCCAGATGGACACAAAAATGGTCCAGAAAAAAGCCCAGCTGGCGTCGGTCAACCAGTCGATGGGCGCACTGCCAACGGCAACCAGGCCGGCATTGAACACGCCCTGGTTTTGTAACAGCCATTTCCAGATCAGTGCCACCACGACTGGCGACAGCAGCACCGGGTAGAAGAAGACGCCGCGCCAGAAGCCGCGGCCGATGATCTTGCGGTTCAGCACCAGCGCCGTGACCAGCGACAACAGCACCATCAGCACTACCTGGATCAGGCTGAACTGCACGGTGTTGAAAATGGCGCGCCAGAACACATCCTTGCGGCAGGTCTGGATGTCGAAGTAGTTGCGGCATTCGAACAGGATGCCGAAGTTTTCCGCGCCGGTGTAAGGGCGGTCGAACGGGTACAGGTTCACGCCGCCGGTGGCGGCATACACGAAGTTGATGACGATGGGCAAGAAGGTGAACAGACCGAACACCAGCAGGTTCGGCGCCACGAACATCCAGCCGATGCGCGAGACGCCGAGCAGGCGCTGCCCGAGCCGGAACAGCGGCTCGAACAGGTTGAAGAACAACCCGAGGAAACGCGACAGCAGTTGCAAGCGATACCCGGGTTGCGCCGGCTATTTTTGCGCCTGCTTGACCGCGTCCGCCATGTCGGCGGCGATCTTGGTCATGGCCTCGTCGATGCTCATTTCACCAACGATGGCCTGTGTCACGCGGGCCACGGTGGGCAGCATCATGGCCCGGTTGAACTTGTAACCCTGGAATTGGTAGGCGGCGGGCGCCAGGTTGGCTACGCCCGCGCTGAACACTGCCAGCGCCGCCTTCGCCTGGGGCGTGGAGGTGGGGTAGCCTGCTCCTTTCTTGGCTATCCCGGCATGTGCCGGTATGTTATTGGTCCTGCTGGTGAATTCCTGGTAATTGGCTTCCTCGGCCAGGTAGTCCAGAAACATGCCAACTTCCTTTGGTGATTTGGTGGTCTGCAAGGCGACCCATGCCGCGCCACCCGGAATGCCTGAGCAGGCTGCGGGGCCACACGGGTTGGGGACCGCGACCCAGTCAAACGCGTTGCCGATGTCTTTTTGCAGACGGTTGATCTGCCACGAACCCGACAACACCATCGCAACGCGGGCATTCTTGAACTCGCCAATCGAGTCCGCATACGTGGAACCGCCGGCTCCCGCCCAAACCTCCTTGAGCATGGCGCCGTCCTTGTGCCAGCCGACGAACTTGTTGACCGTAGTTTTGTAGCCGTTGTCTATCAGCAGGGCGCCGTTGGCGTCGAATATCTTTGCGCCGTAGCTGATGGCCGGGCCGGCAAATCGGTGACCGGAACGGTCCCAGGCCATGGCCGCCGGAAGCTGGTTGACCTTGGCGACCTTGCGTGCAGCGTCCACCCATTCGTCCCATGTCGCCTTGGGGCCGGGCAGCGGCACCTTGGCCTGCTCGAACAGGGTCTTGTTGACGTAAGGTCCGGTCATCGTCAACTGCGACATGAAACCGTAGATTCCCTTGTCGGTGGGGCTGGGACGCAACCATGGCAACGTGGCGCCAAAATTTGTCTGCCAATAGGCCTTGTTCTTCACATACGGGCTGATGTCCTTGTAATACTTTGACAGACCGCCCAGGTCGGTGACTCGCGCGATGTCCGGGCCCTGACCGGCAGCCAACTGCACTGGCAGTTGCTCGACGATGGTCTTGTATGGCACGACATCGATGATGACCTTGGTGCCGATATTCTGCGATTCGAAGCGCTTGGCCTGCCTGGCGACGACCTCGCATTCCTCACCGTCCTGATAACACATGACACGAATGTCTGCGGCGTTGGCCGCCATTGGGGAAACGAGGGCAGCGGCAATGGCTGTCAGGGTGAAGGCGCGGGTTACCATGATGGAATCCTTTTTGAGGCGGGGAAATACACAACCGATCCTAGGGCAAATGGCGGTTTTCATTCTTATGGTTTGTACCGATCAACCCATGAAGAGGACCTGATTTCGAGACCATGACTGCAACCTTGCCCGTGGCCCTGCCCGATGCCCTGCAATTTGATTCTGGTGTGATGTTTCGCGCGCCCGCGCAATGGCCTGCGCGGCGACTGGAACTCGCGGCCCGGATGCTGCCGCTAGCCTATGGCATGTTGCCGCCGGCGCCCAAAGCCGTCGATTGCGACGTGCTGCACGTTGCCCCGGTGCGGCGCCTGCAGGGC
>JANOTG010000529.1:0-4667 GCA_031416215.1 Betaproteobacteria bacterium
CAGAACGAACTCCACGCGATCCCCGGCATCGACCCTGAGCTCGTTGCGAACTTC
This sequence comes from Betaproteobacteria bacterium, assembly GCA_031416215.1. Lineage (GTDB taxonomy): Bacteria > Pseudomonadota > Gammaproteobacteria > Burkholderiales > Burkholderiaceae_C > CAISIP01. Next base: position 55 of record JANOTG010000529.1, read on the forward strand.
AACAGGTATCGTGATCTGACCTTTGGAGGTCACTGTGGCGGTAGACATGAAAGTTCCTTTTGCCTTACTTTATAGTAAGGAGCAAGATGATGTCAAGGTGAAATGTGCACTTTGGCCCGCCTGGGCCAGTGACCGCAGTTCTCGTGGTCGACAGCGCCTTAGAACTGAACGACAGCTCACCGACTGATTGCCGTCACTCGCCGGTATCGGCAACATGCTTCCCGAATACGCCATCGCGTGAATCAAGCAAGCCTCAAGCCGTGCAATGGCCAATGAACTCCTGCGCCATGCGCCCCAGCCGCTTGTCACGCCCAACGACAATGGCGAGTCGGCGCCGCGCCGCCGGCAGCCGGGTGCGCAACTCGATCAGCGTGCCCTGCTCCAGCGCCCCGGTCACCGTATGGCGCGACAGACAGGCATACCCCGCACCGGCCATGGCCAGGCGCTTGATGGCTTCGGTGCTGTCGAGCTCGAACTCCACATTCAGGCTGCCCAGGTGGCCCAGCAGCCAGCTGTCGGTGGCCTCGCGGGTGCCGGAGCCGGTCTCGCGCAGGATCCAGGGCGCCTGCGCCAGCTGGCGCAGCGTCACGGTACGGCCCGGCGTTACCTGACCGGGCGCGGCGACGATGACCAGTTCGTCGCTCAACCACGGCATCACGCGCAGGTCCTGGTGCGTTTGCGAGCCTTCTATAAAGCCCACATCGGCATCATGCGAGACCACACTGGTTATCACCTCGGAGGTGTTGCCAATCGACATGCGCACGCGGCTGTTGGGGTGCGCCTGCTTCCAGCCTGCCAGCAACTCGGGCAGCAGGTATTCACCGATGGTCAGGCTGGCCGCCAGCCGCAGCGGTGCCGCATGTTCGGCACCAAACAGGGCCTCCAGTTCGGCCGCCTGCGCCAGCAGCGAGAGTGCCAGCGGCAACATCGCGCGGCCGTTTTCGTTCAGCACCAGGCGTCGGCCCAAGCGGTCGAACAGCTGTTCGCCGATCACCGCCTCCAGGTCTGCCAGCGCCGAGCTCGCCGCCGACTGCGAACGCGACACCCGTGCTGCGGCGGCATGTGACGACCCTTCGCTGGCAATCGCCACGAAGACCTCCAGCTGGCGCAGGTTCAGGCGCAGGCGTTGATTTGTTTTTCCGATCATTATGAATTGAATTCTCCGCTTTTTTCTTTCAGCATTGTTGCCTAACATGTATGCACAACAAGAGACAAGGACGCCCGGGTGTTGAACTTCCTCTCCAGTGAACCCCTGCACGACCCCACCGCGACGCAAGACTCCGTAGGTGCGAGCGAGATCAAGTGCACCACCTGCTACATGTGCGCCTGCCGCTGCGGCATTCGCGTGCACCTGCGCGAGGGCGACAACGGCCCCGAGGTGCGTTACATCGACGGCAACCCGGCGCACCCGCTGAACAAGGGCGTGATCTGCGCCAAGGGGGCGTCGGGCATCATGAAGCAGGTGTCGCCAGCCCGTCTCACCCGGCCGCTGCTGCGCAAGGCCGGCAGTGAACGCGGCGCCGGCGAGTTCGAGCCGATATCGTGGGAACGCGCCTTCGAGCTGCTCACCGAGCGGCTGGGCACGATCCGCGCGACCGACCCGAAGAAGTTTGCCCTGTTCACCGGGCGGGACCAGATGCAGGCACTCACCGGCCTGTTCGCACGCCAGTTCGGCACCCCCAACTACGCCGCACATGGCGGCTTCTGCTCGGTCAACATGGCGGCCGGCATGATCTACACCGTGGGCGGCAGCTTCTGGGAGTTTGGCGGGCCGGACCTCGAACGTGCCAAGCTGTTCGTGATGATCGGCACGGCGGAGGACCACCACAGCAACCCGATGAAGATCGCCATCAGTCAGTTCAAGCGCGATGGTGGCCGCTTCATCTCGATCAACCCGGTGCGCACCGGGTACTCGGCGATTGCCGACGAGTGGATACCGATCAAGCCCGGCACCGACGGCGCCCTGTTCATGGCGCTGCTGCATGAGCTGATCCGCACCGACCAGGTCGACCACGCTTTTCTCAAGCGTTTCACCAATGCACCGCAACTGGTGGTGCTGGACGACTGTGAACGCGAGGGCCTGTTCGCCTTCGACCCCGACCCCGAACGTGGCGCGCCGGGCGACGGCCGCAACCCGCACAACAAGCTGGTGTGGGACAAAACCAGCGGCAGCGTCAAGAACGCCTACCCGGAAGGTATTGCCGATGGCTGCGACCCTGCGCTGGAAGGCCATTACACGCTCGCCGATGGCACGCGTGTGGCGCCGTCGTTCCAGCTGCTGCGCGAACGCGTGGCGGGCTGCACACCCGAGTGGGCCGCCGCCATCACCGGCATCGCGGCAGAACGTATCCGTCAGCTGGCACGCGAACTGGGGCACGCCGCATTCCAGCAGGCGTTCGAGTTGCCGATTGCCTGGACCGATGCCTGGGGCAAGAAACACCCGAGTACCCAGGGGCGACCGGTTGCCTTTCACGCCATGCGCGGGCTGGCAGCACACTCCAACGGCTTTCAGACCGTGCGCGCATTGGCGGTGCTGATGAGTGTGCTGGGCACCATCGATGCGCCGGGCGGCTTTCGCCACAAGGCACCGTATCCGCGCCACATCGTGCCCAACTACCGCGCCTTCAACGCGCCGGACATGATCCAGCCCAACACGCCGCTGAACGCCGCGCCGCTGGGTTTTCCGGCGCACCCGGACGAACTGGCCATCAACCCCGACGGGTCACCGATCCGCATCGACCATGCTTTTTCCTGGGAGCACCCGCTGTCGGCGCACGGCATGATGCACAACGTGATCAGCAATGCCGTGAAGGGCGACCCCTACCGCATCGACACGCTGCTGCTGTTCATGGCCAACATGGCGTGGAACAGCACCATGAACACCATGGGTGTGCGCGAGATGCTCAACCGCAAGGACGCCCAGGGGGAGTACATGATTCCGTTCCTGGTGGTGTGTGACGCCTTTCAGAGCGAGACGGTGGCATTTGCCGACCTGGTGCTGCCCGACACCACGTATCTGGAACGGCATGACGTGATGGGCATGCTGGATCGGCCGATCTCCGAGTTCGACGGCCCGGTGGATTCGGTGCGTGTGCCGGTGGTCGCACCACTGGGCGAATGCAAGCCATTTCAGGAAGTGCTGATCGAGCTGGCCTCGCGGCTCAAGTTTCCAGCCTTCACCACGGCCGAGGGCGGGCGCAAGTTCACCGGCTACCCGGATTTTGTGGTCAACTTCCAGCCCCAGCCCGGCATTGGTTTCCTGATGGGTTGGCGCGGCAAGGACGGCACCGAGCATTTGCGCGGGGACCCGAATCCGAAGCAGTGGGAGATGTACGCCAAGAACAATTGCGTGTTCCAGTACCACATGCCCGAAAACATGCACTTCATGCGCAACTGGAACCGCGCGTATCTCGATTTCGCCAAGGAGAAAGGCTGGCGGCAAAAGAACGACCCGATTCAGCTGGCGATCTATTCCGACACGCTGCAGAGTTTTCGCCTTGCCGCGCAGGGAAAAAGCAAGGGACGCCAGCCGCCACCTGAGTTGCGCGAGCGCATCAGCACCTACTTCGACCCGCTGCCATTCTGGTACGCGCCGCTGGAAGAAGCCGCCACCGACCTGAAGGCCTTTCCGCTGAACGCCATCACGCAGCGCCCGATGGCGATGTACCACTCCTGGGATTCGCAAAACGCCTGGCTGCGCCAGATCCATAGCCACAACTACCTGCATGTGAACCCGGTCACTGCAAAAGCGGCGGGCGTGGAGGACGGCGGCTGGTGCTGGGTCGAGAGCCAGTGGGGCAAGGTGCGCTGCATGTTGCGTTATTCGGAAGCGGTGGAGCCCGGCACGGTATGGACCTGGAACGCGATTGGCAAGGCCGATGGCGCATGGCAACTGGCACCGGGCGCGGATGAGGCGCGCAAGGGTTTCCTGCTGAATCACCTGATCTCCGAGGAGCTGCCTTTTGCCGGGCCTGGCGGCGCCAGCACCATCAGCAACTCGGACCCGATCACCGGACAGGCTGGTTGGTATGACGTGCGGGTACGGATACGACCGGCGATGCCGGAGGAAGCTGAAGAGTCGTTTCCGCAGATCGCCAGCATGCCCAGCGCACCGGGTGTGCTGGGCAAGGCGGCCCGTGTGTTGACCTACTTCGCCGGACGCAAAAAATCATGATGCAGTGGCTCAAGGACATTCTCCAACCCGGCGCCGTCGCCCGGGCGCCGGCCCGTGTTGCCAAACCGCCGCAAGCCATGCCGCCGACGACAGTGCGCGCATTGCCGGGCGAGACGCTGGCCAAACAGCTGGCGCTGGTGATCGACCTCAACGTATGTGTCGGTTGCCACGCCTGCGTCACCTCCTGCAAACAATGGAACACCTCGGGGTCGGCTGGCCCGCTGGCCGACGAAAACGCCTATGGTGCCAACCCGACCGGCACTTTTTTCAACCGCGTGCAGACCTACGAGGCCGGCAGCTTTCCGGCCACCGAGACGATCCATTTCCCCAAAAGCTGCCTGCATTGCGAAGACCCGCCCTGCGTGCCTGTGTGCCCGACCGGCGCCAGCTACAAGCGCAAGGAAGACGGCATCGTGCTGGTGGACTACGACAAATGCAT
>JANOTG010000530.1:0-10589 GCA_031416215.1 Betaproteobacteria bacterium
ATCGGGGCACCAATGCGCTCGGCCAGCCAGCCGATGGCCAGAAAGCCCACGGGCCCCACGCCGATGCACATGGTCATCAGACCCATCGCGTCCGAGCGCCGATCCGGTGAGGTGGTCGAAAACACCAGTGTCGGCTGCATGACCGCAAAACCGGCCTGCGCGACGCCGATGAAAAACAGCAGCGCTCCGGTCAGCAGCACATGGTGGCTCCAGGCGAAAGCAACCTGCAGCAACAGGAACAGAATGACCGCCCCGAGATACACCTGCCCATTGCGCACACGACGGGCCATCGAGATCAGCACCAGCGCACCCAGCAAGGAGCCGATGCCGTCCAGACTGGCCAGGACCCCGACACCCTGCGGATTCAGGTGTAGTTGGTCGCGACCGATCACCGGAACCATGCTCAGAACCGGCCAGCCGAACAGGTTGAAAAGCATGGTGATCCACAGCGTGGCTTGCAGCGGCCGGGACTCGCGTGCAGCCTCAAAGCCGCGCAGCAGCAAATCGCGGATCACCAGCTTGCCGCCCTCGTCCTGCGCGCGCGGTGGATCGGACACGCCAGCCAGCGCCCACAGCACCGGCAGGTAGAGCAGCGCAGCACACACCAGCACGGCTGTCAGCCCGCCGTACGCGATCAGCACCCCACCCAGTATCGGGCCCACCAGGCGAAAGCCGTTCGAGCCGACAGCATCGATGGACATGGCCTGCATCATGCGTCCGTGGCCTGCGAGGTCCCCCATCAGACCGCGGCGCAAGGGCATATCGCCGGCCCAGATCAAACCGTTGACGAAGCTGGCCAGCGCCAGATGCCAGACCTCGATCGCGCCGAACGCGGACACGATCAGCAACAACAGACAGGCGGCGAACAGCAGTGCATGCGTGACGATCAACAAGTGTCGGCGCGACATGTTGGAGGCCAGCGCGCCCAGCACCAGGCCGAACAGCGAAAGTGGCAACAAGCGCAACATCATCAGGCTGGCCACCCACAGCGCGGACTCTGTCTGGTCGTAGGTGAACACCGCAAACGCCAGGATCTCGAGCCAGCGGATCAGCGACATCAACATGCCGACCGCCCACAGACGGCGCAGCTGGGGATCGCGCAGGATGGGCGGCTTTTGGGCAGGGAGTGGCGGTGGTCGGGGGACTGCCGACGCTGCGCCCGAGGCCGTGGATGGGGGTTCGGGTTGGGTCAAGTAACTGAACCAGAAACGCCCTCCAGCCTACCACGGATCGGAATCCGATTCGATTACCTTGGCCGCGCCCGCGCCACCTAAGCCAGGTCGAATCGGCCCAGGTTCATGACCTTGTCCCAGGCTGCCACGAAGTCGCTCACAAACTTGAGCTGCGCGTCGCTGCTGGCGTAGACCTCGGCGATGGCACGCAGCTGCGGGTTCGAACCGAGCACCAGATCAACCCGGCTTGCGTTCCATTTCAGCGCGCCCGTGGCCCGATCCCGACCCTCGTAGACATACGGGTCTGCGGCCGAGGCATGCCATTGGGTACCGGAGTCGAGCAGATGCACGAAATAGTCGTTGCCCAGGGTACCGGGGCGTTTGGTGAAGACTCCATTTGTCGAACCGCCGGCATTGGCGCCGAGCACCCGCAAGCCAGCAATGAGCACCGTCATCTCAGGCGCGCTGAGTGTCAGCAGTTGGGACCGGTCCACCAGCAAGTGCTCTGCCGCTACGCTGTGCGGCGTTTTCAGGTAGTTGCGAAACCCGTCAGCCGTGGGCTCCAGCACCGCGAAAGAATCGACGTCGGTCTGCTCCTGCGTCGCGTCGGTGCGACCCGGTGTGAAGGGCACCACCACGGGTTGACCGGCCTTGGCCGCTGCTGCCTCGACGGCAGCGCAGCCGCCCAGCACGATCAGGTCCGCCAGCGACACTTGTCTGCCACCGCTCTGCGCCTGGTTGAACCGGGTCTGAACAGACTCCAGCGTTTGCAGCACCTTGGCGAGTTGTGCCGGCTGGTTCACCTCCCACTCGTTCTGCGGCGCCAGACGGATGCGTGCACCGTTGGCACCACCACGCTTGTCCGAGCCGCGGAAGGTGGATGCCGAGGCCCAGGCGGTCGAGACCAGCTCGGAGACCGACAGACCCGACGCCAGCAGGCTGGTCTTGAGCGTGGCGATGTCCTGCGCATCCACCAGCGCATGATCGACCGGCGGTACCGGGTCTTGCCACAACAGCACTTCAGCCGGTACCAAGGCGCCGAGGTAGCGCGAACGTGGGCCCATGTCACGGTGCGTCAGCTTGAACCAGGCGCGGGCAAACGCGTCGGCAAACTGGTCCGGGTTCTGGTGGAAACGCCGGGAGATGGCGGCATACGCCGGGTCCATCTTCAACGCCATATCCGCGGTGGACATCATCGGCGCGTGGCGACGCGAGGGGTCATGGGCGTCCGGCACGCTGCCCGCTGCAACACCCGCCTTGGGTGTCCACTGGTGCGCGCCGGCGGGGCTCCTGGTGAGCTCCCAATCGCAGCCCAACAACAGATCGAAGTACCCGTTGTCCCATTGGATCGGGTTCGTCGTCCAGGCACCCTCCAGGCCGCTGGTGATGGTGTGACCACCCTTTCCGGAGCCAAAGCTGTTCTTCCAGCCCAAGCCCTGCTCCTCGATGCTGGCAGCCTCGGGCTCGGGGCCCACATACTGGCCGGGATCCGCCGCACCATGGGCCTTGCCGAAGGTATGGCCGCCTGCCACCAGAGCCACGGTTTCCTCATCATCCATCGCCATGCGGGCAAAGGTCTCGCGGATGTCGTGCGCCGACGCCAGCGGGTCGGGCTTGCCGTTCGGGCCCTCCGGGTTCACGTAGATCAGGCCCATCTGCACGGCCGCCAGCGGCTTTGCCAACTGTCGCTCGCCGCTGTACCGTTCATCAGCCAACCACTGGCCCTCGGGGCCCCAGTAGATGTCTTCTTCCGGTGCCCAGATGTCGGCGCGCCCGCCGCCAAAACCGAAGGTCTTGAAGCCCATGGAATCCAGGGCCACATTGCCGGCCAGAATCATCAGGTCGGCCCACGAGATCTTGCGGCCGTATTTCTGCTTGATCGGCCACAACAGGCGGCGCGCCTTGTCCAGGTTGCCGTTGTCCGGCCAGCTGTTGAGCGGCGCAAATCGTTGGCTGCCGGAGCCGGCGCCGCCACGGCCGTCGCCGGTGCGGTAGGTGCCGGCGCTGTGCCAGGCCATGCGGATGAAGAACGGACCATAGTGGCCATAATCGGCCGGCCACCAATCTTGCGAGTCGGTCATCAGGGCATGGAGATCGCGGATCAAGGCGTCCAGGTCCAGGCTCTTGAATTCGTCGGCGTAGTCGAACGCCACCCCCATCGGGTCGGACGCCGGCTCGTTCTGGTGCAACACCTTCAAGTTCAGCTGATTGGGCCACCAATGCTGGTTCGCGCTGCTGCCCGCAGGCTTGCTGGCGTTGGACGCGGCCATGAAAGGACACTTGCCGGCTTGGTTCAATTTGCTGTCAGTCATGATCGTTCCTTGCAAAGTCAATTGAAAATTACTATCGATATTTGTTGTTGAAAGATGGACATATGGTATTTGGCGGCAATGCATTCGCAAAGAGTATTTAATTCATGTTTTCAATAGCTTTTCACTATTTTTCATCCGGACTCTGCTCAAAACTGTAGTTCGCACGGGTCCGGTCGATATGGATGTCAGCAATCGATGGCAGTCCCTCGACACGAATTGACGCAAGTTCGCCCAATGCCATGCAAAAGATGGCCTCGTGCTTTTTCCTCCGAGGGTCATGCACGTGTTGCGTGCAGTTCAGTCGATTGCCATACCAGTCGCGTGCGCACACCCCAGGAGCAGCAGATGGCAAGGATTTCGATTTTGTTGGCGGTACTTGTATGGTCGGCGCAGGCCTGGGCGCAGAACGTTCCTACGGCCAACCAGTGGCTCGCCTTGTTCAAGGAAGTCCACCAGCATCCCCTGTTCAGGGACCTGGAGGTCGCCTACACCACGGTGCCGGTTGTCAACCTGGGCGGTTCACCGGTCGGTGTCATGCCGCGTGACGGGTCGGTTGCGTTCCCTGAAACTGCCAGCGGCAAGCTGGCGCCGGGTCGTGGGTGACCGGGGCGCCCGTCATCCGGGCAGGGCCGCCGCTTCGAACGCACGGACCTCCGACAGCACCGCACCCAGGTTCATCTCACCGGCCTCCAGGAGTTTGCCCATCAGGTGTTCGGTCAGCGGCTTGTGACGCGCCAGCAGGTCCCTGGTTTCACCATACAGGCGCTCGCTCTGTGCTTCCATGATGGCGCGGGTCTGCGCGTCCGGGTCGCGCTCTGCGCCGTGGCCGTCACGGGCCAGCGCGCCAAAATTCAGCCGGGTCTTGCGGTACATGCCCATTTCACCCACCGCGTGGTGCAGCAGTCGCGTCACACGCGTGATGTCGTTGTGTGCTCCGTTGGTGGTGCCCTGTTCGCCAAAGAACAACTCTTCGTTGGCCATGCCGCCCAACAGCACACGCACCTCGTGCTCGATATCGCCCTTGGTCTTGAGCAGGTTGGCACCCTGCTTGTGGACCACAAAGCCCAGGGCGTTACTGCGCGGATTGGCCTTGAGCGAAATCTTGATAGTTTTCATGTCCGCCATGATGCCGTCCCAGTTACCGTCGGCGAGCCGGCGTTCATGCTCGAGGTCCACCAGGAAGTGGCCCAATTCGTGCACGGCGATGATGCGGCGGTCACGCTCGCGCTCCTGCGTCGTGTGGGTGTTGACGTTGCCCACCAGCACCCGCTCGGCGGCCTGCATCAGGGTACCGGCTCCGATCATGCCACCGGCCTGCACGGCCGTGATGCCGGCCTGGTTGACGATGGTCTCCAGATCTGCCGGACTGCGGCCCTCGGTCATGTCCACCAGGTGGCGCAAGTCCAGGTCAGGCAGCACCTTGTTGGCGCGCTGGCCCAGGTAATGGCCGATGATCGCCAGCCGCTCCTTGCGGTTGGGCATGCGAAAGTCCACCTTCATTTGAAAGCGCCGCAGCATCGCTTCATCCATCTGCATGGTTTCGCTGTTGAAGTTGCTGGCCACGATCCAGATGATTTCCGCGTCATTCTTGCTACGCACGCCGTCCAGAACCGCCAGCAGCGAATTGGCCGTATCGTCATCGAACTTTCTGCGGCCGCCACGCTTCATGAACAGGTCCTGCGCCTCGTCCAGGAAGACGATACAGCGGCTGCGCCGCTTGGCCATGGCCATGATGCGGTCCAGCGTTCTCGAGCCGCCGGCAACATAGCCCGTCTCCAGATTGGCCGCCGAATGAAACAGGATGGGGAGGCGCAATTCCTTCGCCAGATAGCTGGCCAGCTTGGTCTTGCCGGTGCCCGCCGGGCCGCTGAACATCACGTTGAACGGTTTGCGAATGCCGTACTCGGCGTAGGCACCACGACGCTGGTATTGGTCCTTGATCTGCGCCACCTCGGCCTTGATGTCGTCCATGCCGACCAGGTCGTCGATAGAGCCCAGCACTTGCGCCGGTTCGATGAATTTGAGAGACTTGAACTGGACTTTGAGCTGAAAGTACAGGAAGGCAAGCAAGCCGACCGTCAGCGCCACCGACACGGCGCCGCTGCCTGCGGCCTTCCATCCGTTTTTCTCGGACAGCGGACGGGCGTCGGCAAAGCGCTGGTCCAGGCGTTCGAACACTTCGAGCGCCGGGGGCCTGAGTTCGCCGCGCGGAACAAACACCAGTTTGCCGCCCCACGGAGCGGTCACTGCCTTGGCGGCGAATATGCCGGACTCCATGTCGCTCGGGTAATAGGCGATCTGCCGACCCTGTGATTCGATCAGGATGACGCGTTCCGACACGTTCCACATCAGCGGCTCGTAGACCACGGTGATGTGCTCGACCGGGTTCGCTTCCAGAAAGCCCAACACCGAGCCGGTGCCAAACACGACAGGCAACTTGTCGTTGAAGGCCCAGACCCTTTCGCCGGGTCTGCCGGCGACGGCCATGGCCCCGACCTGCGCGGTCAGGTCGGCCTGCTTCTGGAGGTAGGTGTATGCGTAGAGGGCAGTGGGCGGAATCAGGATGGCCATGGCCAGGACCGCCACCTTGACGGTTGCCGACTGGATCACGAACCAGTCCAGCAGCCGGCCGATGGCCTTACCGAGGGTGACCCGCAATCCACTGGCGGAGCGCGGCGCAGCACCGGACTTCGGAATGTCTGGCATGGTAATTCTCCATCGCGGTTGTGGTTGCCCCGGGGCTCGGGCATGGCCATCGGCGTACGGCCAAGCCCATGGTGGGGTGGAGTTCTCAGGTATACGGGCCAAATGGCCAGGCCTGTGTGCGCTGGCACACCGACTGGCGCCAACTTGTTACAGTGCGCGCCGGGAGCAGACTGTGCGGTCTCCAAACTGCGGCACACTGCGGGCATGGCCGAACCCCTGAAAAACCACTTTGGCGCCGACGTTCCCACAACCATTGCAGCAATGCTGCAGGCGGCGCATCCGCCGTTCCCGACCAAGGCCTTTGTCCGCGACTGCCTGACCGGCCTCGACGCACTGGAGCTGATGCCGCGCGGTCGGCACATTGCGCAAGCCCTGCACAAGCACCTGCCAGCGCATTTCCCGCACGCTGTCGACATCCTGGTGGCATCGCTGCAGCAACCGGTAGACCGATCAGCAGCAGGCGGCATGGCCAACTTCATTTTCCTGCCACATTGTTTCTTTGTTGCAGATCACGGCCTGCACCACTTCGACGACGCGATGCGCGCGCAGCACGCGCTCACGCAGCGCTTCACCGCCGAGTTCTCGATCCGGCCGTTCCTCATCCATCAACCGCAGCGGACGCTGCAGCAACTGCGTCTGTGGGCAACTGATCCGAGCGAACACGTGCGCCGCCTGGTCTCGGAAGGTTCACGCCCGCGCCTGCCCTGGGCGCAGCGGCTGCCCGCCTTTCAGTCCGACCCGGCGCCCACGCTGGCACTGCTGGAGCTGCTGAAGGACGACCCGTCGCTGTACGTGCGCCGTTCGGTGGCGAACCACCTCAATGACATTGGTAAGGACAATCCGCAGGCGCTGGCCGAGGTCGCGGCGCGATGGTTGCAGGGCGCCTCGCCCGAGCGCGCCTGGATCGTGCGCCACGCCCTGCGCTGGGCAGTCAAGCAGGGGCAGCCCTGGGCTTTGGCGCTGATGGGTTTTGGCGGCAAGGCACAGGTGCAGATCCGCAAGACACACATCGGTCCACGGCGTGTTTCCATGGGGAGCTCGGTAGACGTCAGCTTTGAAGTACACAACACGGGGCGGCGCAGGCAGACGCTGCTGGTCGACTTCCAGGTGCATTACGTCAAGGCGAATGGCAGCACCAGGGCCAAGGTGTTCAAACTGCAGTCGCTGGAGCTGGGGCCCGGCGACGATGTGACACTGCGCAAGACCGTGTCCCTGCGCAATTTGACAACGCGCCAGCACCATCCGGGGCGACACCGGCTGGAGGCACTGGTCAATGGCGCCGCTGTGCCGCTGGGCGACTTCGAACTGCTGCCAGCGCCTGACAAACCAGCGACAGCGCGTCGCCACCCGACCAGCCGTCAATGACGACCTTGAAGCCGGCGCTGTCGGCAAAACCAGTACTCGCGCAAGCGCGCCGGATCGTCTTCGGATGGCGCTATGAGCCTTCCCGGGGTGCGGCGCACACCAGTGTCATGGCGGCAGCCGTGGCCGAGTCGGCTTGCACCTGGCGCCAGGGACTGGGGATGTCGGTGCGCCCGGTGCCCGCACCGCTGGCCATCGGGCCGGCGAAAAAGAAACTCGCCAGGCTGCGGTAGATGGTGTTCTTGCAGTCGATCTCGAGCAGGGTGCGATAGGAGCGGTCGCCATCCTTGTCGGGGTGCGCCAGGTCGGTCAGGGTCAAGACCCGACGCAGATGCCGTTCCGGCACCACGGTATTGGTGTCGATGTAGTCAACGCCGCCCGTCGTCGTTCGCAACGGTGTCCACCCGGCCAGCGCATGACACGCCAACAGCAGCAGAATCATCGCAACAGACAACCTGCGCGTGAGGGCAGCCGCCACGTTCGGCCACCCGTTATTGCAGGGCGCGCACCATGTTGCGCGCAATCACGATCTGCTGGATCTGGCTGGTGCCTTCGTAAAGGCGAAACAGCCTTACATCGCGGTAGAAACGTTCGATGCCGTAGTCAGCGAGGTAACCGGCGCCGCCAAAAATCTGCACCGCCCGGTCCGCCACGCGGCCACACATCTCGGAGGCAAACAACTTGCAGCAGGAGGCCTGGGTGGATACGTTTTCACCCGCATCGCGCCGACGCGCCGCGTCCACCACCATACACTGCGCCGCATACAACTCGGCCTGGCTGTCGGCCAGCATGGCCTGCACCAGCTGGAATTCGGCAATCGGCTGGCCGAACTGCTTGCGATCGACCGCATACCGCAGCGCGTCATCCAGCATGCGCTGCGCCACGCCGACACAGATGGCGGCAATATGGATGCGGCCTTTCTCCAGCACCTTCATGGCGGTCTTGAAGCCCTGCCCCTCCTTGTGGCCGATCAGATTCTCTGCCGGCACCCGGCAGTTCTCGAAAATCACATCGCAGGTATGGGCGCCACGCTGGCCCATCTTCTTGTCGACCTTGCCCAGACTGATACCGGGCGATTTCGCATCGACGATGAAGGCCGACACACCACCAGCGCCCTTGTCCGCCGGGTTGGTGCGCGCCATCAGGGTGAACACCCCGGCCTGCGGTGCATTGGTGATGTAGCGCTTGGTGCCATTGACGATGTAGTGGTCGCCCTGGGCGTCGGTTCCGCGCACGGCGCTGGTGCGCAGCGACGCCGCGTCGGAGCCGGCGTCGGGCTCGGTCAGGGCAAATGAGGCGATGATCTCGCCGCTGGCCATCCTGGGCAGGTACCGGGCCTTTTGTTCGGGCGTGCCGTCCATCAAGATTCCCTGCGAGCCGATGCCGACCGTGGTACCGAAGAGAGAGCGAAACGCCGGCGAGGTCTTGCCCATCTCGATCATCACCAGGGCCTCTTCCTCCATCGTCAGCTCCAGCCCGCCATACGCCTCCGGCACGGTCAGGCCGAACAGTCCGAGCTGTTTCATTTCGTCGACGATGGCGACCGGAATCTGATCGTTCTCGGCCACCTCGTCTTCCGCCGGGACCAGGCGCTCACGCACAAAACGGCGCACACTGTCCAGTAGGGCGGTCAAGGTGTCCTGGTCGCGAATCATGGGCTGGTTTCCGTGAAGTTGAAAAGAGAGCGCCTATTCTGACCCATTCGACGCCACTCGCATGTGGCTCAGGACGGCAGCGCGGCGGGCACCAGGACAAAATTGCCCACATGCCGCTTTTGCAGGAACTGTTCCTGTGCGAGCGCGATGTCGGACAGCGCAAAAGTGGCAGCCACTACCGGGCGCACGGCATCCTGTTCGATGCAGCCCAGCAGTTGCGGGAAGACCGGCTCGTCCCAGGCCGTACAACCTAGCAAGCGCAGGTCGTTCAGGTACATGCTGCGCATGTCCAGCGCCACCACCGGACCGCCAATGGCACCGGAGGAGACATACCGGCCGCCGCGTCGCAATACCTTGAGCAGGCTGCCAAACGGCGCTCCAGCCACGTTGTCGACCACCACATCGACACTGCGTGGGCCCAGCGCGGCCAATACATCGACGTCACGATCCAGCACCTGGTGCGCCCCCATGCCGCGCACCAGGTCGTGTTTGGCAGCAGAGGCGATTGCCGTCACGCTGGCGCCACGCACACGCGCCAGTTGCAGTGCCGCCGAGCCGACACCACCGGAGGCTCCGGTCACCAGCACGTGGTCGCCCGGGCCCACCTGCGCCCGGTGCAGCATGTTCAGGGCCGTGCCCCAGGAACAGGGCATGCTGGCCAGTTCAACGTCGCTCCAGGCGCTGTGCACAGCGAACACTTCGGTCGCCGGCACCTTGACAAACTGGGCAAACGCACCGTCGAAATCCGAGCCCATCCAGACCGTGTCCATGGAGCCAAAACCGTGGCTGCGCATACAAGGCCGCACCAGCACCCGTTGGCCGATGCGCCTGTGGTCCCCGCCCGGACCCACCGCCACCACACGGCCACAGCAATCGGTGCCCTGGATGAAGGGGAACGGCGTCGCCTCGCTCCAGCCACCATCGTCCGCCGCAACCACTGTCGCATTGCCCAACCCTGCGGCGTGTTGCTGCGCCGCCATTGCGGTAGCGCCGGTCGCGGTAGCCACGCTGGCGCTGTACCAACCCAGCCGGGTATTGATCTCGGTGTTGTTGACCCCCGCTGCCAACACCTGCAGCAGCACTTCGCCGGGTCCGGGCACCGGAACAGGCACCTCGCACAGGCGCAATTGCTCGGTGCCGCCATGGCCCAGCGTCACCACCGCCTGCATGCGCGGTGCGTCATCGATCAGGGCAAAACGATCAGCGTCGCGCATCGCAGAAACGCACCAGCCACGGGTGGCAAACCATCAGTCCACCAGCGCGTCGGTGCGCAAGCCGGCACGCTCCAGGTGGATCGGCAACACCCGGCCATACAACTGGCGCGTGCGCTCCGGGCTGCCGACCATGCCGGGCTCCTCGACATAACTGAAGATCGCCACATA
>JANOTG010000531.1:0-5523 GCA_031416215.1 Betaproteobacteria bacterium
GTGGGTTTTCATAGTGATCTACAACTTTTTCGGAATAAGCCATGATGATATCCCCTTGAATAAATGAATTTAATGCGCCGACCACTGGATCGCGCTGATGTCCACGCCGTCCTGGAACATTTCCCACAACGGGCTCAGATCGCGCAGTTTGGCCACGTTGTGCTTGATCGTGGAGATGGCGAAGTCGATCTCTTCTTCGGTCGTCCAGCGTCCGATGGTCATGCGCAGGCTGCTGTGCGCCAGCTCGTCGCTGCGCCCGAGCGCGCGCAGCACATAACTGGGCTCCAGGCTGGCCGAGGTGCAGGCCGATCCGCTGGAGACCGCCAGGCCCTTGATGCCCATGATCAGCGACTCACCCTCGACATAGTTGAAGCTCATGTTCAGGTTGTGTGGAACACGCTTCTCCAGATGCCCGTTGATGAACACCTGCTCCACATCTTTCAAGCCGGCCAGCATGCGCTGCTGCAGACCACGAATGCGGTTGTTCTCTGCCACCATCTCCAATTTGGCAATACGGTAGGCCTCGCCCATGCCGACAATCTGGTGTGTCGGCAAGGTGCCCGAGCGCATGCCGCGCTCATGGCCGCCGCCATGCATCTGTGCCTCAAGGCGGATGCGCGGCTTGCGGCGCACGAATAAGGCGCCGATGCCCTTGGGACCGTACGTCTTGTGGGCGGTCAGGCTCATCAGGTCGACCGGCAGGCGCGCCAGGTCAAACTCCACGCGGCCCGTGGCCTGTGCTGCATCGACGTGAAACACCACCCCCTTGGCGCGGCACAACGCCCCAATGGCGGCGATGTCCTGCACGACGCCGATCTCGTTGTTGACAAACATGACGCTGGCCAGAATGGTGTCTGGACGGATCGCCGCCTTGAACACCTCGAGTTCAACCAAGCCATCACACTCCACATCGAGATAGTTCACCTCGAATCCCTGGCGCTCCAGCTCGCGGCAGGTGTCCAGCACCGCCTTGTGCTCGGTCTTCACCGTGATGATGTGTTTGCCGCGTGTCTTGTAAAAGCCGGCAGCGCCCTTGATCGCCAGGTTGTTGGATTCAGTGGCGCCGGAAGTCCAGACGATTTCGCGCGGATCGGCGCCAATCAGCGCCGCCACATGGTCGCGCGCCTGTTCGACCGCCGCTTCGGCCTCCCAGCCCCAGGCGTGGCTGCGTGACGCCGGGTTGCCAAAATGCTGCCGCAACCAGGGCACCATGGCATCCACCACCCGCTCATCGCAAGGGTTGGTGGCGCTGTAGTCCATGTAGATGGGGAAATGGGGTGTGGTATCCATGGTGTTTTAGTAGGGGCTGGCGCAACAATCTCACGACTTGGCGAAGGCGTTTCCGAGTGCAAACACGGAATTGGGCGCGTTGATGCGGAACGGTTTCGACACCGGCATGGCGGAAATCGCACGTTTCACATGGGGCCGACTCTCTACTTCCAGGCCCTTGGCGAGTTGCTCGTCGACCAGTTTTTGCAGCGATACCGACTGCAGGAACTCCACCATGCGCACGTTCAGTGAGGCCCACAGGTCATGCGTCATGCAGCGTGTGCCCTCACCCAGGCAATTCTCCTTGCCGGCGCATTGGGTGGCATCGATCGGCTCGTCCACTGACACAATGATGTCCGCCACCGTGATTTCGGACGCCTTGCGTGCCAGGGTGTAACCACCACCGGGACCACGGGTCGACTCCACCAGATCGTTGCGCCGCAACTTGCCAAACAACTGCTCCAGATAGGACAGGGAAATATGCTGGCGCTGGCTGATCGCCGCCAGGGTTACGGGACCATTGGATTGGCGCAGGCCCAGATCGATCATCGCGGTAACGGCAAATCGGCCTTTGGTAGTGAGACGCATGTCAAGCTCCTTGGGTTTGATAGAACTGGTGCCCCAGCCAGCCAACCTGGGTGCGGTGGCTGTTGCGTGGAAGTATACCCAAAAACCAAGCAATTCGCTCGGATAAGTAGACTGACCAGTCACAAAACAGACTTTTGGCTCGCGCCGCCTACCGGAACCACATTGTCTTTGCCCGCGGCACCGAATACCTGTTCCTTCAATATGGCCAATTGGTCTCGCACCTGGGCTGCCTGCTCGAACGCCAAGTTGCGCGCGTGCTCAAACATGAGTTTCTCCAGCCGTTTGATCTCACGCGCCACGTCTTTCTCGCTCATGTCCTGGACCCGCGCGCGTTGTGCCGAGTCCTGCTCCAGGCGCGCCATTTCACGGCCCGCCTTTTCACTGTAGACGCCGTCAATCAGATCGCGCACCGACTTGACAATACTGCGCGGCGTGATGTTGTGCAGCTGGTTGTGAGCCACTTGCCGCTCGCGCCGGCGTCGTGTTTCGCCCATGGCCCGCGACATGGAGTCGGTTACCACATCGGCGTACAGGATGGCGCGCCCGCGCAGGTTGCGGGCGGCACGGCCAATGGTCTGAATCAGGCTGCGCTCCGAGCGCAAAAATCCCTCCTTGTCGGCGTCCAGAATGGCCACCAGCGAAACCTCAGGAATGTCGAGTCCCTCACGCAGCAGGTTGATGCCGACCAGGACGTCGAAAGCACCCAGGCGCAGATCACGCAGGATTTCGACCCGCTCCACCGTATCCACATCACTGTGCAGGTAACGCACCTTGACGCCGTTTTCGCTCAGGTAATCCGTCAGCTGCTCGGCCATGCGTTTGGTCAGGGTGGTGATTAGCACCCGCTCCTGCAAATCGACGCGGATGCGTATTTCCTGCAATACATCATCCACCTGGTGCACAGCCGGGCGCACCTCCACCTCCGGGTCGACCAGGCCGGTCGGACGCACCAGATGCTCCACCACCTGCCCGGCATGGTCCTGCTCCCACTGCGCCGGCGTCGCTGACACGAAGATGGCCTGGCGCATGCGCTGCTGGAATTCCTCGAACTTGAGCGGCCGGTTGTCCAGTGCGCTGGGCAGGCGGAAGCCGTATTCCACCAAGGTCGTCTTGCGCGCTCGGTCGCCGTTGTACCTGCCGCCGAACTGGCCGATCAGCACATGCGACTCGTCCAGGAACATGATGGCATCCTTGGGCAGGTAGTCGGTCAACGTGGCCGGTGGATCCCCTGGCGCTGCGCCAGACAGGTGGCGGGTGTAGTTTTCGATGCCCTTGCAATGGCCGACCTCGCTGAGCATCTCGAGGTCGAAGCGGGTGCGTTGCTCCAGCCGCTGGGCTTCCACCAGCTTGCCCATGCCGACCAGCTCCGCCGAGCGCTGCACCAGCTCGGCCTTGATGGTCTCCACGGCCGCCAGCACGCGGTCACGTGGCGTCACGTAATGGCTGCTCGGATACACCGTGAAAAGCACAATCTTCTGCCGGATGCGCCCGGTCAGCGGGTCGAACAGCTGCAAGGATTCGATCTCGTCGTCGAACAATTCAATACGAATCGCCATTTCGCTGTGTTCAGCAGGAAACACATCGATGGTGTCGCCCCGCACACGGAACTTGCCACGCGCAAAGTCTTCCTCGTTGCGCTGGTATTGCATGCGCACCAGTTGCGCGATGACGTCGCGCTGACCAGCCTTGTCGCCGACCCGCAGGGTCATCACCATCTGGTGGTAAGCCTCGGGTTGACCGATGCCGTAGATCGCCGAGACAGTGGCCACGATCACGACGTCGCGCCGCTCCAGCACGCTCTTGGTGCAAGACAAGCGCATCTGCTCGATATGCTCGTTGATGGCCGAGTCCTTCTCGATGAACAGGTCACGCTGCGGCACGTAGGCCTCGGGCTGGTAGTAGTCGTAATAACTGACAAAGTATTCAACGGCATTGCGCGGAAAAAACTCGCGGAACTCGCTGTAGAGCTGCGCTGCCAGGGTCTTGTTGGGCGCAAAAATGATCGCCGTACGGCCCAGACGCGCGATCACGTTGGCCATCGTGAAGGTCTTGCCCGAGCCGGTGACACCCAGCAGCGTCTGGAATACCTCGCCGTCATTCACCCCTTCCACCAGCTTGGTGATGGCTTGCGGCTGATCGCCGGCCGGAGGGTATGGCATGAAGAGTTCGAACGGCGAGCCGTCAAATCGGACAAACTCGCCCGCCACGGCCGGTGCGCCCGCCAACGGCAATTCGGCAGACTCAAGCTCGACGGACAACGAAACAGGTTCGGACATGGGTGCTAATGCGTCGAAATGACAGCAGGTAAAATTTGGCAACCGACAAGGGTAACCCAGTTGTCCGGGTACTGCCAGAGCGGCATCACCGCCCCGGCGCAGGGTGCCCCGTCTCCCCCACCACGAGAACCACCATGTCCCTGTTCACCGCTGTAGAAATGGCCCCGCGTGACCCGATCCTGGGTTTGAACGAGCAATTCGCCGCCGACACCAACCCGCTCAAGGTCAATCTGGGCGTCGGGGTGTATTACGACGATAACGGCAAACTGCCATTGCTCCAGTGTGTGCAAAAGGTGGAACGCGCGATGATGGAGTCCCCCAAGGCCCATGCCTATCTGCCGATCGATGGCATCGCCGCCTACGATGCGGCGGTCAAGAGCCTGGTGTTTGGTGCTGGCAGCGAGCCGGTCACCTCGGGCCGGGTCGCCACCGTGCAGGCCATCGGCGGCACGGGTGGTCTGAAAGTCGGAGCCGACTTCCTGAAAAAGCTCAGCCCCGACGCCCGGGTGTTGATCAGTGACCCGAGCTGGGAGAACCACCGGGCCTTGTTCACCAGTGCCGGCTTTGAGGTCGAGAGTTACCCCTACTACGACGCAGCGTCACGCAGTGTCAATGTGGACGGCATGCTGGCGACGCTGAATGCGGCGCCAGCCGGGACCATAGTTGTTTTGCATGCGTGCTGCCACAACCCTACCGGATACGACATCTCGGCCGCGCAATGGGATGCCGTCGTGGCTGCCTGCAAGGCCCGCAACCTGACCCCCTTCCTCGATATGGCCTACCAGGGTTTTGGTTTTGGCATTGCAGAGGACGGCGCGGCGGTGCAAAAATTTGTTGCTGCCGGCGTGGGGTTTTTTGTTTCGACCAGCTTCAGCAAGAGCTTCAGTCTGTACGGCGAGCGTGTGGGTGCGCTCAGCGCTGTGTGCACCTCGGCCGAAGAGGCGACGCGTGTGCTCAGCCAGCTCAAGACCGTGATCCGCACCAACTACAGCAACCCGCCAACCCACGGTGGCGCCATCGTGGCGGCGGTGCTGGCCGACCCGGAACTGCGCGCGATGTGGGAACGCGAACTGGGCGAGATGCGGGTGCGCATCAAGACACTGCGCCAGGCACTTGTTGACGGGCTCAAGACGGCTGGCGTCACTCAGGACATGGGATTCATCACGCGGCAGATCGGCATGTTCAGTTATTCCGGCCTGACGCGGGACCAGATGGTGCGCCTGCGCGGCGAGTTCGGCGTCTATGGCACCGACACCGGGCGCATGTGTGTGGCCGCGCTCAACAGCAAAAACATCGGCTACGTCTGCGCCTCGATTGCCAAGGTGTTGTAACCCTGGCCCCTGGCACGCCGGCCTGACGCGGGCAATCAACGTGCCAGCTGATTCAGCTG
>JANOTG010000532.1:0-4568 GCA_031416215.1 Betaproteobacteria bacterium
AGCCCCTCGGGCACCGCGGCCACGGCCAGCGAGACACCGAGCAGCAGCACGTGCACCACATCGGCGGTGTTGCGGATCTCGGAAATCAGCAGAACCGTGCCCACCACCACGACGGCGATGGCCACCACCGCCAGGCCCAGCGCGCGGCCGACGCGCGCGACTTCCTTCTCCAGCGGCGTCGGGTCCTCGACGGTCGCCTCCAGCAGTGCGGCGACCTTGCCCATCTGGGTGTCCATGCCAATGGCCGTGACCACGGCACGGCCCGTGCCCTGCGCCACCGCAGTGCCCTTGAAAGCCATGTTGAGTTGGTCACCGAGCGCCGCCGGCATGGGCAGCACGGCGACGTCCTTGAGCACGGCCTCACTCTCCCCCGTCAACGCGGCCTCCTGCACGCGCAGTGTCGTGGCCTGAAGCAGGCGCGCGTCGGCGCCTACGGCGTCGCCCTCGGCCAGCACGAGAACATCACCACGCACGAGTTCGCCGCTCGGTACGCGCTGCAGCTTGCCGTCACGCAGCACGCCCGACGTGGCTGCCGTCATCTTGGCCAGCGCCGCCACCGCGTTCTGCGCCTTCGCTTCCTGCACATGGCCGATCACGCCATTGAGCAACACGACAGCCGCAATGACGGTCGCGTCCACGGGCCAACCCACACGGCCCTCCACCCACCACGCGAGCAGCGCAATGGCCACGGCCGCCAGCAGCAGGTAGATCAGCGGGTCCTGAAACTGCGCCAGCACGCGTCGCCAGGCCGGTACCGGCGGTGCCGCACGCAGTTCGTTGGGCCCGTGCTGCGCGAGGCGGCCCGCGGCCTCCTGCGCGCTCAGGCCGGTCTCGACATCTACACCCCATGCCGCCGCCACCGCGTCGGCCTCCATGACCGACGCGTCGCCAACCTCAGTGCGGCTGCCGCCTGCCGCCGCCGTCATGTGAGCAAGCCCCAAGCATGGCGGGCGATCTGCTCGTCCTCCTGCGAGGCAAGCACAAACACCTGGCAGCGCGACGGGCCGTCGCTGACCGGTTTTCTCGCTGAGCGGTTGCGTGAATCGTCGAGGCTGACGCCGATCCAGCACAGGCCGCTGCAGATCGCCGCGCGCACCTGCGCGTCGTGCTCGCCAATGCCTCCGGTGAAGACGATCATGTCCAGCCCGTCGAGCACGGCCATCATCACCGCGATCTGCTTGCGCACAGACACGCAGGACATCTCGATCGCCACGCGTGCATCGCGGTTGGCATCGGGTGGCGGCATCCCGGATGCTGCGAGAACGCTGGCGACACGGGTCATCGCGTCCGGATGCTCAGCCGTCGAGACACTCTCGCCGAACAGCTTCTCGGCGCCGGCTGCTTGCCGGCGATGATCAGGTTGACGTAGTTGCGGCTGCGCAGGCCGTGGTCGGCCACCGACAGCAGCGCGTCGGCGTCGGGCGTCAGGTAGATGCGCACGACATCGGCCTTCTTGCTGGCGACGTGGTCGATGAAGCCTGGGTTCTGGTGCGAGAAGCCGTTGTGGTCCTGCCGCCAGACATGCGTGGGGAGCAGGTCGTTCAGCGACGCGATCGGCCAACGGGCGATGTGTCGGGTCACCGCGATACCCTGGTTTTGACGTACCGGGCCGATGGATTCCAGGGCGAAAAAGTTACCGCCTGCGTTGCGGCCATCATGCCCAGTGCAAGAACTGGTGCGAGACACAGGGTGCGAGACACAGGGTGCAAGCCGCATTGAGCGCAAGGTTGATCATCGAATTTTCCCATTGGGTTGAACTTGGGTGTCTGGTACCTCTTTCGGCGACCTTCAGCATCCAGAAAAGTTCGCCGACCGTCGGTGCGCTGTAGTACATAGCAACAAAAACTAGCGGCGCTGTTGCCGTTGTGCCCACCATATTTGACAAAGACGAGATGGCGCATTGAAACGCAACACACTGCGGCAATTTTTTGTCGCGTGTCGCTGCACGCGAGCCGAGTGCCACTCGGAAGACAGGTGTTCGTCATGCGGAGCCAGTCTGATCCACCGGGAAATGCAGGCAGAAAGCCGTTCGCCCGCCGCCGGATTCCACCGATGCAGAACCGCCGTGCGCGACCATGATCGCCTTGATGATGGCCAACCCCAGGCCCGCGCCTTCCGAATCCGGGTGCACGCGCGACTTGTCCACCCGGTAGAACCGGTCGAAAAGGCGCGGCACATGCGCCGGTGCGATCGCAACACCCGCGTTCGTCACGCGCAGGCTCGCCCGCTGCTGGTCTTGGGTCAACACCACGCCGACCTCGCTGTTGGCCGGCCCATACCGCAGCGCATTCGACAGCAGGTTGCTGATTGCCCGGCGCACCATCAGGCGGTCGCCGACGATCCGGGCTGATCCGGTCAACGTCAGCCGCACCCTCTTGTCGTCGGCCACTGCTTCGTAGAAATCGAACAAGGCCTGCACCTCGTCCTCCAGCACGATCGCCTGGCCGTGGGGCAGCTCCAGCCCGTTTTCGGTTTTTGCCAGAAACAGCATGTCGGACACCATCCGTGCCAGACGCTGAAATTCCTCGGCATTGGACGCCAGCACATCCCGATAGATCTCGGGGCTGCGATGGTGTGCCAGGGACACCTGGGTCTGGGTCAACAAATTGCTGATGGGGGTGCGCAATTCATGCGCCAGGTCGCTGGAAAACTCCGACAGGCGGGAGAAGTCGGCCTGCAGCCGGTCCAGCATGGTGTTCAGGCTGAGCGCCAGGTCGGCCATCTCGACCGGCACCGCCTCCACCGGCATGCGCAGGTCCAGCTTGTGCGCGGTTACCGCAGTGGCACGCTCGCGCATGGCTCGCAAAGGTGCAAGGCCGCGGCGCGCAGCCCACCAACCCAAGCCGCCGCTGGCCACCGTGGCAAGCAGGAGATAGAGCAACAAGGTCTGGCGCAAGCGGGCCATGAAATGGGCGTGGTGAGACGTGTCGAGACCGATAAGCAGCCGGATCGGCGCAGGTGTGGTCGCCGGTTTGCCCGCCACCGCCATGCCGTCCAGATCGACCCCCATGCCACGCACCGGTAGCGCACCGAAAGTCCAGTCTGCAAGTGCCGCAGCCGGAGCACCGGCCGCGAGCATCTGGGGAAAGACCATGCCATTGCCGGGGTAGACCACCTGCCCTGCACGAATCAATTGAACAAACAGCCCCTGGTGGCTGGCGAGTAGTTCGTCCAGGCGCCGTGACAGAGGGGCTGCCGAAGATTCTTCGGCGATGATTTTCTCGATCAGGTGGATCTTGTCATGGAGGAAGACCCGATCGAGCTCGACAAAGTGGCGGTTCAAGGCTTCGACAACCAGCAGACCCAGCCCCACCAGTACCACTGCCGACCCCACCGTGTAGAGCACGGCCAGCCGCGCTGTCAGGGTCAGCCGCGCAAGCATCAGCTGCCAACCGGGGATTCGAGCACGTATCCCATGCCACGCACGGTTTGTATCAACCGGGGCTCGAATCCGTCATCCACCTTGCCACGCAGACGGCGCACTGCCACTTCGATCACATTGGTATCGCTGTCGAAGTTCATGTCCCAGACCTGCGATGCGATCAACGACCGTGGCAACACCTCGCCCTGCCTGCGCATCAGCAGTTCCAGCAGCGCATACTCCTTGGCCGTCAGGTCGATGCGTTTGCCGGCGCGCGTGACGCGCCTGCGCAGCAGATCCAGCTCCAGGTCCGCCACGGTCAACTTCGCCGCATCCAGGCCGACCCGGCCACGCCGCAAAACCGTGCGTACCCGTGCCAGCAGCTCAGAGAACGAAAACGGCTTGACCAGATAGTCGTCCGCACCCAGCTCCAGCCCTTTCACACGGTCCTCGACCTGGTCGCGCGCTGTCAGGAACAACACGGGCATGCTCCGCCCCTGTCGGCGCAGGTCAGTCAAGACCTGCCATCCATCCATGGCAGGCAGCATGACATCAAGAATCACCAGATCGGGATCCCCGTGCGTCGCGTGGTGCAAACCATCGACACCGTTGGTGGCGAGTTCGACTGTGAATCCGGCCTCGCGCAGGCCCTGGCGCAGGTAGTCGCCTGTCTTGGGTTCGTCCTCAACAATCAGAATCTTCACGCCTGGTCTCCTGGGCATAGTTTGCCTGCACTTGGGGCAAGCACATCGAAGATGACAACTTTGTAATCCTGACGACAGGCTCTCGACGCGGAGGCGCCCGCAAAATTCGTCTTGTTTGATTCAAATCAACACAGCCCTCAACTCCCGAACCCAGGAAACTGTTGCATGAAAATTTCCCGAATCATCTTGACCGCCAGCCTTGGCTTGGCGTCGTCGCTCGCGGCCGCACACGGCCCTGCAGAACATGCCAAGGCGGCCGCACCCGTCAAGATGGAGCAGAAAGCCTGGGGTATCGCCGGCACGGCAAAGGCCGTGACGCGTACGATCGAAATCACAATGACCGACAACATGCGCTTTTCCCCAAGCCTGATCGAGGTCAAACAGGGCGACACCATCAAACTGGTTCACCTGAACAAGGGCCAGACCATGCACGAATTCGTACTCGGCACCAAAAAGGAACTCGACGAACATGCCGCCCTGATGAAGAAGTTTCCGAACATGGA
>JANOTG010000533.1:0-2056 GCA_031416215.1 Betaproteobacteria bacterium
ACTGGTGATCGTGCCATCGGCCTGTTTGACCAGTTCACTGGTGCCGCTGGTGATCGTCAGCGTGCCGATAGTCGGCACAAACCAGGGCGAGGGCAACGCGGTATTGTTCGCATACCCCTGCGCCAGGAAGGCCGCATCCACGGCGTAGATGGCGGCCGAGATTTCTTTCAGCGACAACCACTCCACGCCGTCCGACGACAAGGTCTTGCCGACCACCTGGAACTGCTTGGCGCTCCAGCCGTAGCGCGAGAGCGTGATCTGCACGGTATCGAACAACTCGACCGGATATGCGCGCATCTTGAACGGCATCGACACCGTGAGCGGATCGCGCGCGTCGCGCATCATCACGCCTGCAATGTGCTGGGCTTGGGCTCCATCGAACACCGCCGGCATGGAGACTGCCTGTGCCAGTTCCACCCCGCCGTCGGCGGCGACATAGGCCGCGCTCCTGACCGGTGTTAGCGTCGCCTGCTTGTACCCCTGCGCCTTGTCCCAGATGGTCGCATTGACCACGTTGAATGTCTGGGCGCGCTCGCGGTGCACAGAAATGGCGATCGGGCGCTCTTCGTCTGATCCCCCCACCGGGCGGGACAGTACCGCCAGATCGGCGTCCGTAAAACTCAAGCTGCTGGGCCAGTAGACGCCGGGCTTGAGGTACAACTCCCCACCCCCAAACGCCCAGGATCCGGCCATGCTCTGCGCCAGGTCATCGAAGGCGGCACTCGCATCCGAGCCAAATGGCAGCACGATCGCGGCCCGAAACAGGGTCGTTGCCGTCGGCACACCACCCACGGTATAGGTCTGCGCCCGGTCACACGCGTCCGCCGCCGCACAGAAACGTCCCTCCTCCGTTGCTGTGATAGTCGCCTTGCCAAACGAAGCGTGCTGGTACACGTGGCGGATCATCAGCGCCGGGTTCTCCGAGAAGGCGGTGACCGGGGTGACAGCAGATGCCCCCGCGCGCGTGTACGGCAGCGCCATCAATCCGGGATTCCACTGCGCGCCCCAGATCACCGCCGAGCCCTGGCCCGTCACGACGTCGGCCAGACCTGCGTTGTAGCCGGAGGTGGCCGGGTAGATGCTCGCAGTCGCAGTGGTGTTGCCAGTGCTGTTGTTGGTCATGTACGCCGAGATGCGCCAGTAGGTTCCCGCGTCATCGACATTGACCGGGTTGCCCGTTGTGTAGGCCTGACCGGTATCGGTGTTCAGGCGCACGTTCTGGAACACCGATGTGCCACCGGAGAGCGAGAAGTTCAGGCCGAAGGTGGCCGACGTCCCGCCCGCGGTTTTGAGGACATGAATCGAGAAGCAGTGGCTGCTCGAATCGTTGACGATCGCGCGTGACTTCTGGATCCCGAGGTAGGCTGCAGCGTTGTTGTCGGTCAGCGTATCGGCCGTGGTTGTCCCATCGGGTGCGACATGCGTGTTGGCGCTGACCACCTTGGTGGTGATGGCAAGCCAGCTTGCGTCATCGAACGCCTCGGACCAGGAACACAGGTTGTGCCGGGGGTCATAGACCTTCGCGCCACGGATGACGGCAGTGAAGTTCGGCAGGCCACTGGGAAACGCGGTCTCGTCGTACGTGCACTCGCACACCAGGTAGGCCACGCCTTGAGCCCGGTGCGCGGCCGTCCACAGGGTCGGGAACAGCGCAACCATTCGCGTATCGGCCGACTGCGCGGCCGTGCCCGCCACCAGACGCACATTCGCCTTCGGGACCGATGCCGAGTACTGGTATTGAATCGTCGCTCCGGCGACTGTCGTGATGATGTTGCCGCCGCCGCTGGTGCTGCCCACATCGACAATGTCGCCATCCGGTCCGCCACTGGTCCCGGTAAAGCAGCGCAGGGTGCCGGCGATCGGCGTGTAGGCCAGGGCTTGCGGGACACCGGTGCCGTACTCGGTGGCGCTGCCGGACTGCGCGATGCTGTAAGGTGCTGTGGTCACATTTCCCGAGCCGTCGAGCGTCACCAGCTCATCGTTGAGGTACACCGCCTCGAGCGCATCGACCTCGTGCGCAGCCAGTGCGATGGCCATCGCGAAGGTGGTCTTATTG
>JANOTG010000534.1:0-5252 GCA_031416215.1 Betaproteobacteria bacterium
CGCCGGTCTGCTGAAAGTATTCGCGCATGCCACAGAGTCACGCGCTCCCGCATCCGGGGTCGCGCCAACCCCATGGAGTGCTGCAACACCATCTGCGCGAGACTGCAAGCAGAACGGCGCGGACACCCGCCGCGCTGGCCCGGGACTGGGCGTCGCGCCAGCCGAAATGCCACGAACGCGGAGGGCGCGCGCAAGAGCACATCAACGCCACCAACAACCCTAGTGCCCACGCTTAGCTGACATGCGACACACCACCTGTTTCCTCATGCTGACGCTGGCGCTGGCCGATGCGCATGGCGCCGAGCCGCTGGTGACTCCTCGTTTCATCGAGGAAACCGACAGCGCCGGTCTGCAGAGCCGATTTGATGGTGACAACGAATTCCAGGTCGGTGGCGGCGTGGCGGCGTTCGACTGCGACAGTGACGGCCTGCCTGAGATGTATGTCACCGGTGGTGTCAACAAGGCCCGTTTCTACCGCAACCGGAGCACCCTGGGTGGGCCGATCAAACTGCAGGAGCAGCGCTCGGGCCTCGAACTGACAGGTGCCAATGGCGCCTATCCACTGGATATCGACGGCGACGGCAACATCGACCTCGTTGTACTCCGGGTCGGTGAAGTGCAGGTATTTCGCGGCATGGGCGCCTGCCGGTTCGAGCGTGCCACCGAGAAATGGACATTGCAAAGTGGCAATCTGTTGCACAGCGCCTTCTCAGCCACCTGGGAACGTGGACAGGATTGGCCAACGCTTGCTATCGGAACCTACGTAGACCGCAGCAAACCCGAGTTCCCCTGGGGTAGTTGCACGCCAGGCAGCTTGTTGCGACCGGCGCCGGGCGGCAAGAAGTTTGCTGCACCGACGGAGCTCGTTCCGGGCCACTGCGCCCTGTCGATGCTGTTTTCCGATTGGGGCCGCAACGGTCAGGCAGGCTTGCGCGTCAGCAACGACCGCGAGTTCTACAAAGGCGGGCAGGAACAGTTGTGGAAAGTCGCGCCCGGGCAGCTACCGACCCTGTACACGACCGATCAAGGCTGGAAGCCACTGCAGATCTGGGGCATGGGTATTGCCAGCCACGATCTCGACGGGGATGGGTTCCCCGAGGTGTTCCTGACCAGCATGTCGGACAACAAGCTGCAGAAGCTCGACGGCGACGGCCGCCAACCCAGCTACAGCGACATGGCCTACAAACGCGGCGTCACAGCGCACCGGCCCTACGTGGGTGGCGACATCCACCCCTCCACCGCCTGGCATGCACAGTTTGCCGATGTCAACCACGATGGTCTGGCCGACCTTTTCATCGTCAAGGGAAACGTGTCGACCATGCCCGACTTCGCCATGCTGGACCCGAACAACCTGTTGCTGCAGCAAAACGACGGGCGCTTCACCGAAGTCGGCCAGCAGGCCGGTGTAGCCAGTTACCGGCGTGGCCGAGGCGGGCTGCTGGTAGACCTCAATGCCGACGGTCAGCTCGACATGGTCGTGGTCAACCGCTGGGACAAGGCGCAGCTCTGGCGCAATGTCGGCACCGGCACTGCCGAACGGGCACAACCCATGGGCGGCTGGCTGCAACTACGCCTGCGCCAGAACGGCGGGAATCGCGACGCCATCGGTGCCTGGGTCGAGGTCGACCTGGGTGAACGCATCATCCGCCAGGAACTCACCGTGGGCGGCGGCCACGCCAGCGGGCACCTGGGCTGGATACATTTCGGCCTGGGCAAGGCAAAAAATGTACGTGTGCGTGTGTTGTGGCCGTTCAGCGGCTGGGGCCCATGGGCCAACGTGGCTGCTGATGCCTTCTATACCGTGGACCGGCAAGCTGGCATCAGCCCGTGGAAGACGCCATGAGCGACGTGCCGGGCCGCCCCAAACTAGCTCGCACCGCAGCTCGTCAGAGCGAAGGTACTCTAATGAGCCCGCGGCTCGCGCACCACCGGCAGCGGTTTTGGCGCATGTGCGCAGCAGTTGTCACCCTGCTGACCGGGGTTTTCTCCTCAGTGGCAATGGCCCAGACAGCACCGTCATCACGACCTGCGGCGAGCTACAGCGCGGCAGTCGCCACCGACTGGTTTGCGCTGGTACTGCAATTGACGCAGCAGACACCGGGGTTCAGCCCGCCGGTGGCCTCGCGCGCCTTGGCCTACGTCGGCATGGCCTTGTACGAATCCGTGCTGCCGGGCATGCCGGAGCACAACAGCCTGGCCGGTCAGCTCAACGAGCTCAGTTCACTGCCCTGGGCCCAGCCCGACGAAGTGCTGCACTGGCCCAGTGTGGCCAACGACGCGCTGGCCAGCATGACGCGCATGATGTTCTCCAGCGCCAACGCCGAGAACAAGGCACGCATCGATCTGCTGGAGCGCACCATGCAGCTGCGGCAGTCACAGGACTTCGACCCGGCGCAGCTGACGCCCGAGATCAGCAACCGCTCGGAGAGTTTTGGTCGGCTGATGGCGATGGCGATCATGACCTGGGCCCGCACCGATGGCGGCCATGAAGCCTGGGGTCCGCCCCGACGCAATCAGCCCAACTATGTGCCGCCGGGCGGTGCCGGCCAGTGGAGCGCCACTCCACCCGCATTCGCCGCACCCCTGTTGCCGCGGTGGGGACAAAACCGCCCCTTCGTGCTCAAGGCTGCCGCCGACTGCCCGGCTCCGCCACCACCGGATTATTCTGAAGAACCCGGCTCGCCCTTCTACCGCGACGCGCAACAGGTCTGGAACATCAGCAAGAATGCCACCCAGGAGCAGCGACAGGTCGCCCTGTACTGGGCCGACGACCCAGGCAAGACACCGACCCCGGCCGGCCATTGGGTCTTCATCACCAACGACCTTCTCAAGCAGCGTCGAGCCAGCCTGGCCGACGCGGCGCAGACCATGGCCCAACTGAATCTGGCGATGGCGGATGCCTTTATTGCGTCCTGGGCCACCAAATACACGCTCAATGTCCTGCGCCCGGCGACCTACGTGCAACTGGTGCTCGACAGCAACTGGGTGCCGACCTTGATGGATACCCCGCCGTTTCCGGAATACCCATCCGGCCACTCGGTGCAGTCGAGCGCCGCAGCCGGCGTGCTGGAACGCGTCTTTGGCGAGGCCACCGGTTTTACCGACAACACCCACAACGACCGTGGCTGGGGTCCGCGCACCTTCAAGGACTTTCGCAGTGCCGCCGATGAGGCTGCACGGTCACGCCTCTTTGCCGGCATCCACTTCAACTTTGGCGTCGTCGGCGGCCAGGCGCAGGGCCGCTGCGTGGCGCAGCGTGTGTTGGCGCTCAAGCTGCGCAAATAGCCGCCGGTGGCACGCCTGGGCAGAACAACGCGATTTGTGTCAGTATGCACACCATGAACCCGCTCAATCGCTCCCTGGCCGACGGCATCCGCAAGGTCGGGTTTCGCAAATGGTACGAGCGCGAACTGCTCAGCAGCCATGCCCACATGTTGCTGGCGTTTCTGTGCGTGATCGCGCTGATGGCGAGCATGGAGGCATTTCATGGCGGCAGCATCGGCGACAAGCTGGCTGATGTGGCCTTCATCATCGTCTCCGGCGGCATTGGTTTGTGGGCCCTGCGGCGTTATCTGTATTTGCTGATGCACGCCGAGGACGTGGCGAATCAGGCCAACTGCGCGCAATGCACCGTCTACGGCAGCCTGACCCTGGTCGAAGAAGACCGCCGCAACGGCCAGGCCCTGGTGTGCTGCAAGAAGTGCGGCCATCGCTGGACGATTGTTCCCTGAGGCACTTCGCGACTGAGTCAAGCCACCAAGGCCAGCGCCGCGTAATCACCCACCTGCTCACCGAGACCGGCCGGCAACAACGCGAACCCCTCGGTCAGCGCGCCCAGGCGCCCGTTGATGTGGGAACGCAGGCGCGGCAACAAAAAATCACGGTGGTGCCAGAACACGCTGCCACCCATGCTGATGCGCTGCAGGTCCAGCGTGATCACCAGGTTGTACAGGGTGCGGCCCATCACCAGGCACAGGCCGTCCACCAGCTCCAGCGCTTTGCTATCGCCATGGCGTGCGGCGCCCAGCAGGGTCGCCGCGTCGGCATATCCGGCCGCGGCAAAACGCCGGGCGATCGCGTTACCGGCGATCAGACCCTCGACATCGCCGATGTTGCCGCATCCGCACAAAGCGTCCGTGTTGTCGTTCACGAACATGTGCCCCGCGTGCCCGGCATTGCCGTTCTTGCCGCGCAACACATGGCCGTCCACACACAGGCCCATGCCGATGCCGGTGCTCCAGGTCACATAGGCGCAATGGTCCAGGCCCCGCAGAGCCCCCCAGCGGCGCTCCGCTTCCAATGCGGCAATGCCGTCATTGGCGACACGCACCCGGGCGAAAGCAGCACGCAACGGCGCCTCCAGCAGCGCCGTCATCCACGCGTTGGGTAAACCACGGGCCGGGCCGGCCAGGCCACCGCAGATATTGGGTGCGGCCAGCTCGACACAACCGTCAACGATCTCGAACGGCCCGCATGAAGAGACTCCCACGGCTTCGATATCACGCACCGAGCAACCCGCGAGTACACAGCTGCGCGCAATCAAGCCCAAGACCTGCCGGCCCAGTGCATCGGACGCGCCCTCTTTTGCCGTAGGCTCGCTCAGCTTGCCGACCAGGCCGCCGCGGCCGGCGATAGACACCGCGACCTTGGTGCCACCGACATCGACACAGGCCTGCAAGCCGGACAGCGTGGCGAATATCGTGTCGTCGGGCAGGGAGGGCGCGGGGGCTGTAGTCAATCGGGCATCCATTCAAGTCCGGGCCCGGTCCAACGCCCGGCGCAACCCGGCAAATCGTACCAGCACAACGCCGGCGTGCCCGCCTTCAGTTTCGGCCGTAATCGTCCTGCAGCCGCTCGATGTCGTCCTCGCCCAGATAGTTGCCAAACTGCAACTCGACAATCTCTACTGCCGTGTCGGTCCGGTTGGCCAGTCGATGCACCTCACCCAGCGCGATGTCCACATGCTGGCCCGGGCGCAACTCCTGCACGCGCTCACCGACAGTGACCAACGCAGTACCCTGCACCACCACCCAATGCTCGGCCCGGTGCCGGTGTTTTTGCAGACTGAGCTGTTGTCCTGGCAACACGTGAATACGCTTGAGCTTGTTGCCAGGCGTTTCCGACAAGGTCTGGTACCAGCCCCAGGGGCGGATGGTGCGTTCCACGATGGTCTGTCGTATTACTGCAATTGTTGGCGGGCCCAGCGCACGATATCCGCCGCCCCCATGGCGCCCGGCTGGCGCGCGATCTCG
>JANOTG010000535.1:0-1515 GCA_031416215.1 Betaproteobacteria bacterium
GGTATGCCGCGCCAGCGGCACCAGCACCACAACACCAGGGTCGCGCCGGCAAACCGCACGAAGGCCTGAAACACCGGCGCCAGCTCAGTGACAGTCGCCTTCACCAGCACCTGCTGAAAACCCCAAAACAGCGAGCAGGCCAGCAACAGACTGACGGCCAGCGTATCCAGCTGCTCCTTGCGCGGCACAGTCACTGTTGCATCCTGTCCCGGCATCCGCAGGGCGGCACGATCACGCGAACCCGGCCGGAGTTCAAGCGGCAGCCATGGCCTGTTGCATGGCGTCTAGCAAGGTGGCCGGGTCTTGCGCCCCGGACACCGCGAGCTTCTGGTTGAAGATGAAAAACGGCACACCGCTGATACCCATGGCGCGCGCCTGTGCGTCGGCCTGCGCCACGGCCTGCAATTGCGCCGGGTCATTCAGCCAAAACCGCGCTGCATCGGCATCCAGCCCGGCCTCGGCGGCAATGTCCACCAGCACATCGACGCTGCCGATGAAACGGTTCTCGACAAAATAGGCATGCAACAGCCGCTCCTTCACCGCGTCGCCCGCGCCATGCTGCTGGCCGAACGCAATCAGGGCATGTGCCACCAACGTATTGGGCTGGCGTGTGATGCCGTCGATATTGAGCTCCAACCCGGCGCTGCGGCCGGCTGCGCGCACCCGCTCGTAAATCTCGGCCGCACGTTGCGGCCCGCCAAACTTGTCTTCCAGGTACTGTTTGCGCGAAACACCCTCGGTCGCCATGTCGGGGTTGAGCTGGAACGGGTGCCAGCGAATCTGCACCTTCGGCAGCTTGGCCGCTTGCGGCAAGGCGAGCGCCGCCTCGAGCTTGCGTTTGCCGATGTAACACCAGGGGCAGACCACGTCCGAGACGATGTCAATGGTCAATACGGGTTCGGACATGGCATCTCGCCGTCGGATGGAAAAGCACTATTTGGCAAACAACTGCGACATGTTGGCAAAACTCTTGAATTCCAGTGCATTGCCACAGGGGTCGAGAAAAAACATCGTCGCCTGTTCACCCGCCTCGCCCTTGAACCGCACGTACGGCGCGATGATGAAACTTGTATTCGCCGCCTGCAGGCGGTCGGCCAACAGCTCCCACTCCGGCATGGCCAGGATGATGCCGAAATGGCGCACCGGCACGTTGTGCCCGTCGACCGGCGTCGCCAGGCGGTGCCCGGCCTCTTCAGGTGCCAGATGGGCGACGATCTGGTGCCCGAAAAAATCGAAGTCGATCCACTCGTCACTGGAGCGGCCCTCGGGGCAGCCCAGCAGGCCGCCATAAAACGAACGGGCATGGGCCAGGGAAGTTACCGGGAACGCAAGGTGAAACGGGCGCAGGGTGGTCATGGCGGCGATCTACAAAGACACGCTTCATGGTAACTGATGGTGCGCGCCGGGGCCGCCCCACGGGCGCTAACATACAGGCAGGAACTGAGGTTTGACCATGCGGCTGCTCGACGGAATTCGTGTACTTGACTTTGGGCGCTTCATCGCCGGCCCCTACTG